>JBBSYO010000045.1:0-13143 GCA_038045185.1 Nanobdellota archaeon | reverse complement strand
TTTAAAGTCAACTTAGAACCCTCTATTCTTTGAGTATTATAAGTAAACTTAATCACAAAACTTTCTACTTCTTTCTCTTTTGCTGAAAGAGGCATAAGATTGTCTTCTTTCTTGTACTCTTTTTTTACTTTCTCAAATATCTTAAACCATTTTTCCTTATACACCTCAAAAATAAATTTCTTTTTCAGTTCTTCAATATCTTTAGGTATTTCCTTGCCTAAATATTTCTCAATTTTCTTTAGCCTGCCTTCAATCCTATAAGTATGCCCGAGATAAAAATAAGTGCTGCCTCCAACTTGTTTCTTTGTTATAACTACCACATTTATATTATACCTACATATTTATAAATGCTTCTATTATCTAGAAAATGTAGGTATAACTAATTAAGTCGTACATCACCATCAATCGTTTCAATAACATTCGCCCCCATAATCAACTGCCCTGTGACATTCATAACAGGTAAAGAAAGAGCATACGTGCCATCAAGTGTTCTTGTATACACAAAGCCATCCACAATCGTCATGTTATAAGGCTGACCATAAACTTCGACATCGAGAGTAAACACACGTCGATAACCGTCTTCCGATGCATGCGCCAGCGCAATCTCTTCCTGCACTACTTGCGAGCGGTCAAGCAAACTTTCATATATTCCCTGCTGGGCACGGTCAGAAAGCTGCATATTCAGCACCCCATATAACGCAACAAACATAAACATTACAAACCCTACAAGCAGCATAAACTCAAGCGCAGACTGACCCTTCATGCTTCCTCACTAATCAGCACTTGCTGCGGCTGCGCTGTCACACGAATGCGTTTCACGCCTTCTCCTATAGAAAGCGTTCCGGCAAGAGGAACGCGGCTCGGATAAGCCAGCAACGCTTCTCCCCCGCTTGTTGACAAACGAATATACAATCCCTCACTCGTCAAACTAATTTCCTGCACGCCCTGCGGCAAAAACGGGCGTATAATCGTAGTTGAAGGCTCACCGGCATAATACACTATCTCTGCACTGTCAATAACATCTTTAGCGAAAAAGTCCAAATCGTTATAAACTACACGATCCCGTGTGGCGGCAGTATAAAAAACAGAAACCCCGAGCAGCACTAAAACCAGAAACGTGATAAAACCTACCAAAATCAGATATTCGCTGCTTATTTGCCCTCGAGAGAATTGCTTCATACGCTTCGGTAGGTTTATAAAATAAACTCCATATTCTCCAAAGAAGCTGGATATTTAAAAGTTCCCGATGAAAAAAAGAGGCAATCAATCAATTTTAGAGTTCATAACAGAAATAATCATAGCCGTAGCAATAGTGCATACCTCGATACATCTTGCACTTTATGGCACCGGCATTGCAGGATTCGGCGAAGGGGGAGTTTCGGGCTTTGCCATAGGCAGCGTCTCCACGGATGATGTAAAGAGCACATTAGAAACAAAATACCCCAAGTTGCCATCAATCTCACAGATAATTATAATATCAGAATGGATAGCACTGGTGCTCGTGCTGAGTGCGGGCTTCGTGATAGAAAAGACTGCAATAAAACGCGCCACGCCTGTACCCATAGAAATAAAAGCACAGGTACGCGGAAAATCACGCACTGACCTCGATACACTATTCGAACTTCTGAAAGAAAAAAAGCGATTAAAACTTGCCGCCATCGCAGTTTCATTCCATCTATCAGAAGAAAATGCATTAGAGTGGGCTAAAATCCTGGAGTCTGCTAACTTAGCAACCATCAGCTACCCCAGATTCGGTGATCCTGAATTAGTGCTCAATGAAATCGAAGAAAAACAAGATGCATAAATCCGGCACATTGCACCAGCATACAGCAACTCAAGCCAGCATGCACCATGTTGCTAAAACATTATCGCCCAGTATACAAGTCAATTATCCTGTCCCTGAAAAACCGGCAAGCAAAACAGATGTTTTAGAAAGATATTCAATAGAAGTGGACAAAGCCCGTGTTGAAGTTATCATACGAAAAGAGAAAGACGCCGCACGTTACGAACTATCCATCCCGCAGCTCAGCCCAGCCACCGCGGCCTTACTGAATGAAATACGAAATGAGCTCGTTGCCCTTACAAACATAAGCATGAAAGAGCTCACCGACCCAGAAGCTTTTTTAGCCATCAAGCAACGATTCATTAAAGATGCCACACGAATTCTAAAGGACAAAATACCCTCGCTCCAGAAAGAAACCGAAGAATTTCTCGTCGGCACACTTATCCAGGAAATGCTTGGCCTCGGAAAAATAGAATTCCTCATAAACGACCCTTCGCTGGAAGAAATAGTCATACAATCCGCAAAGGAAAATGTCAGGGTATATCATAAAAAATATAGCTGGCTTGAAACAAACATTCATATCAACACCGAGGATGAAATCATCAACTATGCAAACATTATTGCGCGCCGCGTCGGTCGGCAGATTACTGTGCTCACCCCTCTGCTTGATGCGCACTTAATTACAGGAGACCGCATTAACGCCGTGCTCTACCCAGTAGACACAAAAGGAAACACCATAACAATTAGAAAATTCGCGCGAGACCCCTACACGATGATTGACCTCATCAACACAAAAACGTGTGATTTGGACATTGCCGCGCTCATCTGGCTTGCCATTGAATATGAAATGAACGTGCTAGTCTCAGGCGGAACAGCCTCTGGAAAAACTTCGTTCCTTAACGCGTGTTTGCCATTCATCCCGCCTAATCAGCGCATTATCAGCATAGAAGACACGCGCGAACTCATGCTTCCCGAATTTCTCTATTGGACACCGCTCGTGACGCGCTCACCAAATCCAGAAGGCAAGGGAGAAGTCTCGATGCTTGACCTTCTGATTAACTCATTAAGAATGAGACCAGACAGGATTATCCTCGGAGAAATGCGTAAGCATGACGAAGCCATGGTCCTCTTCGAAGCAATGCATACTGGCCACTCTGTCTACGCCACAGTGCACGCCGACTCTGCTACAGAAACGATTTCGCGCCTTGTCAATCCACCGCTTAACGTGCCTCCAAACTTGCTCAAATCAGTTAATCTCAATGTCATCATGTTTCGCGACCGAAGAAAAGGCATACGTCGCGTGCTTCAGGTCGCAGAATTCGATGCTGACAAAGACAGCGCAAAAGCAAACCTTATTTATCGCTGGCTGCCAGAAGAAGACCGCATGATAAAGCACAGCGACAGCTCGCGTTTCTTTGAAGATATGCAACGCAATACCGGAATGTCACAAGCAGAAATCACGCGCGAACTCGCCGAAAAGAAGCGCATTCTCGACTGGATGATAAAGCACAACATCCGGAATATTAACGACTTTGGTAAAATGATGATCGCCTATTACAGAGACAAGACTGCTCTAAGAAAGGCGATCGAAAAAGATGATCCGCAGTTAGTCCTCGGCATAAAGAAATGAAATTCCATATTCCCTTCACGCTCGTCGCTATCGAGCGCCTGAAAGCTAAATCAAAGCCATTCGCAAACCTTATCTCGAGAAAGAAAGAATCTGGTCTGCAGCGAAGCCTAAAATCTGTGGAGGTTGCAATAACACGCGAAGAATATATTGGAATAGTGCTGCGTGGGCTACTCCTTCGCCTCGTCGTTGGCTACGTTTTAATATCGACAATTTTCTTCTTCGCAAAAGTCACAAAATTTTACATATGGGCTGCAGCGTTAGCTATCGCGTGCGCAGGATTCATAGCATTCTCACAAATGCTTTACCCAAGAGTCTATGCTTCACGCCGTGAGAGAGATATAGAGCGCAATCTCATTCCTGCACTGGAAGATATGCTCGTCCAGTTAAATTCTGGAGTGCCACTTTATAGCATCTTAGTAAATATTTCTGCATCAGATTACGGTGAGCTAAGCGCGGAGTTTAAAAAAGCCGTGAAGAAAATAAATGCAGGCAGCCCTCAAAGCGATGTCTTGGACGAGCTTGGCAGGCGCAATGGCTCTCAATTCCTGAGAAGAACATTGTGGCAGATAAGCAACGGCATGAAAGCAGGCAGCGATATTGCCATCGTAATTCGCGAGAGCCGTCGCTCACTCGGTGAAGAGCAGATATTGCAGATTCAAAGCTATGGAAACAAACTCAATCCGCTCATCATGTTTTATATGCTTATATCAGTCATACTACCAGCACTATCAATCACATTTTTAACAGTCATCTCGTCCCTCGTCGGACTTGGAAAAAGCATCACCATCGGACTATTCGCCGGTCTCTTTGGTCTTGTCATACTTATTCAAATAACCTTCCTCGGCATGATGCGCTCAATGCGCCCGAGCCTATTTTAACATGATTTCAGCAGCCCCGCAGTCTATCTATAGGTCAACACGAACACTCCACATAACTGCGATAGCTGCAGTAATAATAATTGTCATAGGAATAATCGTCTACTACCTAAGCAAAAGCTGGATTGTTTCAGCTGTCGCCATCCTTGTAAGCACAGGCTTAACCGCATTTATTATGGTTGCTAACAAACGACTCAAACGCGACGCAGAAGTGAAAAAAATGGAATTTGTATTTCCAGACTTTCTTGAAATGATGTCAAGCAATCTGCGGGCAGGGATGACCATCGACCGAGCGTTGCTCACCAGCGCCCGTGAAGAATTTTCCCCGTTGGATAAAGAAATACTCAAACTCGGAAAAGACCTCGTAACTGGAAAAGAGATAGAACATGCGCTCAATGACATGGCGAACCGCATCAACTCTGAACGCATAAAGAAAACACTCATGCTCATCATAAGCGGCATACGTTCTGGAGGCAACCTTGCTACACTCCTGCAGGAAACCGCATCAAACGTGCGTGAACGCGCATTTGTTGAAAAGCGGGCAGCTTCAAGCGTGCTCATGTACGTGATTTTCATCTGCTTTGCGATAGCAGTAGGAGCGCCACTTCTTTTCAGCTTATCAACCGTGTTAGTCGGCACGCTGTCAAATATTCTGTCCACCCTGCCGCCAATAGACGCAGGAGCACAGCAGCTGCCATTCACATTAACTAAAATAGCTATAACTCCGGAATTTGTAACTTATTATGCTGTATTATTTATCTTGGTCACCAACCTGCTCGGCTGCTTGGTTCTCGGCATGGTTGGCAAAGGCGATGAAAAAGCAGGAATCAAATACTTCGTGCCTTTAGTTGTAGTCAGCCTGCTCGTGTTCTTCGGAGTCAAGACTATTCTCTCAAGTTACTTCGGCGAGCTCTTTAGTTAAGCGTAAACAAGCAAAAGTTAATAAGGTTTGGTGCCTGTGATTTATATCTAAAAGAGGAGACATGACAAACAATATTTTGAGAGCGATACTGAATATCGTTGCGTTTGGAGATAACGATTTGAAAAGCTATGCTTCTACATATTTGAACAGAATAAATGCTGTTGGAGAACAATTGGAGTTCTATATAAAAGATGCAATTGCAACATCTTTTAAGTTGCCACAAGCACAGAAACAATCAACTTACTCCAAGGTTTTTTCTTATTTAGGCAATCAAAATAATCCTCCCGACATGATTATTAAAAATAGTGATGCTTTCGAGATAAAGAAAATAGAAACTGCTTTTGCTTCTCTTGCTTTAAACAGTTCTCCGCCAAAAAATAAGCTTCGTGCTGGGGACATTAGAATAACAGAGGCTTGTAGAAATTGTGAAAATTTAGCATGGAAAGAAAAGGATTTATTTTATGTTGTAGGCAATGTTAAAGAAGGAGTTGTAAATTCTTTATTTTTTATACAGGGCGTTTGTTATGCTGCAAATCATACGGTTTATGATAAAATTCACGAGCCAATAAAGAAAGATGTAGATAAAATCTTAGATTCTCTTGACTTAGAAAAGGGGGAAACGGTAGAGTTAGGAAAAGTAAAAAAAGTTGACCCTTTGGGCATAACAGAGTTGAGAATAAGGGGAATGTGGAGTATAGAAAATCCCCTTAGTGTTTTTGAGGAGATTTGTCCGATTAAAGAGGATAACAAGTTTAATTTATTTGCTTTAATAAGAAAGGATAAATATCTCTCCTTTTCTAAGGAAGATATAAAGGGTTTGGAATCGAGCAAGAAAATCTCTATAAAAGATGTAAAAATCCGAGACCCAAATAACCCTGCTAAATTAATGGAGGCAAAGTTAATAACTTTCGTAATAAAATGAAAATAGCGTCATTTTTTTCTGGGGCAGGAGGTTTAGACTTAGGTTTTACTAACGCGGGTTTTGAGATAGTTTTTGCTAACGACAATTGGAGAGGTTGCTGGGAAACATTTGAGAAAAATCATGGTCTTTCAATAAATAAAAAATCAATTACAGAGGTAAGTCCTGATGAAATACCTGAAGTAATTGGATTTATTGGTGGTCCTCCCTGCCAAAGCTGGAGTTTAGCAGGAGCAATGAGGGGAATAAACGACTCCAGAGGGCGATTATTTTATAATTATGTCAATTTGATTAAAGCAAAGCAACCTTTATTCTTTCTTGCTGAAAACGTAGCAGGGATTTTATCGCCAACTCATTACTCTGAATTTTTAAAAATAGTTGAGGCCTTTAAGAAAATTGGCTATAATGTTTCTTATAAGTTATTAGATGCTAAATATTATGGTGTCCCGCAAGAAAGAAAGAGAGTCATCATTGTTGGTTACCATGAAAAACTTGGAAAATCTTTTGAGTTTCCGCCTGCAAGTTTGAGATTATTTACTTTAAAAGAATCAATAGGCGATTTGCCCGAATCAGTTTCTGCAAAAGAAAAAAACAAAACTAACAAAACCCTGAAAGTTTCTAATCACGAGCACATGAACGGCGGATTTTCTACTATTTACATGTCCAGAAATAGAGTAAGGGCATGGAATGAACAGTCGTTTACTATTCAAGCAGGCGGAAGGCACGCTCCAATCCATCCACAAGCTCCCAAAATGAAATTTATCGAACAAAATAATAGGGAGTTTGTTAAAGGTAAAGAACATTTGTACAGAAGGTTATCTGTAAGAGAATGTGCGAGAATACAAACTTTTCCAGATGATTTTATTTTCTATTATAATGACGTCGCAGATGGCTATAAAATGATAGGTAATGCTGTACCAGTTAAATTTGCAGAAGCTATTGCTAAGAAGATAATGGTTGACTTAAAAAATATTGAACCCAAAGATAAAATTTTAGCAAAACAAGCAGAATCACAAGAAAATAAACAACACTTAACCGACTTCACTCGGTTGCACCTCGCTCAGTCCAAATTTGCTTTGCAAACTTCGTTAAACCACATACGTTAGATTTTTATAAGCCACAGAGATAGTAGAGTAATGATTAAATCAAAAAGAGAGAAAACATTGCAGATTAAACGAGTTCCAACAGGAGTTTCAAGACTTGACCCGCTCATTGAAGGTGGTTTTGAAAATGGCTCAACCAACCTTCTCATCGGAAGCTCTGGCACAGGCAAATCCATCTTTGCCACTCAGTTTCTTAAGGCAGGAATGGACAAAGGAGAAAAATGTCTTTACGTCACTTTCGAAGAAAGGAAAGAAGAAGTTTACGCAAATATGCTGGAATTCGGATGGAATCTCGAAGAATACGAAAAGAAGGGGCTTTTCACTTTCCTTGAATATACGCCAGAAAAAGTAAAAGTAATGCTGGAAGAAGGTGGCGGTTCTATAGAGACGCTTGTCGTAAAAAACAAAATTGCGCGCATCGCAATAGACAGCATTACTTCATTCGAACTTTTGTTTGAAAAAGAACTTGAAAAGCGCGAAGCAGCCCTATCACTTTTTAAAATGATAAGTGCGTGGGGATGCACGACGCTGCTCACTTACGAAGGCAACCCGCTAAAAGAATCTCTGGACCACAAGGCAATGGAATTTCACTCAGACTCTATAATACTTCTTTACTATCTGCGCAATAAAACAAAGCGCGAGCGTTATCTTGAAGTGCTAAAAATGCGCGGCACAAAACATGCGGAAAGCATATATAAGTTTACAATCGAAAAAAAGGGTATTGTTATTGACAAGAAGCCGTACGAAGGTAAAAGTTTAAGACGTCTATATTAAGAGGATGATTACAAAAGCAGGGCAGGCATGGGGCATTGACTTAATGGTAGCCGTGGCAGTAGTAATGGCGGGCATGACTTTGATTTATTTATATAGCTATCAGTTGGCAAGCCGAGGCGAGCGCCAACTTGATGCCATGAATACTATAGGCGAGCGTCTGGCAAACACACTGCTTAGTGCAGGCACTCCTGAAAACTGGAATCGCAACACAGTTACTTCAATAGGCATACTCACAGACAGCACAATTAATCAAACAAAGTTAGAAGAATGGTACGCGCTCACACTCGCAGACTACAACGCGACAAAGCGCGCCTTCCGCACGAACTACGAATACTTTGTCAATTTTACCCAACCAATCATAATCGACAGCAATCAAATTCAGGGAATAGGGCGCGCGCCTGCAGAAACAAAAAATCTTATTAAAATCAGTCGTTTCTCAGTCTATCAGAACAACCCAGTCACCATAAAGATACTAATCTGGAACTAATATGAATAATAAAAGAGGATTGTTCTTCAGTATAGACGCGGTAATCGCGCTGATGTTAATAGTGGCTCTGGTTGGAGCAGGTTATGTAGTCATACGGCACAACAAAAACCCTGCAGAACTGCAATATGACGTATTAAACACGCTGGCAGCTGTCCATATCGGAGAACTGAACGATGCATTCGTCCAATCACTCATTGCTTCAGGCGAAATTGCAGACCCAAACAAATCAGCACTGGAAGTTATCGGAGAATATTACGTTACCAACAAAACACGCGCTGAAGAAATTGCCTCGCGCTTCTTAGAAGGACTTGAAACAAAAGAAAATCTCGGCATATGGTATGGCAGTTCACTCATTGCATCAAAAAACCAAACATCCTATAAAGATGCGCAGCAAATCGATACAGCTCGCCAATTCGTGACAGGAATACAGGAAGGGGAAAGCGTCACAGGATTCTCGGCGCGCGCTTTCCTTTCCAGCCGTACTCAAACAAAATACACTTATATCGGCGGTTACATCGGCGATGGAAACCTAACACTAAATGTCAACTATCAGGGCAATTTAGCCAAAGCAACCCTCGAACTGGCAGCAAGCGAAAACTTCACGCTCTACATCAACGGAGTTTCCGCAGGCGTATATAATGCGTCAGTCACGATAGAACAGCCGCGCAATTACACGCTTCCAGCGTTATTCTTTCGCAACGGAACAAACACGCTTGAATTCCGTGCTCCAAAGCTCTACATCGCGGGCGGTCTGCTAAAGATAAGTTATCAGGGAGATTTTGAATATGCACAGCTGCCGCGGCAGTACCTTCCTGGAGTTAAGGGCGTTGTAAATATCTATGATGGCCTGCCAATTCCTTCAACGCTGGAGCAGATGAGCATATCGCTGCATTATAACAGCACGCAGCCAATTAAAATGTTGATTGGAAACATAACCGTCTTTAACAGTTCATCTGCAGGAGAAACAATAGTAGTTTTAAGCGACAGCCAGCTAAAAGCGCTGCTTAATTATGCGGCACTAAGCAACAGCACAACACCTGTGCGCGTCTGGATTGAGAACACATCATTCGTCGGTCTCCAGCAGGAATTTGACGTAGTTCTTATTACCGACGTTTCAGGAAGCATGAACTGGAGGCTCGATAATGACAACACTGGCACCACACGAAACTGCAACGACCCACTGCTTACAAATCCTTCAACTAAGCGCATCAGCCTGGCCAAATGCATCGACAAAGATTTCGCTTCTACAATACTAAATTCCAGTCTCTTAAGCCGTGTCGGGCTGGTTTCTTTTGCAAATTATGCCAACACATACCTCAACCTCACGCGCGATTTCAACGCGCTCAATAACACTATCAACACATACTCTCCGAATGGTGCAACTTGCGTATCCTGCGCAATAAATCGCGCGTATGCCATGCTTCAAACACAAAGCAATAGCTCGCGGTTGCAATTTATTGTGGTGATGACTGACGGAGTTACTAACCGCAGAAGCACAAATACATGCAGCGACCTATTCGGCACAGGCGCATCTTCTTACCCATTCGCAGTCGGCAGCACAGGTCTAATCATCAACCGCTCAGCTAATGCGCGCTGGAACAACATCACAAGCCCAACAACTGCCACACTAAATGACATCGACATGCTGAACGCCACGCTCGGGTTCGCCGTAGGTGCGTCTGGAACTATTCTGCGCTGGAACAGCACAGCATGGATAACGCAAAGTTCTCCAGTCAGCAGCACATTATATCATATAGACGCATACAATAACACTTACGCTTTAGCCGTCGGAGCAAGCGGTCGTGTGCTAAGATGGAATGGCGCATCATGGAGCACTTCAGCCACAATTTCCAACTCACCGACTCTATATGGCATAAGCATCTACAACAGCACATTCGCTATAGCTGTTGGTTCATATAGCTCCAGAGCACGCATCTATCGTTCCACCAACGGAGGCACAAGTTGGACATTAGATTATACAGGTAGTTCTGGCACGAATCTTAAAAGTATAGACATCGTCACAGCCACTAGTGCATACGCTGTCGGAAACAACGGACTTATTGTGCGGCTTAATGCAGGCTCATGGAACACGCAAGGCTCTTCAACTTCACAAGACCTCTACAGCGTCGAAGCGCGCAACAGCACATCAATCCAGGCAGTCGGAGGCAATGCAGGACAATCTATAATCATTCATAATAGTGGTTCAAGTTGGAGCACAGTTTACAGCGCGCAGGAAGACACGCTCCGAGATGTCGTATTCATCAACAGCACATCTTACGCAGTCGGAGAGGGCGGTCTTCTCCTCGAATACAGCACAGTATGGAACCGCACATTTGCATTTCCTACAGCTTACGAAGGCGTAAGCACGAACGGCGTATCATGCACACTCGACAACGACGCCTGCAGCGAAATCAATTCATTCCCCTCTCTCAACGCCAACTACAGTTCATGCCGTGCACATCAACAGCTCAACGCCACGCTTTATTCTGTAGGATTCGGACCAATCTCAACATGCAGCTTCGCCTCCAAGACACTTCAAGCCATCGCAAGCTGCGGCAACGGAACATTCTACGCAAGCAGCAACGCATCAGCCTTGCAACAGATTTACAGCACCATCGCGCAGGAAATTGTGCAACTCGCTTACTCCAGCCAAACATCGCAACCATCCTCAGGATTCAGTTCCCAAATATACCCTGATTCCTATATCGAAATGAATTACACGCAGCCAATAAACCCATTTGGTCTGCGCATCAGCACAGAAACGCTCTTCATTAATGCAACCAACGCACAATTCACAGTGCCGCAAGGCGCAACTCCTGTAGAAGCAAAAGTAACTTCTTATTCAGGAGCGCGCTGGACACAACTTATCAGGCTAAACAACAATATCCCCTATAACCTCACACGCTATGGTTCAAATTATCTCTCACTCGGCGACCCATTTGTGATAACGCTCCCAACAGCAATGCTCAACACCACTAACACGCTAGAACTTGTCACAGCCACTTCCCCAACAAACGTTTCATCTGGTTCGTTATACAATAAAGTCATTCAAACATTCGTAAAGAACGCGACAGGTTACTCTCCAATTGCCGCGCGCGCCGAGGGATGCATCTGGACCATGGATTTCGAGGACAACTCAAACCTCACAATAGCAATCCCGCTCAACTATACAGGCACAGACACATGCAACTATCAAGTATCAAGTCGTGTATATGACCCCAACGATGCCGCACAGGTCGCAGTATATAACCTGCTGAGCACGCTCGACCTTGATAATGACCTTCGCGTCGACATGGTGCTTAGTCCTGCAGATATTGCTGTTGAATTAAGCCAGCTTATCGGAATTCCGTATACCTGGGCAACAGAGGTGCAAATACGCATATGGCGCTAAAATCAAATAAGAAAGGAATATTCTTCACCGCACTTGTATTAGTAATCGCAACAATTCTGCTTCTCACATACGCAATCTCAACTATCCCAACTGACCGTTCTTCATTGAAAAAGCGCGTGCAAACCATGAACGAATTTCTTATTTCAAGTGAAAGCGATCTCGAACGCCAACTTTATGTCATGGGCTTCAGGGCAATATTCGTGTTCAATAATTATATCGCGCAACAAGGTGCATATATCTCTAACCCAGAAATCTCGTTTCAAGAACTCGCTTTCAACGGCACACTTTACCAACAAAACCAATCGCTCTTCCAGGAAATCACATTCAGGGACATTGAAGATACATTGCAGCAACGCGCTCAAAAGCTGAACATCAACATCTCTCTGCTCAACCCAATGCTCACACTCACTCAATCAGAGCCCTGGAAAATAGACATCGCACTAAGCACCACAATCGTGATGACAGACGAAAACAATCTCGTCTCATGGAATCGCCCGCTCACTATCACTGCCAGAGTTCCGGTTCAAGGACTCGAAGACCCGCTCTATATTGTAAACACAAATGGCTTAGTCACAGTAAAGGTAAAACAAACACCTCACACTATTTTCGTAGAAAACACAAACATAACTTCCCTTCTCAATCATACATTAAGCTCCTACTATCGCAGTCATACAGATGCCCCAAGTTTCCTCAACCGCCTGCAAGGCAACTTATCTGCAAGCCAATACGGCATAGAATCCCTTGTCAACCTGCAGAAACTCTCCTCACAAGGCGTTCCAACCCAGCAAAAGACCGTAGTAGACTATATCTATTTCAGCACGCAAAATCCAGCACACAACGGCGTTAGCGGCATGCCTTCCTGGTTCCGCTTGGATGCCGCGCATCTTGCATATTACAATGCAACTCATCTGGCGACGTAGCATTCAAAAGGATTAAATAAACTCATCTCCAGAAGATACAATGCAAAAATGGAAAGGATGTATTGTCGAAGAAAGTTTAGATGACAATAGAGTTTTAAATAATATTGAGGTTGTTAAGATCAAAATAAGTTCAGAGGAAGACCCTGAAAAAAGATGGCACATCTACAACTCACTCCTATCCGAAAGTGAAATAGATAATATACACGTGCATCTAAAGCAGGGATGGTACATGCATTTCTGGAAAGAAAATAAAATGAGAGTGTTATTCAAAGGCAGGAAATTCGTTCTCGATATTGATAACAAAAAATCCTATAAGTCTGCAATTGATTACGGATTATC
>JBBSYO010000044.1:0-6654 GCA_038045185.1 Nanobdellota archaeon | reverse complement strand
CCCCATATAATGATTATGAACGTCAAGAATCTTGTTTTGGGCATCGGCATCTTCATTGTATATCTGCTTGTGCTGAACTACGGCATAGAAGCATTTTATCCCTCGCCTCAATATGATGAGTTTTGCCGAGGACAGCAGGGCTATTATGCAGAACCCTTTGCTAAACCAATTCGCGAGAATGTGAATTGTACTGTGAGTCCAAGCCCTCAGCAACAGGATATTTGCATACGTGATGGTGGAAATTTAGTGGCTGATACGTATGATGCCAACGGGTGCGCTCTGACATTTAAGTGCGACATGTGCAACAAGGAGTTTAATGATGCTCAGAAAGTGCATTCGCAGAGCGTGTTTATTATTTCAATAATTGCGGGCATTATAACGCTTATTATAGGGTATGCGATTCTCACTATGGATCCTGTTGGCTCTGCTTTAATGGCTTCTGGCGTGGGAGCTTTGGTTTATGGCTCAATACGCAACTGGCAGAATTTGAGCAACATCTGGAAGTTCCTGCTTCTGCTCGTGGCTTTGATATTGCTTATTTGGATTGCGATACGTATCAATCGGGTCTCTCAGAAGAAAGGGTTTTTGGCGAAGTTGGGATTGAAGAAACGGTAAGTTTATAATTTATTTAGATTAATATTTTTATGGATTATAAGCAATCTTCTGAAAAGCTTTACGATTCTTTTGCTTCTGAATTTGAGGAGCGCACGAAGGATTATCTTCAGCGCTATATTCTGGAAGACGCGAATTTATTTATGAAAAATCTTAAGGGAAAACGCATTCTTGATTTAGGGTCTGGACCTGGAAGAGATGCGAATTTCTTTAAAGAGCACGGGTTTTCACCGATTTGTGCAGACATCTCTGGCAAGATGGTTGAACTTTGTTTGCAAAAAGGTCTTGAGGCTTATCAAATGGATTTGGAAAACCTTAAATTTTCTTCATCTTCATTTGACGGAATATGGGCATATACCTCTCTTTTGCATATGCCGAAGGCTAATTTTCCTAAAATTCTTGATAATATTGCTTCTTTTCTTTCTGATAATGGACTTTTTTATTTAGGCATGAAAGAAGGAGATTTTGAAGATTGGCAATCTGATGCAAAATACAATAATGAAAAACGGTTTGTGTCTCTTTATCGGGATGATGAGCTAAGAAAATTATTGTCTGGTTTGTTTGTTATTATTCATGACTCAAAAATACATCTTGGCGGTTCAACTTATCTTAATTATCTCTGTTTGAAAAAATAATCTTAACCTAAATATCTCAGTTTTCCAGGTCGTGGCTCGTAAACAAGACCTTCTTCGAGGAGCTTGCGGATTTCGTTGTTGATGATGTCTGGAGAGGCTTTGAGGTCGAGTATCATGCGTTCAACGTCTATGCCTCCTGAGTCGTCGTGTGCTTTTACGGTCTGAAGGATTTGGGTGCGGGCATTCGAGAGTTCGGATTTTTCGAAAACTTTTGGTTTGTCGGCTTCGAGTTCCAGTTTGCGGACGACAAGGTAGGCTGGTTCGCGTTTTTTCATAATTTCCGGAGAGAGATAGAGTTCATTGTTCCATGAACGCAATAGTCCGATGGCGATAATGGTATCGCCTTGCGAGAATGATTCGAATTTTTTTATATCCTCTCCAAAGACCTTGAGTTTAATTTGACCTGTTGCATCATCAAGAGTGATAGACGCGAATTTCTTCTCTCCATCCTGCACGTATTTGTCAACGATGTTTGCGATAAGATTGGCGCGAACAAGTTGCTGACCATTGAGTTCGAGGCACTTGAAGCGGTCACCTTCCATAATCACTTGACCGACAAGAATGTCGCCGATGTGTGCTTTGTGGGCGATGTGGCGTTTGAATTCCTGTTCTGGCATGGTGTTTTCTTGGTGCGTGAGTTTTTAAGTATTGTTGTAACTGTTTTTATAACTATTCTGGCCAATAAAGAGATTGCCTAAAATTTTGCTACATCAAGATTCTGACAATTGAATCTTGAGTGCCATCAAGGTTTAGAGAAAATCAAGAAGTACGTTCAAGAACAAGGTGGTCCGAATGGTCAGTTACGTCTCGCGTCGTTTTTCTCGTCGTGATACCCCGCTCCGCCGAAGCGGATTTGCCCACAGGCAAACCCTTGGGGCGGTTGGGTAGTTCATTTCGCTTCGCGACCAGCAATCTCTAATCTTCAAATTGGCGCAGCAAGCTGACGGAGTATTAAACCCAATTTGAAAATGAAAAATATTTAACCTCTATAATCTCTTGATATTTATGAAATATACTGCTTTGGCTAAAAAAATACTAGAACAAGCAAAAAATGAGTTGGATTTAAAGGAAGACAATGAGTTATTAGTAAGGTTATTGGTCTTCGCTTTTAAGAAATATGACGAATGGAACGAAGCTCAAATGACACAGGAGGCTTTGACTAGGCAATTAATTGACCTCGTTGTTGCTCATTCTTTGTATACCTTTAGCAAAGATAGCTTAAATCGCCTTGTTAATTCTATAGATGAACAAGAAAGGAAAGACGCGGTGCATCTGGATTATAATCTTACAGCTGAACAAGCCGATTTATTGGGTTCAATTTTTGCCCAGAGATTTCCTGCTCCCTATAAGGAATATCTTTTAAGAACGCTTATAGAAGCAAAAAATACGGGCAAGCCTCCTGTTCGTATTTGTAAGAGGCCTGTTCTTAATAAGTGCCCTGTTTGTAATTCGATTAAATTTAAAACTGTAAACTTAGCTTTTTTACCTGAAGGGGTCTTGTCCCATAAGATTTGTAGAAATTGTGGCTATCAACATAAGATATAGAGAACTGCGCAGGATAAGTTACATTTTGTCCGCAGTTCTCTAACGGATACAGATAATTTGGATAATTGGGTTGCTCTTTGTCCCAAATTCTCTGTCTGGAGAATTAGAATTAACCGTAACATAATCAACCTAATTCTCCATAACTGCTAAAACTACGTCATCTAAGCAACGCAGTTATCCGTAACTTCTTCTGATGTAAGTTAAGAGAACTTTGCAAAATTGATTAATTCAAACTTCTCTTAACTGCTTTTTGCACTTGTTCTCATCAACTTTCCTGGATTCGGTTCGTAATATTCTCCTATATTCTTCAATTTGATTATTGCTTCTTCCACTTCTATGTGAGCCAGTTTGTCTCCTATTTCTTTTTTTAATTCTTCCACAGGGATTAATTGTCCCACTTTTGATTCAAGTCGAGCCAGCGCATCTCTCACTATCATTATTTTATTTCTGGTATTGGCAGTAATTCCCGTTTGTATTCTGTCAATATCGAATGTTTTGGTTTCTTCATCGTAACCTACTTGCATGAGGGAGTATTTCAGTAAATCAATTGCTCTTTGGGCATCAGAAGCTTTTACTGTATCGCTCAGGCGGATACGTGCGCAGGCTTCTGAAAGACGGATTATTGCTTCTAATTGTCGCGCGGTGATTGGGATGGGTTTAATGTTCTTCTCGGTGCTTACAGACTGGTTTCTAAGATGAACATAAAAATTCTTTATCTCGCTGACTGCTTCGTCTGTCAGTTTTGGTGAAAGCCGCTGTGCATAAGCTACATATTTGCGCAGCAGAGCGGGTTCGACTACGTCTCGTATGACCTCTTGCTTGTGCTCTTGGAGTACGTGGGTTGCTATGGCTTCATCTTGATGCTTGTTGGGAATGTCTCTGATAACGAAAATGACATCGAAACGACTGAGCAGCGCTGGCGATATGTCGATTTGCTGGGGAATTGGGGTGAATGGATCGAAACGTCCGAGTTTCGGGTTGCCTGCTGCTAGTACTGATGTTTCTGCGCGCAATGTGGCTTGGATGTTAGCTTTTGAGATGGTGACGGTGTTATGGAGGACAGCGGCTTGGGAGATAAACGCATGGCGCGGTTCGATAGTAACATCGTATACCCATTTTTCTTCTTCGTTGGGAATTAACTCTATTCCGGAAACATATTCCCAGCCTATATCATTTAAGAATTGTTGAAGGTACGTCTTGTTTTTCTCTTTTCTTACGCTTTTTATTAACTCTCTTATGAAATGTGTCGAGAAAGTGAATTTATCCTTTCTTATCATATGATCGTAGATTATATCATATTTTTTGTACTTGCCTACCTGCTTTATCTCTTCCTCTTCGATAATATTAATTATTTTATCGTTAAACTCTAAAGGCAACCTATTTTTTACATGTCTTTTTATCGATTTTTCCTTTAGATAGCTGGAGATGATTTCATTCTTTTCTTGAGTAATAAATCCTATCGAGGAGAAGAATCTTTGTAGATTAGTATATTCAGTTATTCCTACTCGATAATAGCCCCTATTCTCTGTTACGCTGCTTCTTATTCTAAATCTAAGAAGAATATCTTGTATTTGGTGTGCAAGCAACTTACTTTTAGTTTTATATCCTATACGAATGGTTCTCTTCTTGACTGCTACATATCCATCCCCTTCAAAAAGCGAACTTAGGAGAATTGCGAGATCTTCCCTTCTTCCCTTCATCAATAATTGAGGAATCTGTTTATCGGCCGATGTATGTAATAACTCAGGCATATTTATTTTTATGAATTCTGTTAATTCGGCCGATGTATATCTATAACAGCCACACGGACCGTTCTTATCTATTCTTATTTGCTTGTAAGGAGATAATCCAAATTCTTCTTTCATTGCTTGTTCGAAATCGTCAAGTAAACGAGCATCTTTGTTAGTGAAGTTGATTCCTATTATCTTGCCTCTGTTTTTTTCACGTGAACCTTCGGAGACATAATAGCCCACTATTTTATAGAGAAGAGGACCGTTATTTTCTGGTATTTTTATGTCACGAACGTTAAAACCTTGCCCTTCAGGGCAAGGCGTTCGTGAGCACAAGAGAATTGCTTGCTTTTGCAATTCTCTGTGCCGAGAAATCTTCCGATTTCTCTTGCATCCAAAAGTCCCACGTGAACTCAAGGACTTTTTGATATGCTGTTTTGAGCGAAGATTAGAGTTTATCTTCTTAAGGGGTTGTTGTTGACCTGCTATTGGGAGCGCCAAGGCGATAGGTGCAGGATCACCGATTTTTATTTCATCTGCGCGTTTTGTTATTATCTTTCCATTTTCTACTGTAAAGACGGGATGTTCTGGAGTAACAATTATTTCTCTTCCGTGAGAGAGCTTGATTTTAATGAACTTGTCAAAGGCTTTATGTTTACTGACGCGGGCTGCTTTTGTTTTGTAAATTTTGGTAAAATCGGTTGTGAGAACTTCAATATTGTTAACGGGCAAGATAAAACAGTCTTTGCCTTCCACTATTTTGTCTTGGTTTTCTATAAGTAACTTTTCTACCAGTTCTCCTATTTTGACTTCGCTTCCGTCGGCAAGAGTGATTCTTGTGTCGTGATGATAACATTGCTGCTCCATGGCTTCGTGCATCGTGCTTCTATCATGTTCGTCCATTTTTTCAATTTCATCGATGCATACCATTCCCTTGTTTGCGAGCACCATGGCTCCTGCTTCGAGTGACCAGCCCTTGAGGAATTCATCTTTGACAACTGCGGCAGTGAGGCCGGCGCCTGTTGTAGCTTTACCTGAAACATAACGGCCCTTTGGAGCTATGCGGGACATGAATTTGAGCGTTACTGATTTGGCTACGCCAGGATCTCCTACGAGTAGAATATGTATGTTGCCTCTTGTAAATCCCCCATCTGACTTCTTCTTTTTGACTCCTGAGAACAGCTGGAGCAAGAGAGCCTCTTTTATTTTTTCGAAACCGTAGACGCTTGGTGCAATGCTCTGAGATAGCCTATTGAACGCATTAGGGTTTGTTGATAATTCGAGAATTTGCCTTTCATCTTCTTCGGTTATTTTTAGGTCTGCAAATGTTTCCTCTAAGGGGATGGTGTTGTTGGCTTCTATGGCTATATCGAATCGTGTTGAAATCGCTCCTGTTTGAAGGGGAACAGGAACTTCTTTAAGCACTCCAAAGATACGCACGCGACTGCCCGGGGTTGTGCGCTCCTCGATTTTGGGGTCCACGAGGTCTTCTTGTAAAAAGACATTGATACGTTTTGGCTGTTCGCCGCCTTCTAATGCGTCTGGGGCTTCTTCTATGACGAGGCGTTGCGCGTCCACCATTTCTTTGGAAAGTACCTTGAACTGGCCCTTGCGCCCACAGGAGCAGCGCGATGGTTCGTGGAATTTCTTATCAATTTGTAAAACTGTAAGAATAGCGCCGCATGTTGGGCACTCAAACTTCGCTTTTACTACTTGCGGTCTGACATCAGACGCTTGACGAACAATGCCTTCGACCCACATGAACTGGTCGAGATGCTTGGCACGGATGTTTCTTATTTTCTGCCGAGCTGATTCAAATATCTCGGTGAACCTAATACGAGGGTTACTTTTCAGACCGCTTTGAGTGAGCGCATCTTCCAACAGGTTAATAGTGTCTATCGGGCTGTTGAGGATTTCTTCACTTAGTTCAGGAGAGAATTCAGCCAGAATTTTCAGGGAAAACTTGACCACGTTTTGCTGCTCATCTGTGGATTCCCCCATAATCTTCAGTTTATTTGCCTCAAAAAACTTCTTTGCCTCTTGCGATAGTTCTTCACGTTTTTTTGCGTCCATGGTCTCTTTAACTAGGTGAATTGGCTATTTATAAGAATTGTTACAGGAGTTTATCTGAT
>JBBSYO010000043.1:0-1860 GCA_038045185.1 Nanobdellota archaeon | reverse complement strand
TATTTGATGAGCATTGCGCGTATCCCGAATGATTTTTACTGTAGGAATTATTATTTTGGGTATCTGCACTATTATTTCGCCGTTATATCTTGTTGAGAATGTATCATCAATTAAATGGCGATAAAAAATAGTGGCGAATTTATGTTCTGGGGTTTTCTTATACTGATTTACGTGCTCTCGAGGTTTTAACTCTGCCATCTCAAAATTATTTTTAATTATGAGGTTTATAATGTTTATTGCACTAAGAAACTTTAAAAACAAACTTACTCTGAAGTTTAATGGCCTCGTAAGCTAGTGGTTAGACTGGCTCGTTTACACCGAGCATGCGGCAGTTCGATTCTGCCCGGGGCCATTCAATTAAAAGTGGACTTAATTTTTTGATTAATAATCTCTTTTGTTTTTGAATTTTTTACTTCGCCTATTTTTCCATGAACTAAACTTTTGTGTAAAGTAAAAATCATATCGAGATAAATAAAAGAGTCAAAGCGAATATTTCCTTCACAATCATCTTTTCTTAGAATTATCTCGTATTTCTGAATATTTCTTCTTTTTGTTGTAACTTGACAAAATATAGTATTTTCTCCTTCTAAAGATTTTATTACTAAAGCTGGACGTTTTTTTGTTTTTGTTAAATCGCTAAAAGGAAAATTCACCAAAGCTATATCGAATTTTTTCAGATTCATTGTAAATATGCAAATGCCTCTTCGTCTTCTTTAGAGGTCCAAGATTCAGAAAGAAGCTTTTCATCTCCTAGAAATCTGGCATTATCCCAATCGTCTTTATCAAGCTCTTCAATTTCATTCACTCTTTTCTCAATTATTTTTCTTACAAACTCAGACCATTTTATCTCGGAATATTTCTTCATTTTTCTATATATTTCATCATCTATTGATAGAGTTATATTTGTCATGCTTCAGTAAGTGAACTCACTTATTTAAATGTTTCTGGTATAATGCCTTTCTTTTACAAGTGTGGAGATGAAAGTCAAAAACACTAAAGCCGAGGATTCAGGAGTTCGATTCTCTTCGGGGCCAATAGGTTTTCCATCTACCCGCACTCCAAAAATGTTCGTCGCCTGGAAAGAGACCTTCTATATTTCCTCCTTCGTGCGTCAAGTATCGTGATGCGCAATACGTTGGAAATCGTTGAACTGCGCTGTTAATTACGTTAGTTAAGCTTTCTGTTATTCGTCCGCCTAAGTGATATGCGACTTTTCCGAATTCTATCGTAGATCCTATAAATATCAAAGGCACTGCGAGCGCATCCAGAAGTAGATGAGATTCCTTGAGAGGCCGTGTCTCGTGCTCAATCATTGGAAAATGTCTAACTGCCGCTATAAAAACCTTCTTCTTCCGTTACCATAGTCTTATATAGCCCCATTTAGACCCTTGATAACTATGACGTATACGCCTGCTCGCGAATGCATTTCCGCGTACGTAGCTAGTGCGTTGTCCATGGCTGCGGGAACTTCTGTGAGTCTCTGCGACTCGCGAGGTGCAAGCACGGATGAATTTTTTACGTTAAGAGGCGTTCCTGAAGGTATGGGTCTCGGCACTATATCAAATCATATTGCGGATTATCATGGTCTCGACAGAAGCTTAGTTTCCCCTTCGGCCACGAATGACGCGCATGATCACAAATCCATACTTCACGTTGGGGGTCGCATTCGCATACCTCACGCGTCTATTAAAGTGACGCGGCAGGGTCATCGCGTGTTGGTTGATATTGCGTCTGTTGCAAAGTCTTAATAGAAACTATTTAATAGTTTGGCAACTCAATTCTTTAAAGGCCCCATAGTCTAGTGGCAAAACGACTCGTTCACGTCGAGTAGTCGGGAGTTCGATCCTCTCTGGGGCCATG
>JBBSYO010000042.1:0-15028 GCA_038045185.1 Nanobdellota archaeon | reverse complement strand
AACCACAATTATAAAACCAATAAGCAAAACTGCCACAACCAAGATTATCCAAACCGACCGCCCCATAACATCTCCTCGAAATCCTTTCTTAAATATCTTGTTATGTATAGCAAGAGACTTTAATATTTCCTCAAGTTATGTTCTCCTTATCAATCTTATCTAAATATTTCCTAACTTTTTCTTCAACTTTCATTTTACCACTCAATCTTCTCGCACGCCCGAGTCTGATACATCACACCCTTGAGCATATTCGGTCCAAAGTGCATAAGCCCACGACGACTGGAAAAGTGGAGAGGCATCATTTAACCTTCATAAACGAAATTCGCTTCTGTGAAGGAGATTTAGAGCTGTTTAGATATCGGTACAACCACATCCGCCCTCACAGAAGCTTGTTTATGAAAACGCCGGCAGAAGTATATTTTGATTTACAGATAAGATTAAAATCACCTACTTCATTTGAGAAAAAGAGGTGGCGACATTTCCTGTGGACTTAGACACTTTTCTCTTCTTTGAGCTATTCAAAAAGACTCTCTGCATTTTTGTATGCAAACTTTTCTTGAACATCTTCATCTAAAAGAGCAATAAAGGCTCGTGCATAGTTTGAAAGGGCTATGCCTACTTCAGGATCATGACTCCATAAGACTTGATCGCTTCTGTCTGTTCCCCAAAGTACTTGATCTGGATGTCTTTTTATAAAACCTTTCCATGTACGAGAATCTTCTTTTAAAAGATCTTCATAATCTTCTAGATGAGCCAAGAACTGTTTTTTTGTTTTCTTTGGATTAATCATAAATTCGTCACCGTAGAGTTCATCTATCCCATAATATGCATTAGGATGATTGTAGAGAATCTCTTCTAAGATTTCTAGCTTTTGTGTCCCTCCTGAATTGTCTACTAATTGATCACCATGCCAAATAAAATTAATATCTGGATTCTCTTCTAATACTTCTTCAAATTCTTCTTGTTGACCTTCTCCTAAATGAAAATAAACTACAAGCTTATTTTCTCTTATCACCGGATAAATTTCAAGTAACCTTTCACTATTAGGAGGAAGTTCTTTTGCACCATCTTGTCGTTCATACAGACCAATTTCTCCATAGCCTTGAAATAGACCCGGATATACTGATAGCATTTCTTCTAGCACTTTTGCATCTACTGTAGGATATCCATTAGGATCATCATCATCCTCCGGGGGCATAATAAAAGGAACAAAATAGTCTGGATACTTTTGCATTGTCCTCTCTGCAAGTTCTGTCATATACCCCGGAATCTCTGGATATACTGAAAAAAATGCGAAGACTTTTGCTGTGCCTTCTTGTTCTAAAGTACATATGATATCATCAATCTTAATATTCACTCCAAGCAGAGGTTCATCACTTTCTTGTTCTTCTTCTTGATTGCCTAGTGGATCAGAATCAGGAATATCTGCTATATGGTAATGAGCATCAATGAGTTTGCCAGTATAATATTCTTCTGCGTAGGTAGGACCTTGCACAGAAATACAAGGCACAGGTGCTAAAGCCGCATCTACTCTTTCTTTCCATGCTTGTTCTTCAGCAGAAAGTTCTTCCTGTTCTTCATCCTCAATATTGCTATTGTTTTCCCTAACAGTCTCCTCAGATCTTTCTTCCAATCCGCCCTCTTTCCCAGCATCTTCAGAAATTCTCTCTTTAGTATCTCCTCCAAACACAAACAGAAGTAAAACAGCCGTAACAACAATCGCAACTCCCACGAGCCACACCCTATTTTTCATCAATCAGATAGCTAAAAGTGGTTTAAGTACATTACCATTCAATCTTCTCGCACGCCCGAGTCTGATACATCACACCCTTGACAAGCTCGTAAAATTCCAGCGTCTCTTCAGCCTGGTCGTCAAAATACCTCAGCTGATAATCAATATCTGTCTTCGGGTCAAACAGCTCAATTCCCATTTCTTTGGTTTTTCCATGGTCAATCAAAACAACTTGCGCATCAACTTCGTAAGCACGCCCATCTATCTTTACCATATCTCCTTTCTTCAAGTTCTCAATCGGCTTTGAAGCTTTTATCTGCACCATCTAGCTTGCCCACGCCCCTTTTTCAGCAACAATGCAATCCTCGCTCTTGTTAGGCGCATTCGCAAACATTCTTTCTCTAAAATCCTCATCTCCTTTCAAGCCATCGCCCTCTTTTCGGGTTCCATCTCCTTTAACTTGTTCTGTTTTATCAGGAACCTTACAGAGAATTTGGATAATTGGGTTACTCTTTGTCCCAAATTCTCTGTCTGGAGAATTCGAATGAGCCGTAACATAATCAACCGAATTCTCCATAACTTTATCAAGGCTCTTGGCAAACTTATCTAAAATAGCGCGGGCTTCTTTGCGAATAGATTCTTTCTGGGATTCGGGTATCATATCAAACCTACAAAAGCTTATTTTATAAAACTATTTACTTAACTTATCAAGCGCATCACACAATTGGTAAAAATAATATTTAACATCCATTTCATTCCTTGCAATGGGAGCGTTCACCTTTAATTGTTTCCTATAAAAATAATCAAAATAGTGATTCATAATTTCAATCAAGAGCTTTTTTGGATAATGTGAGTTGATTTTATCATAACGATAAAGAAATATCAAGACGTGATCATACTTTGTTGAAACCATAAATTCCTTAGAGAAAATTTGACCGGCATTTCCCTTAATACACTTATATTCATTTTTTAAAATATTTCGTATAGGACGATTAGTTGGCAAGGCCCAATTCCAATCTCTTTCAATTTGTGGATAATTAGTATATATGTGAGTATGAAATCCGACACCGTTCTGTTTTTTCACCATACACCTTATAATAAAGTTTTCTTCAGAGTTGGCAAACCGAAATGCAAATGATTTATGGTTCTTAATCAAGTACCTATCGAGAGTATTAAATATATTATGAATTTCCTCAAAAAACATCTTTAAGGATGAATTAGGATTTTTGGTTATAATTAAGTCGATATCATGTTTCACATTTAAGGACCCAATAGTCCCAAAAGTCATTATATGCTTTGTCTTATTCAGTTCTTCAGACAAAAAGTCTTCAATCAAATCCCAACTTAATTTCATCTTTTACAATGAGCAAATTACTTGATAAACCTAACCTTTATCTTTCCATTTTTAATATTTATAACAGCAGCCTTCCCTTCATGCGCTGCCCCTGGATTCACGCACAGCGTCTTGCCCAATTTCTGCATTCCACGCCCTTCATGAATATGCCCTCCAATATGTAAAACAGGCTGCCATTTGTCAATCACGCGCCGGATTAACTTAGAACCATAGTGCTTGCCGCGCACAGCCTTGTGAGCTTTCATGCTAATCTTATCCAATTTTGTATTATAAGGCACATTATGCGACACAAAGAGAATCTTTCTTCCATTGAACCGCCTAAACAAAACATCTAACTTCTTCCGATATCTTCGAAAAGACTTGCTCTTCACATGCCCTGGAAAACTTCCCCCATAAGCTCCGATGAAAACATAATCGCCGAACTGCACAAACGAATAATCAAATCGCTTGATATTAAGATACTTTTTCAAGATTCTGTCAAACAAATCCCTACGACGGAGATCGTACTTAGAGGGTCGTTCATCTGAAGAATCGTTAAGCGAGATATAGTCCACATTTCCCACAACCGTAATGACTGGCACTCCGAGCGCATCTAACTTTCTAATAACCTGTTCTCCCCGCTTCAAGTCCTCATTAACAAGAGAAACATATTTCTTTCTTCCAATAACAGCCCATAAGTTTACATCAGTCCAATAACAATGCTTGAACCATAAATCCCGATAAACAAATGGGAAAAAATCCCCATTAGATACCACAAGTTCAATCTTCTCTTTCTTAATAACGCGTTCAAACTTCTTCGGAAACGTGCCGTGAAAATCGCCAATCGCCAGCAGCTTCATTTCTTCTTTTTCTCTTCCTTCACGTCAATCTTTATGTGCGCTTCTGCCAAGCGTTTAGCGTCAACATCCGAAGGCGCATCTAGCATAACATCTTGAGCAGCCTGGTTCTTTGGGAACGCAATAACTTCCCGTATCGAACTCGAGCCTGTCATAATTTGCAAGAGTCTATCCAAGCCAAAGGCAATGCCTCCGTGAGGCGGTGCTCCATGTGACAGCGCTTCAAGCAAGAAGCCAAACTTCTGTTTAGCTTCTTTTTCGTTAATACCTAACACATTAAACACTTTGTTTTGTATCTCGCGGTCATGAATTCTAATGCTCCCACCCGCGATTTCAACGCCATTCAAAACTAGGTCATACGCCTTAGCCTTAACACTTTCAGGTTTCGCAAAATTGCTGCCAGCCATTGGAGAAGTGAAAGGATGATGCATAGCATACCATCGTTTATCCTCTTTGCGATATTCAAACATTGGAAAATCCAAAACCCATAGGAAAGCAAATTTTTCGCCTTTCTTGCGAATATCTGGCTTGTCCGAATTGTACTTTTTCATGACTTCATCATAGCTCATCCGTGGAAAAGGAATATTCAACCCCACATGCAGAACCTCCTTGAAAACAAAAGCAACAACTTTTTCCATAGTCTGAATAATATCTTCTTTATCAATAAACGCCATTTCAATATCGAGCTGGGTAAATTCTGGCTGCCTGTCTGCCCGCAAGTCCTCGTCTCTGAAACAGCGAGCAATTTGATAATATCGGTCATAGCCCGCCATCATTAACAACTGCTTGAACAACTGAGGCGACTGAGGCAACGCATAAAACTTTCCAGGATGAACGCGTGACGGCACCAAATAATCCCGTGCCCCCTCAGGCGTACTTTTGTACAAAATCGGCGTATCAATGTCAACAAACCCTTCCTTGTCCATTACAGAGTGTATTGCCTTGTAAACCTTATGCCGCAAGATCAAGTTATCCTGCAAACGTTTGCTGCGTAAATCAAGATAACGATACTTCAATCGCACTTCCTCACTTACAGAATCATCGTTCAGCATGAAAGGCAACGCAGGACAGCTGTTGAACACTTCAATCGCACTTCCGAATACTTCAATGTCCCCGGTAGAAATATCCTTATTTTCCGAGTGCGCCTGACGTTTCACAACTTCTCCAGAAACACCAACCGAAGATTCCATGGCAAGCGATTTAACTTTTTCAAAGTCAACATGTTTTTTCGTAAAGACCGTCTGCGTCACCCCATATCTATCTCGAATATCCATAAACACCACGCCCCCATGTGCACGTATAGTTTGTACCCAACCACATAAAGTTACTTTCTGACCAACATGACTTTCCCGCAATTCACCGCACGTATGCGTTCGTAGCATACCTGCTAAAGAAAAAGCTCGTTTTTAAGTATTGCCATAGGCTAAAAAGCAAAAGAGAGATTTATAAAATACAAAACAACTCATAGATGATGGCTCGCGCAGAGATTGTTGCAACAGGATTCTATGTACCTGACGAAATCTTAACAAACAGATTTTTTACAGAAAGTCCATTCAATCCCTATAAAGTATATATCGGTCAAGATGAAAACAACAGCCCCCTCTACAGAAAAGAGCGTGTACAATTAACAGAAGAAAAAATAGCGACCAATACAGGAGGTATAAAAGAAAGAAGACGCATCGCACAAGGGCAAGATGCCGTAGATTTAGTCTGTGAAGCATTCAAAACAACAGGCTTCGATGCCTCAAGATTAGAAGGCATCGTGATAGGCAACGTATCAGATCCCACGCGATACCCTTCGCTTGCCTGCAGAGTCCAAAAAAGAATAGGAGCAAAAAATGTATCTTATGCTGAAGATGTAAGCGCTGCATGTTCAGGGGCTACGCATGCACTGGACCTTGCGCGGCTTCAGGTTCAAGAAAACAAAGGATATTGGCTGGCTGGCGGAGTTGAAGTATTAACTCGAATAATCGATTACGAAGAAGTCAATTGCGATTTATTTGGAGATGGGTGCGGACTCTTTATCGTAGGTCCGACAAATGATGCAACCCGAGGAATTCTAAAAACAAAATTCAGAAGCGACATTTCAGGAATAGAATTTATTTACCAGGACAGCCTCGGCAAATTAAGAATGCCACACGGCCCAAAAGTATTCTTAAAGGCAGTCAGAGGAATGATAGATATTGCCCACGAATTAACTGCAGAAGCCGAAATTCCCGAAACAGAAGTAGATTTCTACATTGCTCACCAAGCAAATGGCAGAATAGTGAATAAGATTGAAGAAGTAGTAGACCCACAAAAAAGCGGCAAAGTAATAAGAACCATAGGACGATATGGAAATATGTCTGCAGCAACAGTTCCCGTCGCGCTTGCCGAAGCAATGCACAAGGGAACAATAAAAAAAGGAGATTTAGTTACACTTATAGACATGGGATCTGGTCTTGCATTCGGCGGGGCGCTTATCAGAATTTAGTCACCAACCAAGACATAAGAGCTGAACTAATATTTAAAGTGCTAAAATCTAAATTAAAGTATGCCTCCCTTTACATTCGAAATCATCGCCCATGACAAGAAAAGCCGGGCGCGCGCAGGTATTATCCATACAGCACACGGAAATATTGAAACACCTTACCTTGTCCCGGTAGCTACGCGTGCCGCAGTTATCGCTCTAGAAAAAGAGGACATAAAAAATCTCAAGATACAAGCACTCCTCTCAAACACTTATCATCTTCACATGCTCGGCTTAGATAAAAAAATCAAGCTGTACGGTTCGTTGCATACGTTCATGCATTTCAACAAACCAATCATAACAGATTCAGGAGGTTTTCAGGCGTTCTCACTCGGCTGGGGAAAAGTGCACAACGCACGCAAATTAGGTTTCATTCCCCAGCAAGATAATCTCAATAAAATTCTTGAAAAACAAGACCCAAAAAACCGATACGCGCTCATCACAGAAAAAGGTGTCAAATTCCGCTCAGTCTATGATGAAAGCTGGCACTTCATGAGTCCAAAAGAATCCATGCGCATCCAGTCAGACCTCGGGGCAGATATCATCATGGCGTTCGACGAGTGCACATCCCCATTTTCAAACAAAGATTACACAAAGAAAGCCATCGAACGCACGCATCGTTGGGCGCATCTTTCGCTAAAGCACCATAATCCGAAGCAAGCACTCTATGGCATCATCCAAGGAGGTCAGTACAAAGACCTTCGCATTCGTTCAGCAAAATACATCAACGCCCTGCCGTTTAACGGCATAGCCATAGGGGGCTCCCTGGGCAAAACCAAAAAGACCATGCACGATATACTCGATTGGATTATCCCTCTTCTGGATGGCCGCCCGCGTCACATGCTTGGCATAGGATGGATAGAAGACATATTTGAGTGCGTTGCAAGAGGTATGGACACATTTGACTGCGTGGAGATGACACGTGTTGCAAGGCACGGCCATCTTTTTGTCTCCCCAAAATCAGGAGGCACATTTAAAAACAAATTCAAGCTCAAGTTGAACCAAAACAAATACGCAAAAGACAAAAGAAAAATAGACAGATCGTGCAAATGTTTAGCATGCAAGAAATACAATCGCGCGCAATTAAGAAAATTATTTAAATCCAGTGATGAAAAATACAAGCGCCTCGCTACAATTCATAACATTCATTTCATGCTCACCCTATGCAAAAACATCAGAGAATCAATCAAGCAAGGCACGTTCCAAGCGCTAAAGAAGAAGTGGATAAGATAGTCACCAAATCTCAATATTTATACCGAGGTTCTCGAAGTGTTTTTTATCTCTCGTTACTAAGATAAAATCATTCGTCTTGACAATTGAAGCAATCATCAGGTCAAAATCTTTAGTTGCAGAACCTGTTTTAGCTAACTTCTTATAAGATTCTCCAAATACTCTGCAAGAATCTTTATCCAAAGAGACAATATTGAAACTCGAGATGAATTGTTCCAGCATTTTAAGCTTCTCCTCACTTTTAGTATGGCCATAAGCGCCCCGATACAACTCACATAAGCTCGTAGTCGTAACGAAGATATCGAAGGTTTCGTACATCTTCTCAAGCTTCGATTTCAGAGAAGCATCCCCGCGGAATATGTCAATGATAACATTAGTATCCAAACAGTACATTAAAAGTTAACATCCCTCGTTTTAGCGCGATTTCTGGTTTCTCTTATCTCCTTCTTGAAATTCTCCCAATATTCGGAATCGTCTTTCCATACTCCATAGAAGTCTATCAGACTTTTCCTATTTTTATTATTTCTTTCAGCCAATTCCAGCACCAGCTCCGAGAAAGACATCACGCCTTTCATTGCCTTTAAGCGAGTATACGCCTCATTCGACAGCGATATTACTTTTACCATGTAGGCGTATGCGTATGCACATATATAAACCTTCTGCTTCCCAAAACACCGTCGACAACCCATCATTTTATTTATTATTTATATTATTTAATATATTATATTATAATATATATATTGCAGTAGATAGGTTTAAATATGCTTTATTCTAGCATTTTTTATGGGATTAATATCACCAGTACCGTCAAGATTAGACCCGTTGTATGGAGCAATAGCCAGCAGTATGATTGACAAGCAAGCACAAGAACCTCGGGAAATAACTGAATGGTTAACAAAGGTATACAAACTCTGCGATGACCCACGCCAAGTTAACTGGAATGCACGAAGGCAGATTGACTCGAGATTCTACCAAGAAACCGTGCTGCCTTCATTAGCAATATTTCTAGAAAGATTTACAGGAGAAATAACAGACAATGAGGGAGATATGAATGCGCTAATTGGTCTTTCAGGCGGTCTTGATTCGACCGTTGCTGCATACATTGTGGGAAATGCCATGCAATCAAGTATCATTTCAGGAAGAAGAAGAAAAGCCAGCCTGACTCTTCTTAACTTGGTCGGTCTTGAAGATAACGACACTAAAACAATCGCATCAGATCTCCAAAAGAAACATGGGGCGGTCAGAGTAATATACCTCGAAGCAGATATTTCAAAAATACGAAGAAATTTCGTAAAAACAACCGCGAAGCTAGTAAGGAAGCTGGGTGAAGAAGCTTTAGAATTTCCAGGCGAGCTCACCACCAAAATAATTTGTGGGATAGTTAACGAAGTCGGCGCACGAAGCGGACATGCAAGTATCGACCCTACAAATGGCACCGAATACATATTAGGAGAATTTACAGTTGGTTTAGGTTATGACATTTCCATTTTATCAGATTTATATAAGAGCTCGGTTTTTGAATTGGGAAGAATATTGCAAGTCCCGCCTTTCGTTCTTGAAGCTCCGCCACGAAATTCAGCCTACGGAACAAGAACCAAACCAGAACTATACTTCGGCAAAGTACCAGAAGGGGTGACAAGCAAACAAGTATTCGAGGTATTAGACCCTGTAATCTACTGGTTACACGAAAGAAACAAAACTCCGCAGGAAATTTCTGCTGCTTTAGGACACGATGAAGGGTTTGTTCAAGGTGTAAAAAGAAGGATAGATAACCAAAGGTTAAGAAGAATAACTCCGCATTTTTGTATCGAGAGTCATAGAATCGAGTTTCCTAATACTACGCCCTTACCCGAAGATGAAGCAAAAAAACAAATAGAAAAGACCATGCTTGCAGAGGCTTTCAGATAAAATGAAGAATAATATAACCCCTTTAAAGCAAACAACAGAATTCGGATGTCTCGCAGCCTGTTATGCAATGATCGAGAACCATTTTCTTAAAGAAAACAGTGAATTTACACAAGAAATGGAATCTGCTCTAACAAAAGAAGCATTTAAATCAGAAACAAAATTTAACGAGCATTTTTATTTAAACAAATTAGCAAGATCTGGGCACGATATAAAAATATTAGTGGAGACTCCTTATATGTTGGAAGGTTACGGGCAGCTTAATACAAAATTAGGCAATAAAATATCAATATCGCACGCTCTTATTGGGATAAACGATTACGAAAAATTCATAGAAGAGGGGTATGTCATTATAACACTAATTGATTTATGGTATTTAGACATGATTATTCATTATCCTCACTACGTTGTTATAGATGGTTGTGACGAAAATTCTATATTTTTACTTGACCCAAAGTATGGAAATGAAATCAAGTTTTCAAAATATAGATTTCAACAAGCACTTGATAGTATTAAATACCATCTAAAATATTCCCCCGTTCTCTTTGCAATTAAGAAATCTATTTCCCCACAATCCTCTCAATAATCTCCATCGCCTTCTTCGCATCAATCTTCCCCTTCAACTTAGCCATAACCATGCCCATATAAGCATTAGCCTTCAAGCCAAGCTTTTCTTTCACAATCTTCCTTATTTCAAGTTCAATCTCGTCATCGCTAATCTTTTCAACTTTTATTGCTTCCTCAAACTCAATTCCCTGTGCTAATCTAGCCAGAATAGCCTTAACATCCCCAGCCTCAATTTTCTTTTCCTTCACTTTCTCCAAAATTCTCTCAAGCATTCTTTCTGTCAGAGTATTTTTAATCTCCTCAATGGATTTTTTCTGCTTGCTCGCCAATTCAGCCCTCCATAAGGTTATCATCTTCGCAACTAAATTAGCATCCTTGCTATAAACTTCAATTAAAGTGTTAAACTCATCCAAGCACTCGCCTTTTTCCAAAACAAGATTAATCATCTCGTCAGAAAGCCCTTTCTTCTTTAGCTCGGCTCTAATGTCGCTTCTCAGCTTAGGAAGATTTTTCTTCAAGCGATTAATCCTATCAAGCCCAATTTTTAACAATGGCAAATCAGTTTCAGGATACATTCTCGCAGCTCCAGGAATAGGTCTTAAGAATTCTGTCTCTCCAGAAGGCGATGCGTTTCTCACATCTCCTTTTGTTTTCTTCTCCTTAACCTCTCTCAACTGCCGTTCAATTTCCTTATCAATTGTCCTGACAAACATGCTCGGCTCCTGAAAGCCCTTTATCTCCACTCTTTCATGCCCCTTAATAGAAACATTAACATCCTGCCTTATTGTTCCAATACCTCGTTTTACCTTGCAAGCTCGCAAAATCTCTCCAATTTTCAAGGCAGCTTCCTTGACCTGCTCTGCATTGCTCATCACAGGCGCTGTTCCGATTTCAATTAAAGGAATTCCGAGCCTATCCAAACGATACACAACCTTGTCTTTCTCACGCGTCACAATGCGCGCAGAATCTTCTTCCAAAGCAATGCTATCAATAGGAACTTTTCCAAAGCTCGTTTCAATAAAACCATCGTGCGCAATCAGCACAGTTCGCTGAAATCCTGAAGTATTGCTGCCATCAATAACTGTTTTCCGCATTACCTGCGTCACAGGATAAATCTCACAATTAAGCAATAAAGCAATCTGCAATGCAATATCTAAAGCTCCCTCATTAATCAGTCTTGGAGGCGATTCATCCAGCTCAACTAAAGAAATTGTGTCCTTATACCCTTCGTAATAGAATTCTTTGTCCTGCGCCGCCTCATGACTGGCAGCCACGTCAACTTCCCCGCCTTCGCCAGCAACAGCATGCAGTTTGCGTTTAATTATATAGTCAGGCTCATCGCTCCGCAAAAAAGAAGGCGCGCCCGAAAACAATTTAGGAGCGTCAATCTGCTGGTGTATTTCCAGCCCGGATTTAAAACCTATCTTTGCGTAATCCATGAAAGGTAAAGATAAAGGAGATTATTAAAGATTACTTTAATGAACCAAGACTTTTTCGTGGATGCCGTGACGACCACCGTCGTACCCTAACTTCTTTGAAGACCCGTCAAAAATGCAAACAAAATCCCCGCCGAGCTGTCCCCAGTCTTCGGGATGTTCTCTGAAAATAGGATGCTCGCGGGCACTGTAAACTAAGACTCTTTCAAAACCCATAAGACTCGCAAGAGTTTCAGCAACGTGAATTGAACCAACCCCGAAAGGAATTCCTTCAGGAAAATGACCGTTTTTGCAGGGCTGCATCTGAGAAATAAGCATGGCGTTATCTTGAGCCCAAAACCCGACAACAGCGGCTAAATCAGGTTCTCCTCTATTAACTTGCTCATAAACGCTAATCAAAAAGGGAGCATCTGAGCGAATGCCTCCGCCAGAAATACCTCCAGGAACAATGGTGCCTATTCCCACATCTCCCGAAATTGCGTAGCCAGCTAAATTCTTTCCAGTTGGGAAAACTATTGTTTTGGGGTCTCTATTAAAACAGTCTCTAAAAAAATCACGATTGTGCGTAGAAAGCCTAACTAAGTTATCTGCGACTGCCATTTTATTACCCATTTCAATGGCATACTGATGAATAACTTCGGGAGCAAGGCGATAAGCAGGCATCTCAATAAGAGGCGACAAAGAAATAGGCTCTTTTAACGGTTGCTTTCTTGCAGAATCTACTCTGCTATCAAAATAAGGATCCTTGGGATCAAAAAAATGTATGTCCGAACTAATAAGCTCCCATAAATTAGAGATATCCTGTGGGCTAACGGTTGTGCGATCTTCAAGAACTAAAGGCATTACCTCTGAATAAAGATAATCTCTTAGTCCGTGAAACCTACCTTCACACTTTATAACTGATTTTTTCTTTTGTGACATAAACGTTCACGCAAACATCCTTATTTAAATCTTCCCATTATAACCCCTAAAAAGTTACAACATACCGCTCAATAAGTGTATCTTTTAAGTGTGAACAGCGCGCGCAATCGTCTCAGCTAGCCCTTGATTAAAACTCATCTCGGGCCTCCATCCTTCACTTTTAAGCTTTTCCGAAGATAAAACATTCCTAACAATCTCTCCAACAATAGGCGCACCGTGAACAATCGGCACAGGACCGGCGAGCGCATTTATGGCGTGAGCGAGTTCATTCACAGACGTTTCAATGCCTGTAGACACATTATATGTTCCTGAAAGCTCCAAGGCCCTGAGATTAGCAGCAACCACATCACTCACGTGCACAAAATCTCTCGTTTGTTCGCCATCCCCAAAAATCGTCAAGTTTTTTCCTGAAAGCGCCTGATTGAAAAAAATAGATATGACGCCTGCTTCACCTTGCGCATTCTGACGCGGACCGTGTACATTGCTGTATCGCAAAGCAACGTAATCGAGCCCTCGCGTAGATTTCATAATGCGCAAATAGTTTTCAACCGTCCATTTAGCAACACCATACGGCGATTGGGGCGCAATCTCTGAATTTTCCGTGCACGGCAAGGCAGCATTGGGAGAATAAAGCGCGCCACCTGAAGAAGAAAAGATAAACTTTTTTACCTTATGTCTGGTACATGCGTCAATCAACCGTAAACTCCCCATAATATTAACGTTCGCGTCAAACACAGGGTCCTGTAATGAACGACGAACATTAATCTGGGCCGCAAGATGAAACACAACATCAAATTTGTATTTAGAAAAAAGTTCTTCAAGATTGTCTGTAATGCTCCTTTTGATAAAAACAGCTTGCGGATTAACATTCTTCATGTCTCCAGAAGATAAATCATCAATTACAACAACTTCGTGTCCGCCTGCAATTAATTTATCAGCAACATGACTCCCGATAAATCCTGCTCCGCCAGTTACAAGCGCTTTCATCAAAGTCTATGCGAAAAAGCCTTAATAAGCATTTATTCACTCAGGGCTTCATTAGGATTTATTCCGATAAACTATGTTTTCTCAATTAAAATTCTCTTCACGCTAAATCCAGAAATAATTTTTTTAATAGAATTAAGAAAAATCTCTTCGTGCTCAGGCATTATTTCAATCACGCCCGGATTTATTAGTGCCCCGCCATATTTCCTTAACAGCCCATATCTCCCCTTCTTTCCTCGCAGCATATAATGAAACCGTATCTTGTCCTTTTTCTTTAATTTGCCCAAAACATAAGATATCTGAATTCTTGGCTCCAACCCAAATTTTCCAGCAAAGTAATTTCCACTAACAAGGCTCTTCCCACAAAAAATAATCCCTTCTCTAGCAAAATTACTCGCATCAAACAGACCGTATAAATCATAATTGGAAATATGAATTTTCTCATTAGTTAATTTTTCCAATTGTTTTTTTATTTCATAAGCTTCATCAATTTGCCTTTTCAGGGGAAGATTATTAAAAATCACAGCCACGTCTATGTCTCGTGCATCTTTTCCTTCAATCGCTGAAGAGCCGAACTGCACAATGTCAAATACCTCTTTGCTATATTTCAATTTTAGCTTTTCTTGCCACAGTTTCTGCATCATTTTTCATTTTTTCAGCTAATTCTCTGGATAAAATAGCGTTATAACTTTCCTGATAAAAAGGAAAATCCTTGTCTAAAATCTCATAAACTTCAGGAAATCTTTCTTTTGTAAGCCTGAACCTATCCGCATGGGAAGACGGCGATTTTCCGATATTTTTTAACAAATATAAATCGCTAAAACTAGTTAATGCTTTAAAAAATAATACGACAGAGGAATTATATCTTTCTTTCTTTAACTCGTCCTCTCCAGCAGAAAAATATTCTCTTCCAGTTTTTTCTAGTATGGCTTCTCGTTTCCATTTGCTTCCTTCAAGTTTTCCTTCATCCTGCTTCCCGCTTTCTTCAGATGTTTCTGATAGTTTATCTATCCCATTCATACCAAGTAAGAATATAAAAGAGTATATAAATCTTTTTCTTACCTAATAAGAAAAACAACGTTTTACTGAACAATCTCTTACCAAGTAAGAAAATCATTCAGTCAGTACCCGATAAAAACCCCAGCCATGCACATTTGGGCTATTCGACCGTTCCTGTTCGAGTTAGCCAAGTTCCTGTTGGCGTTCAAGTTAGACTCGTTACGATTCAAACCGGAAAGTATGTAGCCCCTTACTCAAAGTAAATCACCACCACTCCATATTTCACTCAGCAAGTTTCCTTCTTTACTGCTACTTAATGTTGTAGTTGAATTTTATGACTCTTGTGAGCCGTAAGCAAGAGGCGTGTAGCCCAGTCATGTCAGCACGGCTGGGAATATTAAATAAGAAGAGGGATTTTTATTAATTGTTGTGACAAGAGATATACAAAGAAAAACAGCAAAAGTCTTAGCTTGATAGTTTTCCAAGAGTAGCGTCTATTGTAGTACATAGTCCACTTGAAAGCTTTAAATAAAATTAGCTATATTTTCAGAGGTT
>JBBSYO010000041.1:0-22807 GCA_038045185.1 Nanobdellota archaeon | reverse complement strand
CGTTTCAGCTTCTTCCGCAGAACCAAAAACCACGCAAGATTGACAAGAACAAGCAGAGCAATAACAATCACAAGAACAGTAACAAGCGCGCTTGAGCTTCCCGATGAGCCTGATTTCTTATCCTGCGAGATGACATATCCCAACCCAATAACATTAATTTCATTCGTTGAAACCTTGAGCTGTAAATCCTTCTGACCAGAATGCTCCCCATACCTCAAGAAGACAGAAGAATCATATGTTCCTTCTTTAACTCCCTTCGTGTCCCAAAACGCAACCATAAGCGCCTTGCTCAATGCAGGAATATCATAGTTCGCAGACTTAAAGTCTGCCATAACCTGCTTATCGTTGTTAAATATCTGCATCTGCGCGAACGCGCCAGTAATCGGCTGGTTCCACTTGTTTTCAACAAGAAGCTCAAATTTCGCAATATCACCCAAACTAAATTCATTAACTTCTACCTGCTGAAGCTCAAGAGTTCGCGAGCCAATTTCAAAAACTTTTTCCATTTTAGCTGCCTGTTCGTCATACAATACAGTCACAACAGCTTTATACGCCCCTGAAGTAAAGTTCTTGCTGTCCCAAACACCAACAAGCTCATTGCGCTGTCCGCTTGCAATAGAAACCCTGCCTGTGCTCACGCTGTCTATCTTTTCATTCAAAGAAGTATAAATATCAACTGTTGCGCGCACGTCCACCAAATCAAGGTCGCCTCTGCTCACCACTGGAATTAAAAAAGTAACTTGCCCGTTGCCGTCAGGACCAGCAACATTCATATCAATATCTGCATACTTGCCAGGGTACGGCACAAGCACATGCAATTGTGTGACAACACCAACTGCCGCACCGACAAACGTGGCTCCGCTTCCGCTCTTCTTCGGCAGTTTCATAACCACAATTTCAGCAGAGCGCGTGCCAGGCGTAAGCGAAGGCGGAGCTTTAAATGTATAAGAAACCGCGCGTTCAGCCTCGCCAGCAGTCATATCAAAAGACACTTCAGAAAGCGCAATGCTCGCGTTCAGCTCACCCTGAACCAAAATAACTGCTTGAAAATCCTCTTTTTCAGAATTAATAATTTTGAACCCGACAGTTTGCTCTGCACCAGGCTCATATTTCAGCGTTGTGCGCCCAGGAGTTATTCCCATCGCGCTTGCCTGCACAGATATAATAACAACAATCAATGCAAAACAAAGCACGAATTTTAATTTACTCATTTTGCTCTCCTATGAACTTGTCACCTTCTGTATTTTCAGTTCCGTTTGGCTCAAGAATAATTTTGCCTGTGAGCACTCCTTGAGAATATGTCTCGACAGCGAGACGCGTTGTTCCCCCATTCATGACATCATATCCTTGAGCGGATTTGCGCACTTTAAGTTCAACTAAAGAATCAACAGTAATTGTTCTCACTTCGCTCGAAACTGCTCCGTCAACCTTCCAATAATAAGTGCCCGGCTCAAGAGTCACAAGCGCATTATCGCGCACAGGAATTCTCCGCGGAGAGCCAAAATCAGGCGCTTCGTCAATCAGCAAAATATCTCCCTTCTCAAAAGAAAATAGCACAGCTCCTGTAATTACAGAGCCGTCTGCAGGCTCGCCCAAAACTGGGCGCGTAAACATAAACGCCCAAATCAAAAGCGCCAGCGTTCCTGCTACTAAAATCGCATCAATCAGATATATCATTTTTCTATGCATTCTATTCAGTCAGACTCGCCACGAACGTCACGTTCGCGCGCTTCACACCTCCTATTTCATTCGGCGGAACTGTCAGGTTTATATCAATTTCAGCCGTATCAGTCACGTCAGTATAATTAAGGAAGGCAAGAAAGAGAGCAGGTGCTTGCTCAGCAAGGTCAATGGGCAGATTAAGATAAGACGTTATTGAAGAGCCCCACTTAAACGAGCTGTTTTCAAGCGTATAATTCGCTGCTTTAAACTGGTAATAAACAGAACTAGAACTCTGCGTGTTCCACAATTGCGTGGAAAGAATTGTCACATTTACAAACGCGTTGCCATCATTTTCCAGCAGGAACGGTGACGGAGAATCGTCGCTTGTATCATTCCAGTCAAGATAATTAAGCGCGCCAAACTCAATGCTGCCATTTAGAAGCGTAACACTAACAAGCGAAGTTATATTTATGCGAAACGGCGTTGCCCACGCGCTGAAAAGCTCAGAATCATTCACGCGCACAGTCCAGTTGTAATAATCAAGATTATCATACAAGCAACGCAAATCGCTCGGAAGAGGATATACAATAGATGAGGGTCCTACCCCATCAGGGGTATCCGTGCCTGTTGCATTTCTACTCGTGTCTGTGCATGTGCTGCTTGCGACAAGTGTTGTGTTAAACTCCCACCGCACTAATTCAGCGTCAGCATCTGAAACAGAAAATTGAAAGAGAGGCGTGCGGTCTGTCGTTGTGCTCGCATCCGCAGGCAAGCTCAAAGAAACAGTCGGCGCTGTGTTAAGAATAGTCACGTTATATGTTGTATTAGCAGAAGTATACGAAACTCCATCAAACAAGCGCAGACCGCAAGTCCACTGATGAGTTTTCGTGGTATTGCCATTAGCAAGTGTTGCATTGAATAGCGTGCCATTTGCATAACTGCCGTTATAGTCCGCTGTCAGATGAAGCACAGAATTATTATACCAATATGTTGTGACGTTCATCTTGTCTCCTTCAGGGTCAGACAAAGTGCCAAAGCAGTTCAAGTTCTGGTCAGTGAGGTTAGAGCCGCTCGTTGAATTTATGTTTACAGTTGGCGCGAAGGGCGATAATGAATATGAAAGAGTATAATTCGTAGCGTTAAACGCGCTCGTGCTCGCATTATCAACAGCAAGATAATTCCATGTAAACGTGCCAGCGTATGGCAAAACCACAGTAAGATTAACACTTCCAGTAGTTCCAGAAAGCGAGTTTGTTGTCGTGTTTATCAACGTCAGAGTTGAGTTCCACAAGTAAAACGTCGCATTAGACAAGGCGTTATTATCACTAAATGTTGCGTTGAAGCTCTGGCTCGCAGTGGTTACCATAGAGTTGTTCGCAGGAGCAATAAGATTAGAAACAGGCGCGGTAGAATCAATCGTAACTGTTCTTTGACCTGTGTCTTTCCTATTTGCCGCAGTATCAACCGCGTAAGCAGTAAAGTTATAATTGCCCTGCGCGAGATTTGTAAAGTTATTGTAATATTTATTTGCAGAGGCGTTGTATAACGCAGATATTTCTGCCTGCGCGAGTGTGCGATTAAAGATTAAAACTTCGTCAATTGAGCCATTCATAGAATTCTTACCCACACAAGCACCTGGAGCGCTAGACCCCATTATCATCCCAACAGATTCAATTCCTCCGCTAACATAACTATCAAATGTACTGGCAACATTTTCCTTGAATACACCATTTACATATAAGCTAACATTTCCAGTAATATAGGTTGCAACCACAGAATACCACTGATTAAGATTCAACGCCTCACTGGATGACGTCACAACAGTAAGCGTATTAAGACTATAATTATAGAAAGTTAAAAAATTAGTAGCATTGACTCCAAAACTAAACCCTGTACCAGAAGGTGCGGGAGTATTGAAACAAGATGATTGTGTAATAACCGTATTAGAACCGTTACTATTCAACTTAACCCACGCCGCATACGTATAATTATTAGTCGCGACAAAATTAGGCAAGGGCGTTATGTCAACATAATCGCCATTTCCATCAAAGCTAAACGACGAGCCAAAATAACCAGAAGTGTTCTGCACAGCATCGATTTTTTTGCTTCCATTGTTGCTGTTCCCGGACCAAAATTCTCCGCTGTAATATCCGTCCTCACCCAATCGCTTCACCAAAATAACATCATTAGGAACATCTACGTCATAAATCTTGCCAGAATAATCTTCTTTACTGATTTCTTGAACTCTAATCTCTTTCCCGTCAGAATCCATGAAATAAACCTCTTTTCCTAAATTAACAGCGCCATAAACCTCCCTGACTCCTATCAAACCAAATTCTTCATCATTAATTTTAGCATACACTTTATGCTCGGGGCTCACTAATAGCTCATTCTTATCAGAAATATTTATATAGTTATTGCCAATCCCTTCTTCTATGACCGAACTAAGAGTAAATATCCCTGATGGATTAAAGAAACAAGCAGAAGAATCTAATGTAGATTTATCCAGATTATTAGCAGCGTTAGTTAAAAGAGAGGTTTTAAAGTGGCAATTACTCAAGGGATTCAAGTCTAAAGAAGAGCAGGACCTCATCAAGTGGTCTGTTGAATTAGGGAGAGAGGCAAAGAAGGGAAGATTCAAAAGATTGCTCTCTGAACTCCCTCCTAAGAAAAGAGAAGAGTTATTAAACAAACTCTCTCCAGGCAAAAGAAGAAAAATATCATCTGAATAAGGAATTACAATGAAACTGGTATTGGACAATAACTCTTTATTCGCAATAATGAGTCCAGAATCTGCTTCTTCATATTTATTTTCGTCAATTAGAGCTAAATTTTTAGCTCCCGAATTTATAATCTCGGAGTTGGATAAGTATAAAGAACTCTGCTTGCAAAAATCAAAACTATCTGAACATGAATTTGAAATGAGGCAGGCAGAAGTCGAAGAATCAATTAAATTCTTTACATCTTCAGAATATGTGAATTTTCTTGAGAAATCAGCAGAGTTAATTTCTGACCCAAATGATATAGATTTTCTTGCACTGGCACTTTCTAAAAATGCAGCTATCTGGTCTAATGATCCGCATTTGAGAGAACAATCGTTAGTTAATGTATATACGACCGAAGATTTGCTTAAAATGTTCTTGAATGATGAAATCTGAGATGTATTTAAATTCTCAATAGAGAAGTTTGAATTATGGACAATTTGGTTGATTGGGTTACCTGTTTTTCCAAATTGTCCATTAGAGAATTCGGAACTAAAGGCAACATAATTATCCGAATTATCTATAATACCTTTTTGAGGCAGTTTCAAACTTCTTCTTAGAGAAATTTGTAACATTTTATTGTTTTCCTTAAACTCTTTGTAGTTTGAGGTGGAAGGAGTTTTACTCCGCGCCATATCGATTATTGCAAACTTCTCCATACTTTCTTGAACTTCGTTGCCTAATGTAATCCTATACATGCCCCCCTCGTGCTCAAACTCCTGTCTTTCAGATGGCTTCTGCCACTCCCTCTTTCCAGTTTCCTGATTTAAGGTCATTACTTCATCATTCTCATCTAGCTCAGCAAATAGCTTCCATCCTTCACCTGTCAAAATCTCTGTCCGCGCATCATAACAATAAGTTGATAAGTCTGTCGGGTCGCCGCTCGCATTCACGTCGTCCATGCGCATCCAAAGCAATAAATCGCGGTTGAAGTCAGTAAAGGCATAATGCGTATTCGCATCACTGCTTGAAACATTGACAGGTATTGCGTTGGCTGTTTGAAACGAGTTGTTTGCAGGCGTTGGAGAGACAAAAGAAATCACAGGCAATGTTGTATCAACGCTGAAAGCCCGTGTTTCTGTGCCATTGAAGTTATTGAGTGTGTCCCAGCAGTAATAGCGCACTGTGTAGCTCCCATCTTCAAGAATTGGATCAGTCGCATTGAAATCTCTGTTGCCGTTGTTCTGCATCGTGAAGTTCGTCAGACCGTTATTTCCAGTATAATTGCACGCATTTCCGTTTTCATTAAGCGTTACGTTGTAAAGAATGAGTGAAGAGTTGTGTGCGCGTGCCTGTGGAAGATTTATTGTAACGCCAGGGGGCGTGCTGTCTGAATTATATGTGAGTGTAAAGTTTGTAGCATTAAACGCTGAATTAGTCGCGTTGTCCATAACAAGATAGTTCCAAGTAAACAAACCGCCATAAGCAGGCAAAACCACAGTAAGATTAACGCTCCCCGTGGTTCCAGAAAGCACATTAGTAGTTGTGTTAATCAAAGTAAGTGTTGAGTTCCATAAATAGAAAGTAGCATTCGCCAAGTTTAGGTTATCGCTGAAAGTTGCGTTGAAGCTATGCGTCGCCGTAGTTACAGTAGAACCATTTGCAGGCGCCTGAAGATTTGAAACCGGCGCGGTTGTGTCAATAGTAACTGTGCGCTGTTCGGTCTGGTTTTTATTCGCAGCAGTATCAACTGCATAAGCAGTGAAATTATAAGCGCCCTGTGCGAGATTTGTAAAGTTATTGAAATACTTATTCGCAGAAGCGTTGTAAAGAGCCTTAACCTCAGCCAAGGAAAGCGTTCGGTTGAAGATTAAAACTTCGTCAATTGAACCGTTAAAGTTACCGCCCCCATTATCTATGATTCCCATTCCGAAGTTTTGTGAACTTCTATTCAGTGCTACTGCTCCGCCAGAAGCGTTCAAAAGGCCGTTCATGTAAATTCTACGCGCAGTAGAATTAAAAGTGGCAACAATATGGGTCCAGGTATTATTCGTAAACCCTGAGCTAGAAACGTCGGCTGATTGTGCTATCCCAGTATTTGTGATAAAATAAACTCTCCCCAAATCCACTCGCAGAGTGAATCCTTGTTTCTGGAAAAGAAAAGTGCCCAACAACTCCTGTCTTTTTGTCTTGTTATATGCCTTAACCCATAACGAGACAGAAAAACTGGTGTTAAGAGAGATGATAGAACTCGGTTTCCCAATAGTAATCTTATCATTTATACCGTCAAACGTAAAGCTCGAATTATGGCTGCCAGAAGTAGTGTTCTGCACAGCACCATTTAGTCTGCTTCCATTAATGCTGTAACTGCTTGAATCTGTCGGGTCTCCGCTCGCATTTATGTTATCCATCCGCATCCACAATAATAAATCACGGTTGAAATCAACAAAAGCATAGTGGTCGCTCGTGTCATTGCTCGAAACATTAACTGAAATAGTAGTGTCGCTTTGAACAGAACCGCTGGCTGGAGTCAGCCCTGTAAAGTTTATATCGGGCGGTGTTGTATCAGCAGGGTCAACAATATGGTCAAACTCTAACGTGCCGTTTAAAACGTGCAAGTCAAACGTGTCCTGCGGTGCAGAAAGCCCGGTCAAAAACACTTTATTATACTGATTATCATTAAGGCTGTTAAATGATGCAATAATTTGAGCGCCATTCTGCTCATAAACCTCAATGCGCGGCGTGCCATTGACTGCGCGCGGATAAAGCGTAATATCATTGCGCGAAGTCAAGTTAATTTCAAACGTGACTCGTGCATAATGTCCTTCAGCAATTGGCTCGCTCCAGTTGCTGTCCAGATATTTAACCTCGTTCGTAATATCAGAAATAAAAGCGCGGTTTTCATCAAGGTGCTGTGCCTTTGTGATATAAATAAAATTATAAGTTTGGTTTGAAAAGTGAGGCACAACCCACGCAATAGAATCAATATTCCCATCGCCATCGCTATCATTCACTTCAAACGGAATAACTGCGCCGTTAGGCGAGATATCAAGATAGTTAGAACCATTTAGCGAAACAGAACCATCCGATTCTAAAAGAAAAGACTCGTTTGCCTCATCCAAGAAAAGTTCTTCATCAGACATGGCTTCGCCTTCAACCGCGTTGCCTGTAATGCCAAAATTTTCAGAAGAACTATTGGAAAGTTCGTGCGCCTCTGTGCCTGATTCAGATAGTGAAGCATTTTCCAGCAAAGCAGGTTCAGAAGCAGCGCTTGTTTGCGCATTCTCCGGAAAATCGTGCGTTTCTATTGAGCGTTCTTCAATAACTTCGCTATCAGGAACTTCATCAACTTCTTTCAGCTCATTTAAGGTAAAATTAGAATCAGGAGTTGCCCATAATAAGCGAATGCGGGAGGCGTCCTTGATGCCGAGTTCGTTCGTAATGTTAGCAACAACAATAACATTAGTATATCCTAAATCTTCAGGCGCATCAAGCATGAATGTCTTGCCGTTGCTTCTCGGAACTTCAACAAACGCAGGAGGCTCTGTATAGTATTCAACAGTGTAATGCGTGGTCTGCTCGTCAAGTATAAGTTCGGTTGCTGAAAGAGCAGATGTTCCAATAGGGGCATTTCCTGCGTCAGGCATCGCACCAGAATCAATTTCGCTTGCAACTTTCCCAGTAAGCCAGCCAAAAAATGAATTTCCATCAGATTCACGCGCAATAACCTGCCCAGTTATAGGGCTTGTAAGTATAACGTTTTCATCAACCAAAGGTGAGCCAGTTGCATCAAGTGCAGTCACACTAACATTTTCAGCTCCAGCAGGCAGCTGCAATGTAACAGGAGAGCCATCGCTTATCGTGACGTTTGCTATCCACTTAACAGGCTGACCAAGAACAATGCGCTGCCGCGTCGTCTGAATATTGAGCGTTGCATTGCCTGCGATAATAGCAAACTCATTGCTTTCAAGGCGCTGTTCATTGCCTGATTCTGCGATAATGCGCGCCATGCGAGCACCTGAAAATGAAGAATTTGCGCGCAAAGTCATAACCTCGCTATCAAAAAAGTAGTCAAAATCAGACGCAGAAAGTGTGTAAGATAAAGCGCCTGTGAAATAGGCGCTAAGATTAAGTTTCGCAGTCAGATTATCATCTAAATAAACAGAAGGAATTTCGCCGAGAAAAACAAGAGTTTGATTAGTCTGATTAACAAATGTCTCATTAACCAAAGTTTCATTCTTCAATTCAAGAAGCGCTGTCAGATTTTCGTCGCTTAATTCGCTCGCATTGGAAACAATAATTAATTCTGTGTTTTCTGAAATAAAGGTCATTCCATCAAAGGAGGCTTCAAGCGAAAGAGTAGTTTCATTAACTACAACAAGCTCAAATAAACTCAAGGGAATAGAAATGCTATAGCGCGAGTTGCCAAGAAATTCCTCGCCAAAACCCTGAATCTCTTTTTTATAGGTTGTAGAAACAAATGCGCGCCCATTTCCAACAGAAAGCTCAATAGCATTATCGTCAAGTGCCTCGCCTTCTGCTCCTCTCACGCTGCCCACAACAATGCGCGCAGCATATCCTTCAGGCAATTCGTATTCAAAAGAAGCACCCTTGCTCGCGCGCCCTTCAATAGAAAAATCCGTTTCACTGATGACTCCGCCTGTAATGCCTGCGCTCGCCCCATCACTAGATTCAGAGCCGCCTGTTTCTGCAGAACTAGAACTCTCTTCACTTCCACCAGCATTGCCTGCATTGGTTGAACCTTCTTCAAAAACAGCTTCTTCCTGCTTCAAAATTTCTTCTTCAGGAATTGTTGAGTCTGGAGATTCAGGAAGTGCCGAACCCGCATCGCCTCCAGATTCACCTTCCATAATTGGCTCAACAGGTTCTGCAGGCATATCAGCATTATTATCTGCATCGGTTCCTTCTTCAGAAAAATTAGTGTCTGTCAATGCAATATCAGAAGAATCATTTGAAACAGCAGAACCAGAAATATCAGAGGGAATGTCTTCTAAAAGTTCAAGCTCAAAAGCCACTTCAGGATAAACTATTTGAGTTCCTTCAAGCCCGTAGCCTGTTCCCGAACCTGCAAGAGAACCATCCCGTGCATAAAAATTTCCGTCAAGTGATGTAATATTGCTTGCAGACAAAAGCTCGTGAAGTGAAAAAGTTTTTTCAATATTGCCTAAGCGGGCAGTAACAGAGCTGGTTGCAGGTATAAGCTCGCCTTCTTCAAGAACGAGCGTGAAAGAGCCGCGCAATTTTTCTCCGGGATAATACTTCCCTTGAACATTTAAAGCAGCATTTCCTGTAAGCGAAGCTGAATAAGCAAGGAATAAAAAAGCAAAAACAGCAAGAACAAAAACACAAGCGATTGCAGCAGGCAAAATCAAAAAAACTCTGAGGGGTTTACCACACACTAAAGTGTGTGGTTTGTGAGTTTTTTGGATGCTCAAGGAACGACCATACCATAAATGGTGTGGTTTTGTCAAGTTCCTTGACATAAAAGTTCTCTTACGTTTCCCATCAATAGAAGAACCAAGATAAGTTGTGATTATTTCGCCGTTAACACGTTCAGTTTTATAATAATAAGGACCGTATCGTTTTCCATCCTTGTAAGTATACTTTTTATGCACCACTTTTGTAAGAGAACCTTGCACGAGGGCACAAATTCTCTTTTATTAAAGGCACAAGACCTTTATAAGCATTTCGCAGAACAAACCGACGGCAAAAAATTAGTTCTCTTACAAACTCAGTTCAACAAGCAAGTCGGGAGCGGCATGACAAGCGGGGAAGCTGAGACCTTAAAGACATGCAATATCTTCCAACGCAAGGCAAGTCAGGAACCCGAGGGATAGTAAGAGTAAAAGGAACAGATTCAAGCCTAACATAATAAGGTGTCGAATTATTATCAAGAGAGATAAGAAAAGTGTCTGGGTTCTCCATGTCCAACTCAACACTTCTATCATAAATAGAGCCCCCATGATAATCCAAGTCAAGAGTAAACCAAAGAAAAGCAAGGTTGCCTGTCCGATTGTTAATTGTCCCAGAAAGCGCCCGCCTATTGAATGATAGATTGGAACTATCAAGAACATCAAGGCTGTTTATTCCGTTAAAAATATCGCCTGATGGGCGCAATTCAACTCGCTTAAGCGTTAAAACATAGGGGTAAGCTACAGGTATTTCGTAACGCACGCGCGCACCAGCAATCGCCACGCCTTCAGGAACAGACGTATCTGCAGAAATAACTATTTTATATTCAGTCACATTGTTAGCATACCATACATCCTGCACAGGAGCCGCGCGGATAAATGGCTCTGCAGACGCAAAAGCCAGCATTATAAATAAAGAAAAAAAGGCAATGCCTGCTCCGCGATGAGTGAATTCCATAAAAATCAGCCGCGTTTGTGGTTCTTAAACCTTTCGCAGACCAAAAACAAAAAGAGCGATATCTATTTATATTGCCTTTTCAGAATAATTTTATGAAAAAAATCAAGACACTGTTGCTCATTTTCAGCATAGTTTTCTTCTTAACTCTTCCCGAACGCGTTGAAGCAGAAGAAATAATCAAAGTTTACGGGTGCGAAAGGTTAAACGTATCAAATAGCAGATATGTTCTTCAGGCAAATATTATCGTCAATAGCAGTTGCTTCAGCATCAATGCAAATAATTTGGTTTTTGATTTGAATAATCATGTAATCAAACATGCAGAAATGAGCTTGAAAAGTCCGTTGAGTTATGGAATCTTCGTTTCAGAAAAATCAAATGTAGAAATAACTAACGGCTTTATATCTGGATTCGGGAGAGATATATTCGTCCTGAATAGCAACAAAATAAAAATCTCTAAAATGGAGCTAAGCACTGATGGATTTTTTGGCAACTCAACTACAATCGCCCCAATTTATATTGATACAGCTGATAAATTAGAAATAAAAGATATTTCAATCACCAAGGGAAAAAACCGAGGAAGTTATACAAACGTTTATGGTCTATCCATAAATAAAATGAATAATTCCAAATTATTCAATGTAAACGTTATTAACGTGTCGAAATCTCCCAACACAGTCGGTTCAAGTGGAAGAGGAATACGGCTCTCACAAAGCAGTAACAATGAATTAAAGAGCATCATGCTCAGAGATACTAATTTCGCATTCGAAATGTATAATGGAGAAAATAATATTATTGAAAATATCCGCATGGAGAATAATTCCCATGGAGGCTTAAACCTGCTTTCTTATTCAAACAATAATCAGATTAAAAACGCGCGCGTTATGAAAAGCGGGGTATCTGGGATTACCTTGGGAGGACAGAACAACACAATTTCAGATTCCCTTATTGAACAAAACACATACGGAATCAGTTTCGCAGGAAGCAACAGGAATAATCGGGTCGAGAATATAATCTTAAAAAATAACCAAATATCCATAGAAATTGACGAAGGCAGCGTAAATACGGTAATAGACCACGCTCAATTGCACGACAGCCAGTTTTTTGGGATATGGTTCTGGGGCGGAACTACTTGGGCTACAGAAAATATACTAATAAAGAATTCAAATATAGAAAACAGCGGTGAATCTGATGTTTATTTCTGGAGAGCAGGTGGAGAAAATATTATATTTGAGGACAGCAATTTGTCCACGTATTTCATAGAAGCAGAAAATAAATTCGGAATAAGAAAAACAGGGTTTGGAGAGATAAGATTTATTCAGCCAGTAACTGGTTCTGGTTCATTCAATGACATAACAATTAATAATAATCGCGCCTTGATAAACGCTGAACTAAATCCGGGCTTAAACAAAAAAGCAAGGATTGTACTCTCCAATGTTTTGCTTCCCTATGAGCCGCAGAAATTCAAGATTTTGAGAAACAGACAGCCCTGTCAAAGCTGTATGATGCTGTCCTCTGGCGGAAAAGAAAATACGTTCACCGTGCCGGGCGATGGCTCGTACAGCATCGCTTAAGCATTATCAAAAAGTCCTTGAGCGCATAGAATTCTCTAGATACTTCTCGTGAAGGAGCTTAACATTTTCCTCGCACACAAAATCATGCTGCCTGAAGCCGCCTCCAAACGTCTTGGGTATGTGCAAAAGCTCATGAATAATAACTTTATCCTGCTCGGCAAAGGGCATCTTATCAAATCTTTCCAGAAACTCAATAGTATAATGCGCCTTCACATTCATGGCTTTCTGCATGAGCTTGCCTATCGTGTGACAGCGCGCAATCGTCCGTTTCGTGCTTGAACCCCTGCTCCTAAAGCATTTAACCCTCGCCACATCAATGTGCGGCATATCAAGCGCGAGAACAATTCTCTCCATCCGTGCCTGCAAATCAGAAGCAAATTCATATTTCATTTACCCTCAAATTTACAGCAGTTTATAATTCTTTTTCCAATTCGGTTTGCACACAAAAAACTTAATTTAGGGCAAAGTCATGTTGAAAACAACAATCCTGCTGTTGCCAAGATTGCCAGTGCTCACAAAAAGCTGATTGTTGTGAGCCGCTAAACCCATCACATACGCAAAATCGCGCGCCACTAACACGCTAGATGGAACGTTCCAGCTGCCAAACGAATACACATAGTTTCCGTTGCTATCAAAAATCTGAACTCGCTCATTGTACGGCTCGCTTACGTACACAAAACCACTAACACGATCGACAGCAATCGCAAACGGATAGTAAAACTCGCCTGGCCCACGTCCTGGCTCACCCCAACTCATAAACGTCCCATCAGGTGCAAACTTTTGTATGCGATGATTATAACTATCCACAACATAGAAATTGCCCTGCGCATCTACCTCGATGCCTTGTGGAAATCTAAACTGCCCCTGCTCAGTACCTTCGCTGCCCATAAAACCAATAAAGACAGGTGTAGCTTCGTTCACATCAAATTTTGCAATACGATGTGCCTGCGACTCACTCACGTAAAGAATGCCGCGAGTATCATCTACAGCAACATCGGCAGGCCAGTTGAATCTCTGTCCAGAGGGCAATGAAACATATGACGGCCTGTAAAATTCGCCAGGGGGGTTCGCGAGCCCATACCAAGCATAGCTTATATTGTTCGTGCGATTCACTCTATCCCAAATCTGCACACGACCAACAGGCATATAATTGCCTCCCCCATCTGCGACAAGGCTGTCAGCAATATAAACGCGACCGCGAGTATCATCTACAGCAACACCACTTGGAAAACTAAAGTATTCCCAAAAGTTGCCCCACGAACGAGCCAACTCAGGAGAAGAACTATCAACATAGTTCGGTGGAAAGATGCTCACGCTTCCCACAATAATTTTCGGACAGTAAAGATAACCATCGGCGTCAAGTTCAAGCATACCACAAGGTGTTGCGCCATATGCAACAGGTTCTGTTACACCAGTTGCCAGCGTCGTTAAAAAGTTATTATCCCATCGAGAAAACTCTGCTCCTTTTGATGTGTCAAGCACAGCGTTCGTGCTGAACGAGGTCGGAACGCGAATCTGCTCGTTGTTCCAATAATCGTCTGCGTTAGACGAAACAGCAAACATCCGGTTAATGCCTGCCTCGCGCTCAATCGTGAACAAGAGCGGCAGATTGTTGACAAACGAAAGACCCGCGAGCGAATGAAAAGAAGAATCTGTGCTATAAACAACGTTGGGCGCACTCCACACACCATCAACAAAAGAGCGCTGGCTGTAGTTAGTCCCAGACGTTCGATAGACAAGCCAAGGTACGCTATCAGAACCGAGCGCGACCGCGAAATCCGAGAAACTTGAATAAATAGTACCAATCGAATCAGGCAAAGTCCATCTCTCAGTTGTTTTGTTATAAAGTATCATTTTTAGTTCAGTATCTTCCTTATACACAATAACAAGCGCATCTGGTAAAGAAAAAGTCTGAAGCTCTTGAGGCATGACAGAAATCAGCTGGTTTGCCATCCCATTGACCCACCCATTATTCCACCCGAACCACTTGTGTGTGCTATCGCGATAGAGCGCAGCATAGAGCGAGCCACCAATAAAAGGTGTATTTTCATAGAGAATGAGAAAATCGCGTGTGCCGGGCACAGCACGCACATAAACACGACCTGCTTTATCACTTACGCTCATGAACGGCAAAACAGAGGGGGGGAAAGATACAGGAGAAACCCAGTTGTCTTGGATCGTATTCCATACAAGCCACTGATTTTGCGCAAAGTCGTAACGCGTTGCAACTAAATAATTTTGGTTAAATCCTCCAAATGTACCCACATACAAACCAGCTTCGTTGTTAAAATCAACATCAAACCGACTTCCGCCCGTGCCTGCAAACGAATAGGCGAGCGCTTGCGCATTCCATGCGCTTGGTGCAACACCGTTGCCAGTCCAATAGCGCAACCCATTGTCAAAACTGAATGCGTACGCATCGCCGTGCGAATCAAAAATATTGCCTCCTATATTAGCAATGCTGCTATGCACACCCATGAGCTGAGCTGTATTGCGCGGATCCACAATCATACGAACCTTTCCAATATAATGATTGCTGCCGCTGAAAATCTCTCCTAACGCATTATCAACAGCAGACCATCCATTAATGCTGAAAATTTCCCACTTCTTGTCCACCACGTTAAACCGACCAGTATAAGTTGAGCGAGTAATCTCATCACGGAAAAAGTAAACAACATTACCACTTCCGTCAACCATAGAGGGGAGCGATTCTATCTCCCCCGAAGTTAGGTTTTTGCCCAAGTCAATCGGATTACCTCCATTGACTCTCTGCCATCTAGTTGAACGAGGGGGCGGGGGAGGACCAGAACCGCCGGAACCTACAGTTCCGTCTTCTCCGATGAAAATCTCACTAATCGGTATACCGAGTTGGGTGCCGCCTGCTGTGCGTATAAGAGGCGCTACCGTAATCTTGACAACATTGCCCGGCAAGGTATGTTTGAAGACAATGCGCACGGTTTCTAACTCGCGCACTGTTGTGTTTTCAAAACTGTGGTTCGTCTGGCTGTTACCAAAGTTATCTTCTAAAACAATCACAAAACCTTGTAAGTCGCCCTGACCCGCCTTGCGATGAACGGTGAGAAACACCTGCTTGCTCGTGTGATTAACAAACACCAAGCCGAGGGGAATGTCAAATTGGAGCGTGTACTGGCTCGTGCCGATGTTCTTCAAACTGTCTGTCGCGGTATCACGCACAAAAAACGCAAGAATGCCAATCGCCACGAGGGCAAACATAATAAGGAGCACGCTCGTGACAATTCCACTGAGCCCTCTTTTGAACATGGCGCTTTAAGTTGCTCTTCCTTTAAAGAACTTTTGAGCGCAAACCTTCAATATGTCAAGAACCACCAGTCAAAGACTGGTGGCATGATAAATGCCACACTCCGTGTGGTTCTTGAGCACCTCAGAATTCCACGAGGGATTAAACCACTCGTCATAGACGAATGGAATTCCGAAGTTTAAATTAGGATCAGGAAAGCTGAAATAATTTAATCGCCCCGCCATCGCGACGCAGTTCAATTCGATTCATTGGCACACCAAGCTTTCGCGAAATATAGAGAATTTCTATGATTATATCAAAAAAACTCTGAGGAGTTTACCGCACAATTTAGTGTGCGGTTTATGAGTTTTTTGGATGCTCAAGAAGCGACCACATCATTAATGGTGTGGTTTTCGTCAAGCTTCTTGACATTACATTTTGTTAGAAATTCTCTAATAGATAATTCCTAAAAATATATAAGGTAATCACTGGAATTATCCGTAACAGTTACAATCTCTTCCATGCGATCCTGCAAATCCGCAGCAAATTCATATTTCATTTTACATCCTGCTCCGCATATCAGTTAAAAGCTCTTTAGTTAAGGTTACTGCCAGATTATTTTTAATCAAATCTAAAAATTCCTCCATGCTAAACCATCCAACTTCCGCGACTTCATCAGCATTAACCTTTAATTCATCTAATTCAATATCAGATTTGAGAAAAAACCATTGAGTAAAATGCTTATGCTTGCCTGTAACAAATTCTTTAATTGCTTTTTCTGGTTTGATATTCCTGATTCCCAACTCTTCTTCTGCTTCTTTAATTATATTTGACTCGTAACTCTCGCCTTCTTCAACAGTCCCCGCAACAGCTGTTCCCCATTTGCCGGGGTGTTGTTTTTTTGTAAATGCTCGTTTAGCAAGAAGAACCTTATTATCTTTATTATTCACTATCCAAAGAGCAGATACAGAGAATTTGGATAATTGGATTACTCTTTGTCCCAAATTCTCTGTCTGGAGAATTCGAATGAACGGTAACCTAATCAACCGAATTCTCCATACTCTATAAATATCTCTTGTGGCATCTAAATCTTCTCTTTCTTTAAGCCCCACAACTTCATCCTTGTTATTTACTATAATAATTTTCATCTCTTTATTACTGCACGCACGTGTTTTAAAATCTTTATGCACCATAAATTTCTCGTTGAAAAGAAAAAGTTGTAAACCTGCCAAAATCAAATTCCTACCGCGAAGTAGGAAAAAGTTTAAATAGCAATTCCTACTTAATAAAACATGGAAATAGTGCGTGAAGTAGGCAAAAAAGGTCAAGTCGTCATACCGAAGGACATACGGCTTCTTCTGGGCATTAGAGAAAAACAACAAATAGTCTTTGAAGTAAAAAATAATGAAGTCAGGATAAAGCCGCAGCAAAATCCGAAAGAATGGCTGAAAAATTTCCTGAAATATCGTAAAAAAGGAAAAGAACTTACACTTGGAGAGTTGAGAAGAATAGAGGAAGAAAGCTATGATTTACCTTGATGCGAACATCTTTATTTATCCTAATACCGGAGAAGGAGCAAAATCTGGTGCGTGCATAACCATATTAAACAAAGTAATAAAAAATGAAATGCAAGCAGGAACGTCAGTGCTTACGTGGGACGAAGTTCACTATGCTTTACAAAAAGAAATCGGGAAAGAAAAAGCAACAGAACAATCTAAAGAGTTGTTTACTATGCCCAACCTTGCATTATTCGGCGCCGATATAAAGACAATAGAATCTGCACAGCAAATAGTTGAAAAATATAATCTAAAACCAAGAGATGCTATTCATGTGGCAACAGCAATACTTAATAATTGCGTTGAAATCATATCGGACGACAGCGACTTTGACAGAATCAGAGAACTTAAAAGGATAAAGCTTTAATTATTTTGTCATTATCTCCAATCCGTCTCCCTGCTTCAAAACATAATCCTTGCCAACAGCTTTTTTCGTGCGCACATCTATCGCCTTAACAAATCCATTTCCGATATCTGTATGCAAACGATAAGCAAAATCCAGCGCAGTTGAATTAGGCGGCATCAAGAAGCAGTCGGGCAGCACATTGCCCTTGCTATCTGAAAGTTTAGCTCCAGCAGGATAAATCGCCACATATTTCAAAACTTCAAACACAGTCTTGTTCAGAACTTCCTGCACACCGGTGCCTTCATGCTTGTCAAGAATTTGTTTTATGTTCTCAATCGCCTTTTTCTGGCTGTCATTTAAATTCTTCTTAATCTCAAAATCTTTCTCTCCGGGAACATACTCAATCAGCCCGTGCTTATCAGCTTCCCGCAAAGCCAGCTCGCCGTCAGCAAAGCACGGCACAATTGGATAATCAAATTCTGCCTTAATTTTGCCATAATTCTTCTCGCCATTTGGCCTGTCAATTTTATTAGCTGCAATAATCATAGGCTTAGTATATTTACGAAGGCGTTGCGCAAAAAGAAATAATTGCTGCTCTGTCCAGTGCGACGGCTTCTCAATCGGCAACTTCGCCTCGCGCAAAACATGCTCAACATCCTCAACAGTTACCTTCAAGCCGGAAAATTGTTTTGCAAGCGCCTTCGCTAATTCAGCATGCTCCATCTCCGCCTTCCTGGCAAATGTAACCCAAATTTTTTTAAGTATACCGCAATACCACTTGTCCAATTCATTTTCAATAAGCCTGATATCATTCGCAGAGTCGTAATTCGTAGTCGGCTTTCCTTCTGCATCAGTCTCGCCAGAAACATCAACAACATGAATGAACGCGTCAGCAGCGCTCAAGTCATTCAAAAATTCATTGCCCAATCCCTTGCCTTCACTTGCCCCTTCGACAAGCCCGGCAACATCCATAAGCTCAAAGGGCACGAACCTAAGCCCATTTTTAACATATCCCTCGCGCGGATTAGAAACCTTGTTAAATTCAGCAGCAAGGTCTTTTATCTTAACATAAGCCATGGCATGATTCGGCTTTATCGTCGCAAAGGGATAATTAGCAATAAGCACATCCATGAGCGTTGCTGCCTTGAAGAATGTGCTCTTGCCCGTATTAGGTTTACCGACTATTCCAACTAGCATAAAATATCAGAGATACCTCGTTTTATAAATTCTCCAGTTTTAGCTAACCCCAATCTCCTGCACAAACGCCTCAACTTTATTTTCGAAATCCTCAAGTGAGCCGTCATTCGCCAGCGTGTAATCAGCAAGCGCAATACAATCTCCGATGCGTAAACCATGTGCCGGCTGCCCTAAGCCAGTCTCCTTGTTATCCAGTGCAATAAACATCTCATTCGTCACTGGATCGTTTTCCCTAGCCCTGCTTATCATACGCTGATAGCGAACATCGCGCGGCGCATCCACATGCACAAGCACAAAAACCCCTGTTTGACGCAGCACCTCAATTTCCGCAGGATTGCGAATAGTAGTCAACACGTAATTTTTCGTCAAGTCAATCTTGACAAGGAGGCGTCTCGAAAGCTCACCAGGACCAAACTCCGAGCGAATAGCGTTCCCCTGCTCCTGCATAGTTTCCCGCGTCACTTCCCTTGCCGCAGCGCGCAGCTCAGCTCTAAGTATATCAGAATACGAAAGCTGTTCAAATCCCTTGCTCGCGAGCAACTGGGCAAACGACCCTCCCCCGGAGCAAGGCAATCCAGTTACGCCCACAATCATCCCACAGCATCAAACTCAATCTTTATATACATTATTCCGCTCGAGTGGCTATGAGCCCGTAGCTCAGCCTGGTTTAGAGCACCGCTCTTATAAGAGTGCGCTTCGCGAGAGGCGCATCGTCACACCCTTCCGAGGGAAAGTGACCTTAAGGAGACCAAGGGTTTCTTAAGTAAGAAAGGCGGGGGTCCCTGGTTCAAATCCTGGCGGGCTCATGATTGTGCCAGGATTTCTGAAACTTCGCAAGAAGTGAAGACCAGCGAATAGCAATTCGCGCAGTGTTCAAATCACTTCAAATCGCAAGAGTTGAAGTCGCCGCGGACAAAGTCTGCGTGCGCTGGCGGGCTCATAACACAACTCCGCAGCGAGAAAGCCCGCAGTGAAACGAGGAGCTTCGCAGCAAGAGAGTTGTGTTATCAGTTCTTTCAACTGGCGGGCTCATACAATTGTAAGGATTTCTGAAACTTTGTAAAAGCAAGGAGACTAAGAACGGATTCTCAGGATGCAAGAAGATTTAGAATAAAGTCAATAAAGCAATAGCCATATCAAAGTTAATCTTCTACTTTTTGCACAAGGCAAGAGTGTACGAGCTGTCTTCCAAAACATGTAGTTGGACGTTTCCAAAATACATTTTCAAATAGCTCATAAACTCACTTTTTTCGTAATGATACGCAAAAGCAACAACGATTTGATCACCCTTATAAAATTCAATTGTTCTATCTTGAAAAGAAAGCGATATATCACTTAGAATCGTATAAAACGTCTCAAGACGATCATTTCTGAACCGTACGCCGTATTGAATCTGGTTTTTCTTAAACCCAGCTAACTGCAGGATAAGCGAGAAAAATTCGTCCCGCAGAGGATTCTCTCTGCAAGACCGCACAATATCATCTTCTACCTTGTGATTGTTCAGCCCATTTCCGATAAGGATAATGTCTCCGTCGCCCATGGAATTGCGTACGTTGTACAATAGCTCATGCGTCTCAAAATTCCCAAGCGTATTTCCTAAAAGCAGAAAGAAGTTAAGCTTGTAGTCCCCTTTCTTCAATAGAGGGACAACATTCTGCAGATTTTCAAAATCAGAGATATTCCATTGCACCCGAATAATTTCAGTGTCGCTAATCTCTTTCATCTTTTCTATTTCGTTAATAGCTTCATTGACCATATAACTGCTTATGTCTATAGGGCAGTATTTAGTGCGTATGTTCCTGTTTTTCATTTCTTCAAGGAAAAGAGCAGCTTTCTTCCCGTTGCCACATCCCAAATCAATGATATTGACTGGTTTAGTCCCGACTTCCTTAACTATATCAATCAAATGCCTGCGAAGAAGCGTCAATTCCTTAGGACCAACTCTTTTTTTGTAGTCCTCGCTAGAAACCAAATCCAAGTAAGCTTTAGCTTGCACAGGGGTTATATACCATAACTTCGAATCAGCAATATTCCATATGCGCGTGTTGCCATCAAGAGAATAACCTCGTTTAATCAATTCCTTAAAAATAAGACTATGTATGTGCATACTACTGAAACGTCAAACCCTTTTTAATACTTCCGCTTTACGTTTGCTCCACACTAAGAGTAACGTTAAATCTTGCGAGCCTTGCGCTTCTGCTGGTTCTTTCTTCGTGTTCGCCGAATAAGCTTTCTCATATGAGATAAAGCACGAAAAGCCTCTTAAATCTATCGTAAGAAAGCTTTAAAAGCAATTTTTCCCCGTGACTAATATGCCCGCATAGTGTAGTGGTCAAGCACGAGGCCCTTTCGCGGCCTAAACCCGGGTTCGAATCCCGGTGTGGGCATCCACGAAAGCGAGTGAAGACGAGCACGTGACCACAACGGCATGAGAACTTGTTCGAATAAGCCGGTGTGGGCATTTGCATATCGAGCGCAGGTGAGGCTCATAGAACCAACAGCATGAGAACAAAGTTCGAATAAGCCTGCAGGGGCGTACCATTACATTTATCACAAAAAGCAAACATTTAAATATAAAGTAATGGTACAACTAATATGAGAATCCTTAAGAGAAAAAAGGGCACAAGAGAATATTTCTACCTGCAGCATTCATTCAGAAAAAATGGCAGGGTAGTAACAAAAGAAAAGTACATTGGTACTGAAATACCAAAAAATATCGGCGAGATAACAAATCAATTAAAAATGCATCTTAAGGAAGATATTTATCAAAGATTAGAAAAAATACAGAAGAACTTTCAATCTGAATGGAAAAGACTTCCCCAAAGTATAAAAGAAAAAGAATTAGAAGAAATTTCCATTGCATTCACATATAATACGAACGCAATTGAAGGTTCAACCATAACACTTGAGGAAGCGCGAGAAATTATTCATAATAAAATTGCGCCCAATAAGCCTCTAAGAGATGTAAAAGAAACAGAGGCGCACAGCAAAGTATTTCTCAAAATGCTCAACACAAAAGAGAGAATATCTAAAGATTTGTTATTGCAATGGCACGGAGAAATATTCAAAGAAACAAAAGATGACATCGCAGGGCGATTCAGGGACCATTTAGTTCGTGTCGGTACGTATCTTGCGCCAGACTGGCAAGACATAGAAAAGTCAATGACTGAATTAATTAAGTTTATAGAGAAGTTTGCAATAATCGATAAAAGCAATAAAATGCTGCAAATTTCTCTAAGAAGAAGTTTGAAACTGCCTCAAAAAAGTATTAATTCAAACTTCTCTATAGAAAACACAAAGTTAAATCCAGTTGAATTAGCAGCAAAGGCGCACTATAAATTTGAAAAAATTCATCCATTTGGTGATGGCAATGGTCGAATTGGCAGGCTAATTATGAATCACATTCTTTGGCACGCAGGCTATCCGATGCTGATTATAGAATACAAAAAGAGAAAATCCTACTATCGAGCGTTTCACAAAAACGAAGAGGGTTTTTTAGCCTACTTTCTCAGAAGATACTTTACAGTGCATAAAAAGCGGCTATCTTAGATTCGTGCCGATTTTATTTGTTATGGATAATTCTGTTGATCAATATTCGTTTTTCAGAATTATCCATAGCATAGTACAAGTGCACTATAGAAAAGCATAAATATAGTCAAGGACACTTAAAATTGAGCGTTTGTGCCTTGACTATCAAGGGAAAGACATACAATCTTGCTCAATTATTTATGTCTTTCACTATAAAAAGTCAGCGTAAGTAAAACATGAAAATATCAGTTTTGAAATCAAAAATACATACTGCCCGCGTAACTGAATCCAATTTGCATTATGAGGGCAGCATAGCCATAGACGAAGCATTGATGGAAGAATCAGGAATAAAAGAATATGAAAAAGTTCTCGTGGCAAATTTCACCAATGGCAACCGCTATGAAACTTATGCCATAAAAGCCCAAAGAGGAACGCGCACTATTTCAGTCAATGGGGCAGGCGCGCGTTACAGCTGCGTCGGGGACACAATAACTATTTTCGCATTCGCGCAAGTTGAAGAGTTTGAAGAAATCAAGCCTAGACAAGTTAATGCCCTTCGGGCAACTCCGCTAAGACAATCTCTTCATTTCCAGCCA
>JBBSYO010000040.1:0-4565 GCA_038045185.1 Nanobdellota archaeon | reverse complement strand
TCATGGATAAATTGGCTAAAAAAGAAGAAAAGTGATTATACTTTATCTACTAATATTTAAACATTTGTATTTTGCGCGGTAACACTATCGACGATAAAGATAGAATAAGAGGTTACTCGTGCTATTTTGCGCGGTAACAGCTTTCTACGAATGTTTATATAATGCGTTTGGCTGGGGAGAATATGGCAGCAACACCGCCGGGTCCGAAGAAAAGAAAGCTGGATTATATGGTGGACCAAGTTACTTTTGACGAGTTTATGAAAGCGTGCAGCAGAAAAGGATTTGCGCCCCAAGTTGTTCTTGAACAGGCGATGCGAAAGTTTATCCAAAGCGGACAGATTTAAAAAGCGATAAGTTTTTAATATTTGTAAAGCTGATATTCCTATGAAGAGATCTCAATGGTTCGTCTTTGCTCTTATTTTATTTTTAGGGGGACTGATTATGATCAATTTTTCTTATAACCCTTCATCGATGTCGCCCGATACTGCACTTATAAGAATAGGAATTTTTACGGCATTCGGACAAGCATTAGTTCTTATTGGATTGGCTTGTGGAATTTGTGGCTGGTTGGAGCCTAAGCAGAAATAAATTTAGGTGATAAGAAATATATAATGGAAAAGAAAGAACATCCTTCTGGTTATTTGATAAACAATTGGAACTTTATTAATCATAATGTCCCTTTAATGATAGGTTCTGGTCTTTTAGCAATAGTAATTTTTAATATGTTTAAGGATATAAATAACTGGTTATTGTTCTTTTTTGGGGTTATATTCATAATTCTGGCTGGTTTGTGCAGACCAATGAGTGAACAAATCAAATAGACTTATTTTACAAAGGACAGATTATTTCCAAAATCAGCAAATAGCAAGGTTTATAAGCCCACAAATAAGGAACATCTACATGAAAGGAAAAGTAAAGTTCTTCAATGAAACGAAGGGATTCGGATTCATCGCAGGCGAAGACGGAAAAGAATACTTCGTCCACAGCACTGGCGTTGCAAGTGGAAACCTGATGAAAGATGATTCTGTTACCTTTGAAGTTGAACAGGGCGACAAAGGTCCAAAGGCTGTTAAAGTCAATAAGGCTTAAATCTATCTCGCGCATTACTTAAGCAGAGCCTTATTTATAGATACAGAGAATTTGAATAACGTGCAACATAATCAAGTAAATTCTCTATAAAAGCAATAAAATGCTGCAAATTTCTCTAATGGATAATTCCTAAAAATACGCAGGAGAATCAAGGGAATTATCCACATTATAAAGTTTTAAAAACATCGTCGGCGTTGATAAGTGATGCAAAAGAGAGGGCAGTTTTTTCTGATTGCGACGCTGATTACTGTTGGCATCCTGTTTAGTTTAACGAGCACAATGAATGAAGCACGCACGAGCTCGCAGAATGAAGTGTTCTATGACCTGTCTTCGGAGATTAAGTCGGAAAGCGTGCAGGTTATCAATTATGGGGTGTACAACCAGCGCGGCAGCTCTGAACGTTCGGAACTGCTTGCCTCTTTCTTAGAGGAGTATGCAGAGTATATTGCCCAAGACCGTGTGCTGTTTGTTTTTGGCAATGAAACAGAATTGAAGGGATTTTCTTTTGCAACAGGTCTGCGCGGAAGCGTTGGAATTGTGACTGGCGGCGGTGAGACAGTTATTCAGATACGGCAGGTGAAGCGCGAGAGCGCAGTGGTATGGGAAAATAATGGAGAGGTGAGCGTGAGGATTAGCGGAGCGAGATATAGGTTTAATCTTCGTGAGGGCGAGAATTTCTTTTTCGTAATTATAAAGGAGCGCGACGATGAATCGTTTGTCAGCACAGGCTAAACGCGGAGAGAGCACGATTCTTGGCTATGTATTGCTAATCGTGCTTGCGATTGGCATGGCTGGAGCAGTTTATACGTATTTGAAACTATATGTTCCGAAGGAAGTCCAGCGCTGTCCTGAAGATTTGAAGTTAAGCATTGAGGAAGTTAGTTGCGGGGACGGCTGGCTGAGCGTGACTATTGGCAATCGGGGGCTATTTAATGTGCAGGGAGCTTATGTGCGGGTTGGCAATGTGAGCGAGGCATATAAAAAACTTGTTAATTGCCCTGACCTGCAAAAACCGCTGCCGCCTGACTGCGCGCTTTATTTTTATCAAGGACCGCCTTATATTTTAAAGGCGTTAAAGCCTGGCGAGCGCAATGTGCAGACGTATAACTATACTGGACTGGGGAGACGACAGATTGAAATAGAACCGATTTATGTTATTGCGAATGGCACGCGCGCCTTATGTGACAACGCGATTGTAACTAGAGAGATATCATGCACTTGAAAAAATTGATGAAGAAGGGAATCACGCCAGTTATTGCAACTGTATTATTGATTGTGCTCACGTTAGTTGGAGGGGGAGTTGTTGCATATTTTACAATTCCTGCAGCAAAGAGCGTAGATAGTTCTTGCCTTGAGGCAATTGGCAAAATTAGCTTTGAAAATGTAGATTTCAGTTGCCGTTTGAATGATGAGTTTAATTCGATTAGAAGAGAGGCGTTAGAAGGTTTCTCGGTGCGCATAAGCGATTCGAGCGTTATTGGTTTTCAAGTTGGTTTTCAGGATGATGGAAGTGCAGATACTTATCGCATAACTTCAGGAGCTACGCATAACGCGCTTTGCGTTTTGGGAAGCGATTTCAATCAGCCACTTTCTGTGCCGCCTGCTGGCGGCGTGCAGACCTATGTTGTAAAGGGTGCGCATGAAAAAATCTATCTCGCTCCTATTCTTACTTCTGGCAAATCATGTTTTACCGAGGCGCGGAAAGAGATTGTCATCGGCACTTCGTGCGCCGACCCTGCTGTGCGCACAAGCATGCTTGAATGCTATTCTGAACAAGGTCAGCCGCGTTGCGGTGATGGAAATGTAGACCCCCCTGGTGAACAATGTGACACGAACTCTGTTGCGTGCACTGCTGCCTTCAGTTATCCTGGCACGCGGGCATGTAATGCGGATTGCAAGCTTGCTCCAACATGCGTGCCTACAGGAAAGTGCGGAGATAACATAATCAACGGCAATGAAGATTGCGATGGAATTGATGCAGCTGTGTGTCAGGCGAGCGGCGGCGTATGCTCGCAGAGTTGCAGGTGTGAGCAAATCGGCGGAGTAAGTTGGGACAAGGGTCGTGTAAATGATGGTGAACCTGCAGGACTTACAATACAGGGAACGAACATTGGAGGTGAACTGATTGAAGTTCTTATTTACGAAGATGATTTGATTGGGGATGATTTTATGGAAGTGCTTAGAGAAAACTATGGAACGCAACCACTGCATATGAGCTGGACTGCAAAATGGATATGCGACCTTATAGAAGGGTTATGCGGGGAGCCAGAGTACTATGCGATTGCGCGCTTGGCGCGAGCAACTTCTGTGTCTGCGCGAAGCGGCATCTTGCATGTCAATGCACCATCTGCTGCATGCGGTAATGGAGTGATAGAATCAGGATTAGGGGAAGATTGCGAACCACCTGAAAACGCGTGCGTGCCTCCATATGGAAACAGTTGCGGATACTGCAGTCCGGGGACGTGCAGATTAATTACATTGCCAGGCTCTTATTGTGGAGATGGTGTAAGAAACTTATTATATGGCTCCTCCTGGAGTGAGTCGTGCGACGGTGCGGATAGAGGCGGGCATGGTTGCACGACGCTGGGACAAGGATTTACTCAGGGCAATCTTAGCTGTACGAATAGCTGCACGTTTGATACGCAGGGATGCAGCACGTCGAGTACGCCTCCTAACTATGGCAGTGAAGTGTGCGGCAACGGAATACAAGAAGACCCTGAAGAATGTGATGATGGTAATCAAGAGAATGGCGATGCGTGCACAAACCAATGTCTTCTTGCTGCATGCGGCGATAGTTTTGTTTGGTTTGGAACAGAAGTCTGTGACCCTGCGGGGTCAGTCTGTACAGCGCCGGGAGGTTCTTCTGGAACAGTTGGAAGTGGATTCATTGGTGGAAACGCTGCTGCTTCTAGCAACACAGAAGGCGTATGCTCGGCTGACTGCAGACAGTGCACTGGATAAATATAAAAAAGGAGATAATTGTATAGAAACATGTATTTTTCAAAAAGACTGAGCAAGAAAGGAATTACTCCTGTTATCGCGACTACGTTATTAATCGCGATTGTCATTGTGCTTGCTGGCATCGTGTTTGTATGGGCGCGGGGTTTTGTGGGAGAAGCGGTTCAGAAGAACGATGAACCAATTGAGCGTTCGTGCGAGCGTGTTTCACTTGATGTGAGCATTGTGCAGAGCGACAGCGACGTATCTCTTGATGTTAATAATCGCGGCAACGTGCCTCTTGCAGGATTCAAAATTGCGCTTGATAGAGATGGCAGTGTTGATGTGCTGTCTGTTGAAGGAAGTTCGCTGAATGTTGGGACATCAAAACGCTTCTCTCTGCGGGAGATATATGATAGAAGTGTGACCAGCGCATCAGTAGTGCCTGTGCTGCGCGGAAAGCGTGGTGAAAGCCTGCAGGATTATGTGTGCAATGAGCGCTACGGCATTGAGGCGAGAGTTGTTTAGAGAATTTTGCA
>JBBSYO010000039.1:0-23580 GCA_038045185.1 Nanobdellota archaeon | reverse complement strand
GTTTTTACTGTTGCTGAATCTTCTAAAGACGAACAGATAATAAATATTCCTGGCTTGCATTGCAAAACACTTTTTTTAAAGGATGATTTGGGCAGGGTTTATCTTGTGGGGATGCCTGCGCATAAGAGACTGGATGTTAAGAAGCTTGAGAAGCATCTTAGTGTGAAGAAGCTAAAATTTGGCTCGGTTGACGAGCTAAAAGAAAAAACAGCTCTTGCGCCCGGAAGCGTGAGCATATTTGGCGCGATTTATTCACGCGATGTTGTGCTGATAATTGACAGGGAAGTTTGGGATGCGGAAATTGTTGGTTTTCATCCTAATGTGAATACTGAAACTATGGAAATTAAACATCGGGATTTGGAGAGATATTACAATTCGTTAGATAATAAAGAGATTATTGCTCTTTGACTACTTTTTCCTTTCCTCTTTATCTTCTTTCTTTATTTTTTTATCTGATTTTCCTAGAAGAATGTCGAGTTTCTTGTTTATCTCCGCTACATTAAGTGCGATTGATTTCATCCTCAGAGCCTGCCTTATACTGACGATTGACTTAATAACAAGGAATAAAAGATAAACAATAAAAATAACTCCGGCTACCTTGCCGAGGGTTATCAGCAGAGAGATGCCTGAAGTAAATTCAGGAGGCATTGTTCGCCAGAGCAGCCTTGTGATTTCTGAGCCAGTTTGATTTAGGTCAAGTTCTAATTGAGGTATAGCCATAGACAAACTAACAAAAGCTTTTTTAAGAACCTTTCTTTTTTGAACTGTGGAAAAAAAGCACGCCATTTTACTTGCGTTGGCTATAACTTTCATCATTGCGCTGGATTCTTGGTATTTTTCTGTTTCGGAGAATAGCGAGCGAAACCTTGAGAATGCTGTTGTGGCTCGCGTTCTGGATGGCGACACGTTCGACCTAATAGATGGAAGGCGGGTTCGCATGCTTAACATCAATACTCCTGAGAAAGGCGAATTTGGCGCAGATGATGCGAGAACTTATCTCAAACAGTTTGAAAATAAGACTGTCGAAATAAACGTGATTGGGCGTGAAACTTATGGTCGATTGCTTGCCCGCGTATACACTCCGGATTATCTTAATCTTGATATGGTGCGCGAAGGGCTTGCGCGCACCCTTCTTGTACAGGACGAAGAAGTGGGAGAATTTGCTCGCGTGCAAGGAGAAGCACTTAAGGAAGAGCGCGGCGTGTGGGCGCGGTCGGAAAACTATGGGTGCCTGGCAGGGGAAATTGATAAAAAGGACGAATACGTTGCATTTGAGAAGAGGTGCAAGGTCAGCCTCGTAGGTTGGACTGTTAGTGATGAAACAACGCGCAGATATACCTTTAAGATTGAGCCGGCAGAAAAGTTCGTGCTTTACTCTGCAAAGGGTTCAGATAACAAGACTGCGCTCTTCTGGAAGCGAGTCAATGCATGGAATAACGACCGGGATGCTCTCATTGTTCGCGATGAACAAGGCAAACTGGTTTATTATGATTCTTATGGTTATTAGTTCAGGCATTGCATCCGCAATTGTGATTAACGAAGTTGAGCAAAACCCTGCTGGGGAAGATAGAAACAATGAGTGGGTCGAATTATATTCGGCTGAAGAAATAAACTTGGAAAATTATTTTCTCGTTAATAACAAGGGAAAGGAAGCTAATTTAAGCGGCAGATTCATAGGGTATAAAGTCATTACGTTTAATGGCTTATGGCTTGTCAATACGAATGAAAGTGTTATTTTGAAGCATAACTCAGAAGTCATTGATAGAACGTCAAGTATGAAAGATGACAAAAATAATGAGCTTGCGTGGAGCCGCTGCGATGCTGAATGGAATTTCATTAGCTCGACAAGTGGAAATGCCAATTCCTGTACATCATCGCAAACTCAGGAGCCAGAACCAAATAATGCCCTTTCTGATGAGCGTGAGGAAGAACCTCTTCTTGAGAATAGTTTTAAAGCACAATCGCCCGCACCGGATACTATGAGCGCGCCTGTGCCACAACCTTCTAAAAAAGAGAAAATCGTGCTGCGTTCATCAAAAGCTTCATCGAAGGAAGAGAAAACAGGGGGTGATTATACCGATGTGATGCGTACGCGCGTTGTTTATGCGTTTATCGGATTCAGCATAGCTGTTATTGTCCTTATATGGCTTAGAAAAATCTGACTGAAAGCATTTTTAAAGGATATTTCTATAACAGAGGCATGGAAGCAATTGAAGCACGCATTATCATCGAGATGCTCGGACGACCTGCTGAGCATTTGAGCGCGACGTTAAACAGTCTCATTGAACGGCTTGGTGCTGAAAAGGGAGTTGCAATTAAACAGAAGAAAGTGTACGACCCTGTCCCTGTGAAAGACTCCAATGACCTGTTCAGTACTTTTGTAGAGCTCGAGATAACTTTTGACTCGCTTAATGTCTTGCTTGGTATCCTGTTTGCCTATATGCCGTCAAATGTGGAAGTTATGTCTCCGCAACAAATGAAGTTCTCGCGAGATGACATAAGTGCGCTTTCGAACAATCTTGTTGCACGCTTGCATGCGTACGACGCTGCCGCCAAAAATATTATCGCGCAGCGCGATATTGCATTCAATCAGCTACGACAACTTATTGCCCAGCATCCTGAACTGCGGGATGAGCTGATAAAGCATCAGCAGCAGGCTGTGCCGCCGTCAGAAGCAAATAAATCTGTTAAGAAGAAAGGCAAGAAAAAAACTAAGCGCGCTCGAGCTTAGCCACTCTGCCTGTCAGACCACCAGATGACCTGCCACGCGATTTCATATACTTCCCCCCGACTATTACCAAAACGATGAGCACGATTGCCCCGAGGAGATATCCTATCCAAGCCAGGCCTGATTTTTCTGGAACGACGCAACTGCCTATACAGCATGAACCGCTAAGAGAAGGAGTTGTAGAACCCTCGCACCGCTCGTTGGTTGTGCAGATTTTTCCGCCAAGTTCGTTGCAGTAGTATCCTTGAACCGAAGCGTTTGAAGTGCGATTAATCGAGATGGGCAAAGTCTCATTATAAGAAATCTTAAGGGGGACGTCAATTGATTCGTTTCCTGCACGAATCGTAATTTTATCATCTAAGTTCATATTGAATTGTTTCAGCGTTATGTTAACTGCGACTGACTCGTTGACATTAATTTTCTTTATTGTCTTTGGAACGAGCGTGTAACGAGACTCATTGTAAATAAGAACGATATTCTCAAGTACTTCTGTTCCTGTATTTCTAACTGTGAATGAGAATGGCGATTCCCTTCCGCGGATAAAATAATATTCGATGCGCCGCGGCGAGATGTCTACAATGCGTGAAACTGGGAACGTATTGTCAACTTCGGCTGCGCTGTATATCGGCAAAGAATACATGCCAAGTGAAAATACAGAGAGAGCCTGAGGAAATGCGTCGATGGAAAAAGAGCGGGTTGTGATGCCTGGCTGCAGAGTCGTATTGGAATTGAAAGGCACACCCAGCGCAAGATTTAATGGCTGGTCGGAGAAAGAAGTGAATTCAAGCTCAAAATCTTCTGCGGTGTTTATGAAACCAGGACGCACATTATAAGGGACTGATTGATTTGATATTGTGAATGAGCGCTCAAGTGTTACAATCTGGCGCTCGCCGTTAATCATCGTGTCTACATCGCGCAGGGTGAGCGTGTAATTCTGTTGCGCACGAGGGGCTATAAAATAGATAAAATAGTTATCACCAAGGCGCTGCACGTCGTAGACCACAACTGTTTCGACGTGCCCACGTGTAAAGGTGACCTGTGTGTGTGAGATGGGCTGCAAAACAACTCCTTGTATCTCGGCGACTATGGTTTCTGATTGGTCGTACGCTGAATCAAGGTCGAGCGAGAGTGCGTACGCTGAAGGAAACAAAAACAAAAGGAAAAAAAGACCTGCGAAGAGCTTCATTTATTCATAGTGCCTTATTGTTATATAAAGTTATTTGCTAATCTCGCGCAGCTTGCGGAGTGTTTCTTCCATCTCTTTATCAATCGGAGAAGCCTGACGAGAAGATGGGGCAGGACGTGGTCGCATCGGCATAGCCGAAGGATAGACTGCTGGGGGGAAGGGCGGGCGTCGTGTCGTGCTCAATGGTGTAGAAGAAACTCCGCTTCGACGTGATTTAAAGAGTAAAAGTTGCAGCTTCTTTCGATAGGCAATAGCCAATGCAACGAGGACTATAAGGATAATCAATATAATCGTCCAGACAAGCCAGTTTGAGTCTCCAGAACTTTCTTCACTCTTGGAAATACAGCACACATCTCCTGAAAGTGGGCACTGTTCGCTGCCTTCTGTTTCTGTATCTGGGTCGCAGCTTAAACTGCAAACTCCGTTTGATTGCGCGCAGGCATCTTCAACAGGAGCTACGAGCTCGCAACGTTCGAGGCAACAAGAGCCGTCTGCAGATTCACGTGATGTGCCTGAGCATTGCTCATTAGAGGCGCAGATTTTACCATTGAGTGTTGAACACAACTCACGTTGGGGTGCGACTGAACAGCATTTCAAAGAACCTGAACAAGCAAATTGCGGCAACGGACTTCCATTAGCAGTACGGCAGACTAAATCTGAAGAGACGCAGGCATATCCTGAATTAACTGAAAGGCAGTTTTCAACTGTGCCTGACGGTGTGCCTGAAGAGCGTGTTGCGTGAGGCCAGCCTGAATAAAGCAGGAATGCTGTGTCGCGCAAATTCTTATTGTTCCAGCAACCGCCTGCATCCTGTATGTTCAAAAGATAACGTTTAGCGTTACTGCTCTCTGGAATAGATTTTCCCTGCAATGCAAGAAGTGCCAAGGCGGTGTCGTAAAACTTGCTATAAGATGTTGAGGGGGCTTCCCAGAATTGTGCATTTTTCTGCGACTGTATTAACGACGAATAGGAATCCTGGCTCGTTGAAAGTTTGTAAGTAAACGCCTCTGGCAAGAAGCGTTCATTATCCGGAGCAAACGCGATAAGATAAGGGATGTAGTTAGCCATGTCGTGTTCTGTCTCGTCAAGTGCGAGTGCCGCCCAAAGAGTGCCTTCATAATCGCATTCATTCGCCAGAGAGAAACAGCGTGAACGTATGGACTCTGTCGTTGTGCCTGAAGATGCAGCCGAACTGGCTGTTGGAGAGACGTAAACAGTGTCTGACCCGCTTTTTTGATAGAGAAGCGTAGTAATAAAATCCTTATTGCACGATATTTCAAATGTCTGTGTTAAACAAGAAGAGGAAATTTGAAGCCAGTAGCCATCTGCACTCTGTGAGAGGCAGCTGCCAGCATCTCCTGAGATGCGCATGTCTTCATCAATTGAGACTGAGCGTTCGTTGCCCTGATATCGAAGCGTACATACCGCGGTTTCCTGATTCTGGATGTCTATCTCAAGGAACCATTGCAATCCTGTTGCAGGCACGCTCTTTGACAGAAGAAAATTCTCTGCCTGGTCTGTGTTTTTACCTATGAGGTCATAAGCCAGAATCGCCTGTGCTGTTTCCTTTAAGCGGCAGCCTGCCTGCGGCCAGCAAGTCGCATTGCTGGAGGCGGAACGCTTTTCAGCGTCGAGCTTCTGCTCGGCTTTTGCATTTGCACCGAGCGCAAGTATCGAGAAAGTTGCTTCTTCAAGAGAAAGTTGGGCAGCTGTGCGATTGGAAATTGCAGATTCAAGACATTGGTATGCGCGCGAGATTTTTGCGTCGTCTGTCTCATTTACGACAGCAGATGCGAGAGGGATAAGGCTCAACGCAAGAAAAATAAAAACCAACACGCCCTTTTTCATTGATTTGAGAGGGATATATTGTTTAAAAAGATTTAGTCGCTCTCTGAGTCGCGACGGAGGCGTTGGATGACATCAACTAATGGATTTTTAGTTGATGCTGGCTTGTCGAGCAGACCGAGATCTTTGTAGAAACTTGGATTGTCGTAGTTTGGCGGTAGAATTTTGCGCGTCTGGCGGAGGTGCCATTGCAACTGGCTTTTAACATATCCTTCCTTTAGGGGAGGGGTATTCTTTTCGTTCCATTCGTAGACGCGTTTTTCAATGTCAGCATCGGGAAAATTGAGCGCGCGCAGGAAGGTGATAAGTATAAACAAGCCTCTCTTCCTGCCTTCTGCAAGACCCTTCATCAATTTATTTATGGCAGGAGGAAAATGTTTTTCTGTCACGCCTTTCAGTCTCTCCAAATCTTCTTTCGAGGTCACGGGGCGCGCCACAGACTCGCGGATGGGCTTTTGCGCATCTTGTTTGACCTTCCATGCGAGCGCAGCTTGCAGCAGGAGTGCTGCTTCGCCGCGCGTGGCTGTTGGATAATACGGCAGAATAGAAGCAGTGAGCGGGTCTGCTTTCTTTGGGCTGAAATTCGTTATATCCTGCTTGGTTATGACGACGCTGGCAAGTGACGTTTTTTCGTGCAGCGAGTATGGCATACGAAACAAATGCCTCGGAGAGACTAGGACGAGATCTGGGGAGCTTGCTTTTTGCCCTTGGACTCTTCTTTCAGAACTTACAGTTACTGCCCTGTCTGCGTGCACCACCTTGGCCCCAGATAGTTTTGTATCGAAATTATCCTGTTTGTTTAAGGACGACATATTGCATTTGGGGCATTTAAAAAACTCGCTTTTATCCACGACAGAAAAATATCCTCCGCAAGTTTCGTTTAGACAACGTAGCTTGCGCGCAGTTATCTTCATATCTGGACGCTCGTATCCTTGCTGGCACTTATCGCATTCAAATCGTATCATCATGTGGGTTTCTAAAGGGATGTTGCAATTAGCGCAGACGTTTTTCAGAAATTCCTCTTTTGTAATGCCTGTACGCCTTTCCAAAGCCGCAAAGTTTATTCCCATCTGGTCTATACGTCTTCCTAATTCAGGTTTTATTTCATGCAGCAAGAACTCTGTAATTGCACGAGGCCATTCGGGAAACATGTTCTTTGTTTGCGTGTTTTCAAAAAAGTCAGGAAATGCTGTCCAAGGCACAATGATGTGAAAGCCCTTGGAGCCAGAATATTTTATCCCGTAATTTTTAATGCCGTAGCGTTCAAGACACTCAATCAGTAACGCGGCGGCGATTTTTGAGTAGTCGAGATAGGGCGAGTCGATATCTAAGAGTAAATCCCAGCCTTCGCGCAGCTCGTCGAATGCTGCTCTTTGCATATCGGTGTTGAGCTGCAACGAGTCGCGCCAGAGTTCTTCAGATGCGTGAAACGATGTCGCGCCTTTCTGCACGAGCGCCATTACGTCGGCAGGGTAAGTCAACGCATCTGGGCGCTTGCCGAATCCCTCAAAATAGCGCGGCACTACCTCGCGCGAGCGCGCGAACTCAAATATGGCTTTTTGGACTTCTGGTTTTGAATAATAAATATGAGTAATAGAGCGGATACGCAGCTCGTTGGATGAAGGAGATTCGTCAGGCATGTTTTGGGGAATAGGGTGCAGTTTTTATGGTTTGTTATGCCGTTCTAACGAAGGCATTTGAGCATCGAAAAGTCTTTGAGTCCAAAATTGACTTTTAGACTAAGAAAATTGTGCTAACGTACCCTCCCTACTTTAGTTCGTTAGAAAGGCAGCACAATTTTCGAGGTGCTCAAGAACCACACAACACGCCACTTACTTTAGCGGGTGGTTCTTGACATCCTAAGATTGCTTTATTCAATAAGTATAGTTTCCCTTATAAGCAATCTTAGCATAACAAAGCTTAAAAGTATCCGATATAACGAATTCTTATGCTGTTAAAATTAGATGATGCGCGCTTTTTTGGCACTCTTATCGGAATCATTTCCGATTTAGTTACTGAAGTACGGCTCAAAATTACCAAAGAAGGCATGCATTTAGTGGCGCTTGACCCTGCAAACGTTGCGATGGTGCATTTCCACATACCTGCGGAATTGTTTTCGCAGTTCAGCATTGAGAAAGATGAAATTCTTGGCATTAACCTTGACAATCTTAATTCAGTCATGCGTCGCTGCAGCCTGGGAAGCTCTATTATTCTTGCGCGCGAAGAAAATACGCTGCGCATTACAATTCAGGACAAAATCAAGCGCGACTTCACGCTGGCATTGATTAGCGTTGAGGGTGAAGACCGCGAGTTGCCGCATTGGGAGTTTAAGAGCGTGATTAAAATGGATTCTCAAACGTTCGTTGAAGTGGTGGAAGACTGCCTTGTGGTGTCTGATGCGTGCACATTCTCTGCCGAACAGAACAAGTTTGTGGTTGAAGCTCGCGGACTGAACTCGGCGCGAATTGAATTCTCGAGTGATGAGGTGGAGATTTATTCAGATATAAGCAGCGCGAGGTTCTCTTTGGAATATTTGAGCAAGTTTATGAAAGGCGCAAAAATCGCCAATAAGGTTGAGATTAATTTCTCGGACAATCACCCTATGCGCATCAATTTCCCAACCGGCAAAGTGATGCTTTCTTTTGTTCTCGCGCCGAGAATTGAGCAGGACGATTAGGGCGCCTGACTAAAAATCAGCTATTTTGAAGGAAAAACCAACATTTTTTTCAGATCTTGAATCTCTATAGGTTCATAATTCATCTTTTCAACGCTCGCATTGAACCCATACAAGCTTTCCTTCTCATGTATATGTCCATGCACGTTAATAAATCCTTTTGGTATGTCTTTCTTAGACAAGGGATTGTGACTAAAGATTATATTATCAATCTCTAAATTTCCTTTTATTATCAAGAATCCTGCTTCTCTAACTGATTTATGATCGTGATTGCCCTTTAGCAAGATAATTTTTCCATTAAGTCTGTCTCTTATGCTAGCAACCTCTTCTTTATTTCCTAATCCAAAGTCTCCTAAGTGTATAACCAAATCATCCTTTCCAACCTTGTTATTCCATCTTTTTATCATCTCTTCATTCATTTCTTCTACATTCTTGAAAGGCCTTTTAGCATATTCAATAATATTTGTATGACGAAAATGTGTATCTGCCACTATGAAAATCTTCATTTTTAACCTGCCTTGTTAAACAATTCTTCAATTTCTTTCAAATCAAGATGGATTGCTCCTAATTCCTGCATTCTCTTTAATGCTTTTTCTGTAAAGCCGTTCTTTGAAACAAAAAGAAATTTGTAATTTCCACCATAATGAACGTGTTTCGACTTTCTTTCAAGTTCCTCGATAACGTCAAAGTCTGATGGCTTATTTGTCCATTTAACTTCTCCAAGCACAAAAGTCTTTTCTTTAAGGTTATATGCAAGAACATCGATTTCATTACTATTTCTATCCCACCATGAGCCAATATTCTCAAAGTTTAACTTTAATCCTTTTATCTCTCTTGTATTATAAAGAATAAGTAGTTCCTTTACTATTTCTTCAAAGACTCTTCCGATATATCCATTTAGATCTTGTTTTATCAAGTCTGAGACAAGTTTTGTATTTCCTAAGTTGAGGGGTGTTTGATTGGGGAAGATAAACTTATACCAGAACTTGAAGAAATTATCTCTTACGCAGTATCTGCCAAGCTTCTCTTTTCCTAAAACTGGATCTTTCCTACCTACTAAATCGAGAAGTTCATCCAACCTACTAAGATACGGGGACATAACATTTGAATTTATTTTTGTAAAATCTTCAATTTCTTTTAGCGTTTCTTTCCCTGATGATGTTGCATGTAAAATTGAATTATATTTAGCATGGACTCTTACATTTTCATATTCAAGTAAGTTCTTTGGTTCTTCAAGAAGTTCTCCACCCCTTTTTATTACCAACTCATTTATCTTTTGGTAAATATCTCCCCCTGTTTTTTTGACTTTTTCTAAATAATAAGGAGTTCCACCAAAAACAGAATAAGTTAATATCTTTTCTTCTTCGTTCAGTTCTTTAAACATAAATCTGAAATCAGAATATTTGAAGGGAGAGATTTTTATTTTTGTTCCTCTTCCATACAATGCTCCTGCTTTGCTACTGGTTATTTTCTGTATCATTCCTATTGATGAGCCAACAAGAATGATCATTAATTTCTTATTCTTTAACTTTGAATCCCAATAATTCTGTAATTTTGTAATAAAATTTGGAGCAACGTCCAAGAATCTTTGAAATTCATCGATTACTAAGATAAACCTTTCTTTTCCAGATTTTGACTCAATATAGTTCAAAAAATCATCAAATTCAGAGAACTTGACAGTTTCCTTGAGTTGTTCCTGAACAGAAGCAGACAAAGAGTCTAGAATGCCTTGCTTTCCAATTAAATCAACATAAAAGTACAACTTATTCTCTGGGATTGTTTTAATGAGCTGCCTTATCAGTTCCGTTTTTCCAACCCTTCTTCTACCATAAATAACTACCATCTCTCCAGATTTAAGATGGGCATATTTCTCTTTAAGTGTTTCAAGTTCACTTTTTCGATCGTAAAATTCCCTTTCTGCCATTTTAATGTATTAATATTATTGTGATAATATTGTAATATTATCGTGTTAATATTGTTTATAAATCTTTCGTACTGAATGCTCTGTCCAGAGTTCCAAAGATAAAACCGAAAAATAGTAAGAGCATTTGGGACCATTAGGATACTAAAATAGCACATTATCAACGAAATTTATTTGCTAATTTAAACAACATAAATTGCTGTCCGGCATTTTGTATAATTTCCTGCGTTTTATTCATTATTATCTCTGTGGCAAATCCTAGTCGAATTAGCAAGTTATATTTCATAAAATTAACATCATTATATAATATATGACATTTGCTAAGCACAATAGAGAGGCAATAAATCTATACCCATGAAATGTGCTCGCTCAGCCCAGACGACGGCAGGGGCATTGACCTGCAAAGCCCTTAAACAAGCGTAATACTTTATGCTATTTAATCTCCTTAGTGAGATTTTAAATACTCCATTGCATAAAGTAATAAGTGAAAATCCGCATTTCCGCGACTATTGACCCTGAAACCGACAGGGAGCTTGGGCATATTCTCAAAAAAGGAAAACATCGCAACAAATCGCATATTGTAGAAGATGCTCTGCGCCTGTATATTAACGAGGTGAAGCATGAAAAACACTAAAGGGCAGATAGCTATTTTTGTTATTGCGGCAGTTATTATTGTGGCGATGATTGTGCTTGTTCTTATTGCTCGGGGGGGACCGTCATTTACCCTGCCTGAAAGTTTTAATCCAGAGCAGTATGTGTCGACCTGCGTGCGCGAGGCTGTGAACGAAGAGACTGCGCTTATGGTTAAACAGGGAGGATTTGTTGAACCGCGCGATTATATGCTGCGTGGAACAACACGAATCGCTTACTTGTGCAAAAACATTAATTATTACGAGCCTTGCGTGAACCAATATCCGCGCTATGTTGAAGCTGTGCGCGTTGAGTTGGAAAAACAGGTAAAAGGCCGTGTGAATGAATGTCTTGCTGCGCTTGATGCTGAACTAGAAAGGCAGCAGTATACGGTGAATCGAGCTCTTGAGCCTAAAATAAATGTTGAGCTTGAGCAAGATAGTGTTGTGGTTGAAAGCTCTGTAATGATGACGCTCAGCAAGGGAGGCAAGACTCAAAGATTTGACACAATTACAACAAGAGTGCGTGAACCGCTTTACAATTTGGCAATAGTTGCAAGCGAGATTGTGAGACAAGAAGCAGAATTTTGCTACTTTTCAAATGACGGCTTCAGCTTGATTTACCCAGAGTTTGACATACGCAGAGAAGTGCTGCAAGAAGGAACAAAGTTATATACAATAAAGCATGTTCCGAATGATATGAGCCTTGTGATTGCAGTGCGCGGATGTGTTATACCGCAGGGGATAGGATGAAACGAGCCATAGATAATTCTGAAAGGTATGGAGCAATTTGTACAGAATTCTCTAATAGGCCAATTTTGAATAAAAATCGTGTAAACCACAAAATTGCCCATATTGCTTATGCTGAAATGATTATTTTGGTTTGCGCCAGTTTAGCTTTTGCGTATATTGTGCATGAAAGCGATAGTGCGTTTGCGAGAGCGCCTGCGGATGAGAGTAATTTTATAAAGTTTGCGCGGGCAAAAATAGTCAACTTTTTTTCCTATGGGCTTGTATCTGCTGAAGAGACTGGTTTATGGACGTGTCAACAAAATCTAAATGGAAGTTTATGCCAAGAATATCCTGCACAGGCGTGCAATGGCTTGTGCAACGGAACCTGCTTCCCTGGATTAAGGCGTGATTTTGCAGAGTGCGCTCTTGGCACATGTATTGACCCTGCGCAGGGCACGTGCGCTGGCAATACCCCTAAAGCCGCATGCACTGCTTCTGGCGCGAGATGGGATGCGCGAGCAGTATCTGAAATACCTGCCTGCCGCCCTGGGTGCTGTATCGGAGGAGACCAAGCGCTTTTCAGAACAGAGAAACAATGTGATAAGCTTCGCCAAAGTCAGCCTGGAATTGCATTTGAGTTCAGACCGGTAACGAGCGAGCTGGCTTGTCTTGCGCTTGCCAGACCAAGAGAAGAAGGCGCGTGCGTTTTAAGCGCGGTTGATGAAGAAGAAAAACATGCCTGTACTTTTACTACGCGCGAGAGTTGTAATAGCCGCGGCGGAACGCTCTATTCTGGATTGCTGTGTTCAAACGCAGCGTTGAACACAAGTTGTGAAAAGCAAGCGCGCACATCTTGTGTAACTGGAAAAGATGAGGTTTATTGGTTTGACTCGTGCGGCAATAGGGAAAACATTTATGATATTAATCGTGTGAAAAGTTGGAACGCAGGCAGACTTCTTGCTAAAAATGAAAGTTGTGCACTTGGATTAAGCGCGAACCCTCTGGCGCATCAGGCAGGCTGTGGAAATTGCAATTATCTTGGGGGCAGTGTGTGCGGCACACAAACAACCAAAGATGTTAAACCTTCAATTGGAAATTATGTCTGCCGCGACTTGTCTTGCGTGGATGATAAAGGTCAGAAACGCAAGAATGGAGAAAGCTGGTGTGCGTTTGAGAGCAAGATAGGTGTTGAAGGGACAGGCAATGGCTTGCGAAGTGTGGACGTGCCTGGAAGCGAGAGTTCTCGCAGAGTGTGTCTAAATGGAGAGATTCGCACTGAACGATGTGGCAATGCGCGCAGTGAAGTTTGTGTTGAAAATAGGGATGAGCAAGTTAAGTTTTCGTCTGCGGCGTGCCGCGCTAATCAATGGCAGCTTTGCGTCGCAGCCAATCAGGCGGCAGATGGTGAAGAAAATCCTGAACAGGCTGCTCAGAAAGTTAAGGACGAATGTGAAAAATATACTGATTGCGCATTAAAGAGTGTTGACCTCAAAGGCGGACGAGGAACGTTTGCGTTTAATGTCTGCGTGCCGCGCTATGCTCCTGGATTTGATGCACAGAGCGCCAGTGGTGTCGACAATGCGCGCGAGCTTTGCGGACTGGCTACTTCGGAATGTAAATACGTGAAGGTGAAGGGTCTTGGAAGTTCCAAACAATATAATAAACTCTGTTTGGGAAACACAGGCGCAGAAACTATGAACAATTTGTGCATGAGCTTGGGTGATTGCGGTGCGAGTGCGAATGTTGCAGGCGATGTTAGTGATGCTGGTTTTAAAGTGAGGTCTAGTCGCGGAGAACCTCCAAAGTTAAGTGATGCGTATAAAACAGCATTGAGAACGCTTGCAACTCCTGCGCGTAATCAGAAAGTTGCTCCGCTTACAGAACGCGAGCTGACAGAACTTTTCGGCTTGCAAAATCAAGTCGGGCAACCTAATAGCAATTCTGGGCAGGGAGCTATGCTACAGCAGATGGCGATGGTGAGCGGTGCTCTCGGTAGTTTGCTGGCTTATGGGGTTTCTGCTGGTTTGCTTGGGGGAGCGACTGTAGGAACTGCTGCGGAGATTGCGGCTGCTTGGACTGCTGTCTTAAACGCAGAATGGGGAATTTGGGTTGCACAGGGATGGGGGGTGGCTGGAGATGTTGCGGCCGCTAATGCTGCCGCCGCTCAAGCTTCACAACAACTTACAGCTCTATCTAACCCAGGTCTTGGAGCATATGCAGGCGCATTAGCAGGCGCGTTAATTGGCGCGGCAGGCGTTGCCTATTTGCTCAAAGCACTTGGAATCAGCGAGGGTTTACCTCCTGCGGTTACGTATGGTTTAATTGTGGGCGGGGCATTTGGAGGAGGAGCTGTTGGTTTCCAGATGGCAGCCTATGGAACCAAGTCTCTTTCTTTTTTTGTCGGATGGGGCGCGGCAGGATTATGGACTCTCGTAGCTATCGTTGTTATCATCGCAATATTCGCTATTCTGGGAATTGGCAAGAAGAAAGAAACAAAGATTAATTTTCAGTGTTTGCCATGGCAGGCACCGCTTGGAGGAGTTAAGTGTGCTGAATGCGGCAAAGATGGATTACCGTGCACGCAATATCAATGTCATAGTTTGGGGCAGGCGTGCAAGTATGTTGAAAACAGCGTTGAGGGTGCGTGTGTGAATGCGGCACCCAATGATGTGTCGGCTCCGGCTATATCTGCGGATGCGAGTGTTCTACTTTCTGGCTATCGCTACGAGCAAGTATCTGAACGAGGGTTTGTGCTGAAGAGCAGCGAGGGCGATGGATGCGTGCCGCGCTATACTGCAATACGAATGGGAATTGTTACGAATGAACTTGCGCAATGCAAGATTGCAAAGGTGCATACAAGCAGTTATGACGACATGCCTACTTATTTCCATGCGCTTAATGGACGAGAGGAGAATGCTTTCAGAAAGAATCATACACGGAGTTTTAGCATTCTTGGGGCAGAGTTGATTGAGGCTGAAAGGCAGATAGACCAAGAGTTTGATGATGAAAGTGAAGAACAAACACAGCATCTTAACGAGCTTTTCACGCCCGACCAAAGCGGCAATGTGAATCTTTATGTTCGCTGTCTTGATGTGAATGGAAATGGAAAGACAAGTGCAGAATATGCTATCAACTTCTGTGCTTCAGCAGGACCGGATAGGACTGCGTCTTCTATTGGTTCGTTTGCGCCTGCATCTCCAGCATACACGGCATTTAATGCGACGCAACATCGCGTAAATTTCTTTACCAACGAGCCTTCGGAATGCAGATGGAGCGCAACAGACAGCGCATATCAAAGCATGACGCAGAACGCGAGTTGTGCAACAGGCGCGGCAGATGCTATGGCGCAGGGATGGTACTGCAACGCAACATTACCCCTTTCGTTTAGCAGTGCCGAACAGGAACAAACGTTCTACTTCAGATGTTCAGACCAGCCGACGAAGAATGAGAGTGAACGAAACATAAATCAGCAAAGCATTAGCTATGTTGTGAAAAAAACGCTGACGCCATTGCGCATTGCCCGCGTTGAACCGAATAATGCTAGCATAGTTACTAATGGGCTGCCTGTATCTGTTGACTTGAAAGTAAGCACGGCAGATGGAGCACCAAATACGATACGACGCTGTGAGTTTAAATTTGGAGATAGATTCATTCAGTTCCTGGAAACTGGAACAGACCAGCATCGGCAGCCTAACTTACGATTTTTCAACATTGGGGCTTATACGATTCCTATTAGATGCAATGATGATGCAGGGAATAGTGCAGAAGGAATTTCGCAGTTTAATGTTAGTGTTGACAGCACAGGTCCGCGAATTACTCGCGTGTACAATCGGAATGGGCTTGTAATTGTGACAAATGAAGCAGCGCGGTGTGCGTTCTCGCTTTCAAGCTGCAGCTTCTCGTTTGTGAATGGCACTTTAATGCAAGGAGATGCGCGCGTGCATACAATCTCGTTTAGTGGTGATGTGGCACATTACATTATCTGCAAAGACCGATTTGAGAATCCGAGTGCGTGCATAGCGGTGCGGAAGGGAGGACTTTGATGTCTTTGATGCGAAAGCGTTATAAAGAAATAAACGCTCCTATCGTTATGGGGAAGAGAGGACAGGTTGCATTTTTCGTTATTCTTGCCATAGTTATTGTGGGAATTTTTGCGCTGCTTGTAGTTTATCCGCGCGTGCGTGTTTCTGTAAGTGAAGCCAATCCTTCGCAATATTTACGTGATTGCTTAGAACCCGCGATTGATGAGGTGCTTCCGAGCATTACGATGCATGGGGGGTATTTACAACCTGCACCCTTTGTACTTTTTGAAGGGGAGCGCATTCAGTATCTGTGTTATACAGCAGAGAATTACAAGCCATGTATTGTTCAACAACCGCTTTTGGTGAATCATGTACAGACTGAAATACAGAATTACATTGAACCGCGCGCGCGCGAATGCATGCAGAATATTGTCGGGATTTATGAACAAAAGGGATATCAGGTATCTCGGGGCAATGCTGCGGTAAATGTCACGCTTGCGCTGCAGAAAATCAATGTGGAATTTGTTACGCCATTAACACTAACTAAAGAAGGTTCGCAGACGTTCCGAAGAGTTTCTTTTACGCGCGCGAGCGAGCTTTATGACTTGCTGATGATTGCCACGAGCATTGTTGACTTTTCTTCAACGCTTGGAGACTCTGAAACACTTAGTTATGTGCAGTTTTATCCTGACTTGAAGATAGAAAAACTCAAAAAGGAAGGCGACACCATATACACTGTGACGAACGTGGTGACCAAGGAACAATTCAGATTTGCCACGCGCAGCCTCGTCTGGCCTGCTGGGTATGGGGGAGCGACGAACGCATGAAGACGTATGTGATTATTTGCATGGCATTTGCTCTGTTATTATCTGTTATATCAGTTATGACTTTTGCGCTTCCCAAGGTATCTGGATTAGAAGCGACTGTGTGCTGTGAACGCACGACAGCAGGAGCGTTGTGCCAGAATGTGCCGACAGCTTCGTGTGATGCGTCATCACGACAAGTGCCCACAAGCTGCGAATCAACGTCCTATTGCAGTCTCGGCACGTGCTATGATTCTAATGAAGGAACGTGTTTAGATAACACGCCGCAAGTTGTGTGCCAATCAAACGGCGGCGTGTGGAACGCGGAGCGGCCTGCGCAATGCAACTTGGGATGTTGCGTTCTTGGAGATCAGGCAGCTTTTGTTTCTCTTGTGAGATGCAAAAAACTTTCGGCTTCTTTGGGATTAAAAACGAATTATGACAAAAGCATCACTTCGGAGATTGCATGCGTTGCACGAGTGCAGCAGCAGGATAGAGGAGCGTGCGTGTATGAATTTGAGTTTCAAAAGACGTGCAAGTTTGGCACGAGAGCTGAGTGCGAAGGAACAACTTCTGGATTAAATGGCAGCACAGCACAAGGAACTTTTTATAAAGATAAATTATGCTCTGCAGAAGAATTAGGGACGAATTGCGGACCCTCGCTTAAAACCAGTTGTTTGCCTGGCAAAGATGAAGCGTACTTCTTAGACACCTGCGGCAATACTGCTAATATTTACGACGCTTCCAAGATACGCGATAAAGAATACTGGACGAATTCAAAAACGAAAAGTGAGAGCTGCAATCCTCTCAGTGCAAACGCGCGCAGCGCAAGTTGTGGAAATTGCAATTATTTGCTCGGCAGCATCTGCCGCAGCAGTACGTTGGGAGCGCGGGCGACGTATGGAAATTCAATTTGTGTAGATTTATCTTGTGTGGATGAAGAAGGCCAGAAAAGAAAGCATGGGGAGAGCTGGTGTTTGACTGATGCAAACAGCAAGAAAGCGGGAAATAGTGTCGGCTCGCGCTTTTTCAGACGCATATGCATGAACGGAGATGTTGTGACTGAACCGTGTTCTGATTTTAGAAATGAGGAATGCATTCAGGACAGCATTGAGACAACTGCGGGCAGTTTTTCACAGGCAGCCTGCCGAGTGAATAGATGGCAGGATTGTCTTGCGCAAACTGATTCGCAGGATTGTGAGAACTCTGACAGAAGAGATTGTTTTTTCAAAGAAGGCGTGACTCTCGGAAATACGACGATAAATGGAGTATGTTTGCCTAAGAATGCACCTGGATTGAATTTCTGGGGCGGAGAAGAAACAAAAACGATTTGCGGTGCAGGCAATAAAGTCTGCGTTGTGAAGTTTGAAAAAGGATTGTTCGGAGGAGAGCAATGTGTGGAAAACTGCGAGTGCTTGACTGATGGATGGGAAAAAGATTATGGGGAAGTATGCTCTGCACTTGGAGACTGCGGGGCTAAAGTGAATTACGCTGGTAAGAAAGGGTTTAGGGAAGGAATTCGTGTAACGATTGATGGCAAGAATGCAAGTGCTGGTTAGGATTATTAGTGTGTTTGACGCGAGTGGCGCAACTATAAAGTAACAGAAAAGTATAAATAGATTAAAACCCGGTTTTATTTATGAGAAAAACGTCTGTTAGGGGATTGCTCGGAATTCTTGTAAGTAGTACTATTGCTAGTGGGTTGAACGGCTGCAAGTCTGACGGAACACCTGATTTTACATTTACTCCGCCTCAGGATCCGCTTAGTATTTTGGCTCCTCTAGTGCTGCGGGGCTTGGCTCCTTTTGTGGCAGAGAAAGATCCCATTAGAGGCGCTGCGTTGTATAATGCTGGTGATGAACTCGGAAGGCAAAGGGCTGCGAGAGCGGGAAGAAGCGAGGTTAATGTTTATCAAAATGAAACAAATAGTTCGACTGCTTTAGGTTCGAATAAGGATGGTGTATGGTTTGGTCCATTTTATGACCCTAAAAGAAATCAGAATTACGATGTTTGGGTGCCTAGGGGAAAAGAAAATGTGCCAATGGGGCAATTAACACATCGATATCGCACTGACTAAGGTATCGTAGGTTCTGCTAATGTTTATATACAATATTGGTTAAATAAATACATGAAAAAGAGGGTGTCTCTATTTATTTTTTCTACCACTGTGGTTGAAATATTATTGCTTGTTTTAGCTACTACAGCATTCGCCTTTATGTCTTCCGCAACATTTGTGTCCGCACAACCTGAGGCATCAATTTTACCCATTGCTACAGATTCAGCAGCGAGAGCAGCATTTCAGCAAGGCAAATTATTTATGAGAGTTAATTATGAAGGAGAAGAAAAAGTTGCGCAGTGGCTTGGTCCTGTTGACCCCACTCGACTAAACGGAAAACAAAAAGGTATTTTGGCAGGGGGCAAAGAGATTACTTGGCCAAATGTAAACCCTTCACAAGTAGTTGATGCGAGTTCTGAAATTTCTCCACTACAAGCTTCCAACTGGAAGAATCTGGTTTCAATAAATGGAAATAGCGTTCCTTTCGCAGAAGTTATTAAAGGCCCGAAAGGTTACGGGCTGGTTGGTAAAAACAATCAGCTAACTGAAGAAGGAATAAGAATAGCAATGGAAAATGGAATTGCTAACCCTGTATTGAATGCTGCGGGAGAAATCGTTTCTTCCTCTGCCGCCCCTTATTCTTACAAGGGCTTCTTTGGTATGGCGGAAACAACCAACTTCGGGTGGGGACACTTGTGGCAAGGATTGGAGTGGTCGATTGCGGTTGTTGGAGTTATTCAACTGGTTGGAAGACTGGCTGGCGCAGACGAAGAAACAGTTAATGCATTGAGCGCGGCAGCCTTTGCAGGCATTATGTCAGGCAAGTTTGCGTATGGATTATGGGGGAGTCCTGCGTCGGGTGGCGGAGGAGGAGTTATAAGTTCGAGTCTAAGCCCCGCGTGGGCAACTGGAATTGGCGTCAGCATCGCAGTCGTGGTATTCGTCCTCTTATACAAAAAAGAATCCAAGAAAATTGTTGAATTGCAATGTTTGCCGTGGGAGGCGCCTCTCGGGGGAGCGGATTGCGAGAGATGCAATCAAGACCCGCTTAAACCTTGTTCTGAATATCGGTGCAAGAGTTTGGGGCAGGCGTGCGAGCTTGTGAATAAAGGCTCGGCTGAAGAACGATGCACTTGGGTTGCAAGAGGCGATGTTAATTCGCCTGTGATTACGCCTGCAACGAATGTTCTGACGCCGCAACATCGCTATACTGATATGCAGGGCAGGCCTCCTTCACGAGGAACCAAGATTGTGCGCACAGATAAAGAATGCATCCAGCCGTTCACGCCGCTTCAATTTGGCGTGCAGCTTAATGAGCCTGCGCAATGCAAGATTGATATTGAAGGCAATAAGACATTTGAGGAGATGGGCTATTATTTCGGAGAGAGCAACTTGTATCGCTACAACCATACAGAAACTATGCGGCTACCGTCGCCAGACTCTGTTAATGCAGAAGGCATTGAGGTGCCGAATGAGGGTGCGTATAACTTCTATGTGCGATGCAGAGATGCAAATGGGAATGTAAACGAGGACGAATTTGTGTTTAATTTGTGCGTAGATAAAAGTCCTGACACGACGCCTCCTATTATTGAAACGACTTCCATTATATCTGGAAGCGCAGTGCAATTTGGTGCACAAAATATTTCCTTTACCGCCTATGTGAACGAGCCTGCGCAATGCAAATGGAGCTTCCAAGACAAAGCATATGATTCGATGGAGAATGCGATGAGTTGCTCATCTCACGTGTATGAACAGAATGCGCGGCAACAATATCCGTGTTCTACGACGCTGAATGGCATACAAGACCGCGCGGAAAATGTGTTCTACTTCAGATGCAAAGACCAGCCGCTCAAGAATAACAGCACACAAAATGTAAATCAAGAAAGTTATCGATTTAGCTTGAAGGGTTCGCAACCTCTGGCGATATTGAATGTTAAACCGAATGAGACGCTGACAGGAAGCACGGATGCGGTGCGCGTAAATCTGACGCTCACGACAGATGACGGTGCGAATGAGGGCAAGGCACTTTGTTACTTCAGCCCAACTGGAAGAGAAGGTGATTTTGTTGCGATGTTCAGCACCAATAACTTCAAGCATGAACAGGCCTTGAGTTTAGGAAGTGGAAATTATAACTATTATTTCAGATGTGTTGACTCTGGAGGAAATGCGGCTTCTGCAAATACGAGCTTCAATGTTTTTGTTGACCGGGCGGCTCCGCGAATCACACGCGCGTATAAAGAAGGACCTGATGCACTCAAGATTATTACAAATGAAGAAGCTGTGTGTCGCTACTCTCCGACGAGCTGCAATTTCGTGTTTGAAGAAGGGCTGGCTATTCAAGTCCTCAATCCGAGAGACCGGCGTGTGCATCTTATGCAGTGGAAGCCAAATGAAGCCAATTACATTAAGTGCCGTGACAATTATGGCAACGAGCCGAATCCAAATGCGTGCTCTATTGCTGTCAGCGCCACGAACATAGGATAAGCCAATGCTGAAACGAGGAGATATTTCACTTTCGTTTGGGATGATTCTTTCAGTCATCATAATTGCGGCGATACTCGGTGTTGCAGTGTACGTGCTGATACAATTCTTGGGTTTGAAAGAATGCACTGAGCTTGGTCTTTACTCGCGGGATTTGCAGACGCGCGTGGACAGCGCTTGGAGCGCAGATAGCACTGAGCGCCAGAAGTTTACAGGAGCAGTTCCAAGCGGTGTGGAAAAAGTCTGCTTTGGCAATATTAGTACAGCGAGGAACGCGCCAGAATATCGTGAATTGAGAAATTATCAAGGTGAAGATGTCAATCTGTTTTTCTATCCTGTGCTTGATTGCGAGCTGACTGCGATTAAAATTGAGCATGCGACAGTACGCAATTTCTATTGTGTGAATGTTGAGTCGGGCAAGGCGGCTCTTGAGCTAAATAAAGGAAGCTTTGAGTCGCTTGTAAGAGTGTGTGCTCCTGGCGACGTTGCGTGCCGCACAAATGTTTTCCCAGAGCCGCAATAAGATGGCACAAGTTTTAAAGGAACAGGAACTTTAGATAGACATGAAAAATCAAAGAGGGTTTGAGTTTAGTTTTACTTGGCTGTTTGTTATTCTAATTGGTCTTGCTATTTTGTTTATTGCGCTCTATGTGTCAAGTAATTTGCTGGAAACTGGCAGTGTTGAATATCAAACGCGCACTGCTGCTGAACTCGGCGCGTTGCTGCATCCGCTTGAGACGTCGCTTGCAAGTCAGGCGTCCTATACTGTGGAGCTGCCTGAAGAGACACGCATCTATAACCGATGCTACCCTGACGGGGCTTTTGGGACTCAAGAAATACGCACAAGTGTCCGCAGCGGACTTGGGAAAGAATGGCCGCGACTTGGAGAGCCGAATAGTTTTTCTAATAAATATCTTTTCTCGTCAGAAATTATACAGGGAAATAAACTGCACTTCTTTGTTTTGCCTCTTGCAATGCCTTACAAAGTAGGAGACATTATTGTACTATACGACAAAGCGTATTGTTTTGTTGCACCGCCGCGCGCGATAGAAGAAGATATTGAGTCTCTCGGCATGGAGCTCGTCAATGTTAGTGCTGTCAAAACGTCGTGTCCGCGCGGAAGCGTGACTGTCTGTTTCGATGGCTCGCGGTGTGATATAAATGTGCAGATTAGGGGAGACGGCTCCAGCGGAGTGGTTAATAAGAACAGGACTAGTGTTAATTATTATGGCTCTCTTGTTTATGGGGCAATATTTTCTGAGCCAGAGCTATACGACTGTCAGTCTACCAGATTACGCAAACGTGCAGCGCAGCTGGCTGCGCTTTATGAGGGAAAGAGTTCTCTTCTTGCATCGCGCGGATGCTCTTCTGGGATGGAGAGCGACTTGCGCATCTATGGGGCGGCGCTGCTCGACAGCAGAAAGACTATTAGTGACATAGGAGTTTATTCAGATTCACTCAGGAGGACCAATGATTTACTCAGTTGTTCGCTCTTCTAAGGGGCAGATGAAAATGCAGCAGATGGCGATGGTGCTAGTAGCATTTGTCATTTTCTTTGTATTGGTGGGCGTTTTTGTGCTATCGGTGAAATTATCCTCTGTGCGCGAGTCAGCTGGCTCGGCGCGCGAGAATGAAGCGCGCGCGCTTGTGCACAAACTTGCCAGCACACCAGAGTTCTCATGGACATATGAAGATTGCTCTGCGTGTGTTGATTTAGACAAATTGTTTCTGCTAAAAGACCAAGATGCGTATCGCGATTTCTGGGGCAGCTATATCAGCATGATTAAAGTGCAACGCCTCTATCCGAATGAAGAAACAGAATATCTGGAATGCACATCTGGCAATTATCCTGAATGCAACCAAATTACTGTTTATGACAAACAAGAAGGATATACTGCCCAGAACGCCTTTGTGGCTCTCTGCCGTCTTGAGGGCGAGCCTCTCGAGCCACGGTGCCAATTCGGGCAGCTTGTGGCGGGAGTTGATATTCCATGAGAGAAAAGCGAGCACAGGAAGAAATTGTAGGATTTGTTGCAGTTGTTGTGCTTGTTAGCGTGATTGCACTTATTTTTGTTAGTTTATCCTTGCGAGGTCCTGGACCTGCTGTGCAGGATGATGAAAGCATGCGGGAGGCGCTTGAGAGTGCGCTGCAATACACCAGCAGCTGCAGCATCCCTGGGATTTTCGGTCAGGTTTCATTGGGAGAGTTGTTTACGCCATGTGTAGAGCAGAAAAGCTGTGAAGATGGGCGTGCGAGCTGCGATGTGCTGAACGAAACGCTCGGTGAACTGCTGAGCATTGGGCTTCGTGTCGGACCTGAACGACCAGTTAAGGGGTATGAATTCATTGCTGCGCGTATGACTAATTCGTCTATTCGGGACATTCCAGAACAAACAATACTTGAATTGCGCGAAGGGAACTGCACGAGCTACAGCAGGCAGGGAACGAATGAATTTAGGCCTTCCAGGCAGGCAGGAATTATAAGGCTGGAGTTAAAGGTTTG
>JBBSYO010000038.1:0-8636 GCA_038045185.1 Nanobdellota archaeon | reverse complement strand
GTGTGTGGTTTGTGTGGACTCATCAAGAACACCTTGTTCTTGAATGCGCTCAGAAACAGAAGTTTCTGACGTTTGGATGCAAGCAAATCGAACACGATTTGCTGCACAGAAAATTGGGAATTTTCTTGTGCTCAGAAATGCGGCGCCCTTTAGGGCGTGGTTTGAACCACATTCCTGACATCAAATAAACGCAATTACCCATCGCACCATGAGCCAAATTGCCAATGCAATGAAGAGCCATGTGGTAAAGGAAAATGCCCGGCGCGCGAATTTCTCGTTCTTTGTGATTCCCCATACGCTAAGGTAGAAGAATCGTCCGCCGTCGAATATTCCTACAGGAAGCATGTTCATTAATGCAACGCTTATGTTGATGAGCACAATCCACCATAAGAGATAGTAGATGAACCAGGTGAAGTCGCCTCCCCAAGTCGGCTCGTAATAGATGAACGGGTCTTTGATGAATGTTATAAAAGTGTAAATCCAGCCAGTGAGCGCACCGCGTGAAGGATTTACCACGCCGATGCCAAGATAGGCTTTCCCGTCGCGTTCGGCCAGTGTGATGTTAATAATCTCTTTTATCTTTTCTTCTCCTATGACAAGAATGACTGTGTCGCCTGGCTGGTGTGTCTTTATTGCGGCGCTTAGTTCTGTGATGCTGTGTGTTGGCTGACTGTCAACCGAGATGATTGGGCCACGCAAACCTGCGCGCACTGCTGGTGCGTCCTCATAAACAATAATCTGAAGGGCTTCTTTTTCCAATGCTGACTTCAAACCAGATCCTGGAACAAGATATATGCCATTTGATGCTATAATTTCATGCAGACTATTATTGACTGCTGTATTTGCGAGAAATGCTTCTGGAGTCATTCCTGCAATTGTCAGAATAGATGAAACAACAAGCGGCGTAGTAGTGTAGCTATTAAACTGCACTCCTGCTGGAGTAAAGCTGTTCATAAAGAATACTGCCAAAATAAGCCCAAAGAGCAGGGTCATGATAACGTTTGCGAACGTGCCTGCGCCGAGTATGGAAAGCTGTGCAAATTTAGAGGCCTTGCTCATTTGCTTTTCATCTGGTTCGACAAAAGCTGCCAAGAACGGTCCGAGAAATCCGAAGCCGGTTGATTTCACCCTGATATTGTTCAAGCGGGCGAAAATACCGTGTGCAAACTCGTGACTGATTGCAATGATAGCAATGACGACAATCCAGTACGTGAAATATAGCGGAGGGAGATAATCTACCTTGAACAGTTCTGGCAAGTACGGGACAAGTGGAATGATTGGTGGAATTTTAACGGCCTGCACGAATAACGGGGATTTGGTATAGATGTACGTTAATTTAACTGCCATCCAAACCATCACGACCATTAGCAAATAACCTGATGTGATTATAACGTACTGCAGAGGGCGCAATATCCATGCATACTGCTTGCTTATCCGTTCGATTACTTTTATACCGAATCTCGTGTGGTAAAGATACAGCAGACCCTGGCGCTTGAGATTAGACCGACGGCGGTAAAGAAAAAAGATGGTTGCCAGAGTAAACACTAGTAAAAATATCAAATCGTATGCGATAAAGCTCATGGTCACCTATTTCTTTTTAGAACGAATTGGTCTAAAAGAGTGTCCTTCGCATCGGCGGCAAGCTATCTGTCCTTGAACAATTTTAAGTGGCTCGCTACGCATCTTCTGACTGCAGGATTTGCAGACGAAAATGTTTTTGAACATTCTTTTTTGTGCGGCGGGAAGTTTAGCAGCCATGTTACATTACCCGCTTAATCTGCCGGCGACCCTCACATTCCCAGTATTCAACTTGTTTCTCAGGGGCCAACTCGTTCTTTATTTCTTCGTCAAATCCTATATCAAGTGTTTCGAAGCTTTCCAAGTCCATAACTGAAGCACGGTCGTCTCCTACACTCAATATTTGCCCTTTACGTTTGCTTATCAGAGGAACTTCGAATCGTTCATGGCCAGGAACAGCAATAACTTTCTTCTTGCCCGAAAAAATACCAACCGCCTCAATACGACACTTGCTCGCGCCGTGTTTTCCTGTCTTGCTTATATCATTTGACCGAACTGCGCACGGTTCGCCATCGACGAGCATCGTCGTTCCGGGCTTAGCTTCAGTTGCATTAATAAGTTTTAAGGTCATAGACCATCCTCACAAGAAACGTTTATAAAACTTACTAAACTTGCGAATTCATGGAACCTTCTATAGATAGGGATGTAACTGAAAGATATCTCGCTTCAAACCGCAGCAAAAGCGAGCTGGAGGAAATGGTGCATGCAAAACTTTCTTCATTAGGTTATGTAGACGCAACGTATTCACAGATTCCATCTGATGGGGGTCCGCAAATCTGCCAGAGAGTGTATTTTAATCAAAATGAGGGTAATCGTGTGGTAATCGTTGCTTTTTATGGATGTCATTCCACGGCAAGACATTCTCCTTCTGGCGAGTTAATTAAGGGTCCATCAACGGGGTCTGAGGACGGGTATATTGTTGTTATTAAAGCAGATAATGAGCAAATGATGGAGATAGATAGTCAATTAAATGAATTTTATCCGGGGTTTTAAAAATACAATATGACTAACACAATAGCAAATGGAGACTTCGTTGAGCTTCAATTTACAGGAAGGACCGATAATAACATCTTTGACTCAAATGACCCTGTTGAACTCAAAAATTTAGGAGAGAAAGAAACTTCAAATCCGCTTTGGATTATCGTTGGGCAGCGTATGCTGGTGCATGGGCTTGATGCGGCTCTTGAAGGCAAATCAATCGGTGCGCAATACCATATTCATCTCTCGGCGCAGCAAGGATTTGGTCTCAGGCAGGCATCTTTAGTTAAGGCTATTCCGCTTCGTCTGTTTCATGAGAAAAAAGTTGAGCCTAAACCTGGCATGTCACTCATGCTGGATCAAACGCTTGTTAGCATCAGGGCAGTCTCTGGGGCGCGAGTGATTGCTGACTTCAACAACCCACTTGCGGGAAAAGAGTTAGATTACACATTTACTATTATTAAGAAGCTTACAACTGTCGAAGATAAAACGAGGACATTTTTCACCTGGTTTTTCCGCGGCATGCCTGAGTTCAAAGTAAGTGATAAAGTTACGGTTAGGGGGCCAAAAATTCTCAGTCATCTTGTTGAAGCATTCAAGTCAAGATTCAAGCAGCTTGTTGGTGTTGAATTAGAATTCGAAGAAGCGCAAATGGCAGAGGCAGAGCCGCATTTGGCAAAGGTAAAGAATTCTGGCAATTGACTATATTCGTCGGAATTATCTGAGGGTTCATTCTCCAGATGAGAGAATTACCCGTGGCGCACAACAATCCTTATAAACAGTCAGCCAGTTAAGATGGGTATGGCGCTTGTGTCGTATGAAAAGAGAGGCAGTTCCGCACATCCTATTGATAAAGAGTTGGAAGAGATTATTCAGAATCAGATTTCCCGCATAAAGGTTGTTGGCTGCGGCGGCGGGGGCGGTAATTCAGTTTCGCGCATGAAAGAAATCGGCATCAAGGGATGCGAGGTCATCGCGATGAATACTGATGCGCAGGACTTGCTTTATTGCAATGCAGACCATAAAATTCTCATTGGGCGCGAGTTAACGCATGGTCTTGGCGCAGGAAGCAATCCGAAGATTGGCGAAGAAGCAGCCCGCGAATCAGAACATGAAATCAAAAAACATCTTGCAAATGCGGACATGGTGTTTATTACCTGCGGTCTTGGTGGAGGAACAGGGACTGGTGCAGCACCCATCGTTGCTGATCTTGCGAAAAAACAGGGGGCGCTCACTATTGGAATTGTAACTCTGCCGTTTACAGTTGAAGGGCAGAAACGCATTGAGAATGCGCAATATGGGCTTGAGCGCATGGCTGAAGTTGCGGATACGCTTATTGTCATTCCCAACGATAAACTGCTTGAGTTGGCTCCAGAACTGCCGCTTCACACCGCGTTCAAAGTAGCTGATGAAATTTTAACTAATTCGGTCAAGGGCATTGCAGAGCTTATCACGACGTCTGGATTAGTTAATCTGGATTTCGCAGACGTTAAAGCCGTAATGTCTAACGGAGGCGTTTCACTTATTGGCATTGGGGAGTCGGATGCGTCTACAGGCCGCGCAGAGGAAGCTGTTGAACGCGCGGTGAATAATCCGCTGCTTGATGTCAATATTAGCGAGGCCAAGGGGGCACTCATTAATATTATCGGAGGACCTGATTTGACACTTGAAGAGTACAAGACAATCATGGAACTTATTGGCAATCGCATTGCTTCGGACGCGAAAATTATTTCAGGTGCACAGATTTCGGCAGATATGGAAAAATCAATCAGAGTCCTGCTTATCGTGACAGGCGTGAAGAGCTCGCAGATTCTTGGCTCTACGACCAAGACAAGCTCGTCCGATTCTGCTATCGGCGAAGAATTGGGCATTGATTTTCTCGAGAGTTAACCTTGGAGATTAACGAGCATAATTTTTTAAAGTCGCGCATAAACTCGTTGCATGGTCGTCTCCCCTCAAAAAGAGTTTCATAAGATAAGACGTGGCGTAACTAATACCCAAGCATATCAGAATGGCTTCAAGGTTTATCACAACTTCATAAGAAAGAACGTAAATGACAAGAAAACTCCTGCTGAAAAGTGTGGTATACAACTCAACAATCCTAATAAATGGGAGGGGCTTCTTTTGAATAGTCTAAAAAATGGAAAACAATGAGGATATTGAAAGCTCGGATGGTGTAAAGAGAATTATAACCAATATAGGGATACCTCTGACTTTCTTTAATGTTTATGAAGCATTAGAAGAGAAAAATCCAAGAAACGTTTTTCTAAATGGACAATTATATGTTGAGGACAGAGTAGATATGATTTTATCAGGGTATTTTGGATATGATAATAGCGTTCGTCATAATTCAATTGTTAAGTTCTTAAAATCAGAATATTGTAATTTTATTTCAAAAATTAAATTTTTATCTATGTTAGTTCACACAGATAAACCAAAGGATGATAGAAATAGAGAAGTAATCCCCTTTGTCAATAACAGAAAGGTAATCTCAAGCTTGATAACAATAGGGGAAGTTAGGAATTCGTTCCAGCATAACCTTGTTTTTCAAGAGGCTTTCAGTAATGCGATAAGGGATGGAAGAAAATTTAGTTTAATTGAAAAAAGACTCGATTCTTGTAGTGATTTAAGTGGCTTAGTTGAGATGTTTAAAGAAGAAGTAATCTTGCTTGTTAAAGAACTTGACAGCATTATGCTAAGTGAGTTTCCAACACTAAAGATTAGCATAGAAGATTTGAAGAAAGCCTTAACAAGTCCCGAAAGCGACAAGAAAGAAGAAATTAAATAAAAGTCCCTAATCTACGACAATCTCATCGTTCAGTAACTTTAAAAACTGTAATCTTCTGTGATAGATTGTGAAGGAACAACTACAATCTCTCTTTTTGCAATGCCTGCGCGTTTGGAAACTGCTGCGCAGACCGTCGGCAGATGAGTATAAAACCATTGCCAAAATATCAGCATTGGGCGTGCTTTTCCTTGGACTTTTGGGCTTTATTATAGCGCTCGTGATGAAGATTTTTGTGTAGGGCAAGATTTATAAAGCGCTCCTGACGTGTGTGATTACTACTTCTGAACGAATGTCCACGAGTAGTAAACCATGATATTCGTTATCAAAGTCACCACAAACAAAGAAGACAAGGCACTCGAAATGATTGCAGACCGGGCTGAGAAGAAACAACTCGGTGTTTTTTCAATCGTGCGCCCACATGGTTTGCGAGGATATGTGCTTCTTGAAGCGGCTGACCGCGAATCTGCTGAAGATGCGGTGTTTAATCTGCCGTATGTGAAAGGAATAATTGGCAAGACACTCACATACGAAGAAATTAAAAATATGGTGCAGCCGGAAGTCCAAGACTATCACATTGAAATTGGAGACATTGTTGAAATGATTGCAGATTTGTTCAAGAAAGAAAAGGGGAAAGTCATCCGCGTTGACAAGCAGAAGGGCGAAGTAGTAGTATCTCTCTTGGGCGCTGCTGTGCCGATTCCAGTAACAGTTAAGATAGATAATATTCGAGTTATCCGACGTGAAGGCGAAACTGAAACTGAAGAAGAGAAGAAAGATGAGGGGGGCATGGGCTATGATCGTTAAGTTGATGGTTGATGGGGGCAGTATGAAGCCTGGGCCTTCCATAGCGCAGCAACTCGGACCTCTGGGAATTAATTTGGGAAAGGTTATCTCAGATGTTAACACGGCAACCGAATCATTCAACGGCATGAAGGTGCCTGTTGAAATTGATGTTAATCCTAAAACTAAACAATTCAGTATTCACGTATTTTCGCCGCCGGTTGCTGAATTAATCAAGAAAGAGGCAGGCGTAGAGAAAGGTTCGGGCAATCCGCTTGAAACCAAAATTGGCAATCTTGCTATTGAGCAGATTATTTCTGTCGCGAAGACGAAGCAGACTAACATGCTCGCTAAAGATTTGAGGGCTGCTGTGAAAATGGTCGTTGGCAGTTGTGTTTCTCTCGGAGTTATGGTTGAAGATAGGCCTGCAAAGGAAGTTGAAGCAGACATTGATGCGGGCATCTATGATAAAGAAATAAAATCTGGTTCAATTATTGTATCTGCTGATAAAAAATTACGACTCACCCAAGCGTTCGCCGTTATCAAGGGTCAGCAGGAAGCCAAAGCTAAGGCTGCCGAGGCTGCCAAGCTTGCAGAAGAAGCTGCTAAAGCTGCCGTCGCTGCTGCGACGCCTGCCGCAACTGCTGCTGCACCTGGAGCTGCCGCTGGAGCTGCTGCGACGCCTGCCGCAACTGCTGCTGCACCTGGAGCTGGAGCCAAGCCAGAAGCAGCGAAGAAAGAAGAAAGGCCTGCAAAAAAGAAGAAGTAATTGCTTCTGCGAATCTTTAAATATGCATTTTGACGCACTAATTGCAGCGGGGATGTGGTGCAGTTTGGTTAACATTCGAGGTTTGGGACTTCGCGACCCCAGTTCAAATCTGGGCATCCCCATTAGCCACATGGCACCAACAAGAAAAGTCTCAACTATCATATTCTATGACGATAAAAAGATTTTGATTCAAGATAGAAGAAAGATATCAAAATGGGGCGAAGAATATGGATTTTTCGGAGGAAAAATCGAAGAGGGGGAGACGCCAGAAGAAGCATTGAAAAGAGAGATGAAAGAGGAGCTGAACCTAAATATAGAAAATTATGCGCTATTTAAGCACCAAAAAAGATTAATTCCAGAGATTAACATGGAAGTAGATATTCATTTGTTTATTGCACCAATGCCTAATTTTAATAAAATATCAGTCCATGAGGGGGGATTGGCTTTAATGAGCTTTGAAGATTCTTTCAAGCTAAAAATGCTTTCTGGCGATGTAGAGTTAATTGAAGAGCTACAAACCTTTTTAATGGAACGACAGAACAATTTAAAAACCTCTTTAAACAAGCAAAAATAAGATGGGAGCAAAAACAAAAAAGATAAAGGCATTCGGCAGATTTGGTGTCGGGGCAGGCACGCGTGTGCGAGCTCGGCTAAATAAGGTCGAGGAAATACAGCGAAAGAAACAATGCTGCCCCTATTGCAATAAGTTTGGCGTTAAACGTGAGTCGAGCGGCATCTGGCACTGTGCGAAATGCGGCAAACGCTTTGCTGGACATGCTTACATGCTCAACAGACAAGCTTAAAAACCCTATTTGAAATTAACAACCATGGCACAATACAAATGCTTCAAGTGTGAAAAAGTCATCACGAGCAAGGTTCTTGACAAGCGATTTGTATGCCCTGCGTGCAACTCAAAAATTTTCTACAAGCCGCGCAAGCACGTGGTGAAGATTAAGGCGATATGAGCTCTGACTTTCAGCAAGGCGATATGCGGGAACTGCAAGTCCTTGACCACAATCTGCAACAGATGATTATGCAGAAGCAATCATTACAACTTGAATTGAACGAGACGCTGAACGCACTTTCTGAAATTGACAAAACATCCGATGAAGTATATCGCGTTATTGGTCCAGCCATGATGCGCGTAGAGAAATCCTCCTTGAGAAAGGAACTTGAAGAAAGAAAAAAGTTGCTCACACTAAGAATTGAGTCGTTTGAGAAACAAGAATCAATTATTGAGTCAAAAATGCTGGCGATGCAAAAAATACATTCTGCGGCTGCTGGAACGCGCGATTCTAATCAGCTATCACGATAATGTTTATAAAGTGAGGCAGAATAAAGATACTATGGCGTTTGATTTAAAGAGGATGTTTGGAAAAGAGACTGCAAGTGAAGATTACCTTGAGATTGATGTTAATCAGGCTTCTGAGGCAAAAAATAGAGTTATTGTCCGACCATTCACCCTTAAGCAGTATGACGACATCACCGATATTCTTAACGCATTGCGCGAGGGCTACACAATTGCGGTTATCGACATCAAGCAGTTGCGAACCAAGGATGTTATTGAACTAAAGCGCTCTGTCGCCAAGATTAAGAAAACTGTTGAAGCCATGGAAGGCTCGATTGCAGGCTTTGGAGAGAACATTATTATTGCTACCCCTGCATTTGCAGAAGTGCACAAGGCTATTGAAAAGACGGATTCTGGCAGTGGAAAGAAAGATTCTTTAGAGTTTTATTGATTTG
>JBBSYO010000037.1:0-12469 GCA_038045185.1 Nanobdellota archaeon | reverse complement strand
CGAGTTTTAATCACGTGAAGCAATTTTGCTTTTTGGTTTGACAAAACATGCCTTAGGGCGGCAAGCCCTTCGAAATCATATCCGTCGTCGGATTCTCCTGCGAGGCGCTTAAAGAATGTAGTGAATGCGCCTCGGTCGTCGACGATAGTTATTTCACGTGTTTTTGATTTTTCAGCCATGTATTTCCTCGATTACACGACTAAGATAAGATAAGAGTATATATATGTTTTTATTAGCCATATATGGTTAAAAATATCCACTATATCTTTTATTACTGCACAAGATACTATTCAGAAAGGTGTTTTATTTATCAGTGATACCACAAGGTTTATAAATAGTTTCGTGCCGTTCGAGGATATAATGACAAAGAAACATGGTTTTAACGAAAGCTTTTTAAAGTGGCAAAGAGATACTTATCTACTCTGTAAGCAGAGTACCACGTAGCTCAAACTACGTTGTTCTAAACATCATGTTTGGAACAGACGGGGCGCAAGCCCTCCCTCACGGGAGTCCTGCGGGACTGTCATGGGTACAAAGCTGAAAGGAGGTTGAAAAAAATGGTATTTAATTTTAAAAAAATAGCCTCTGTTGTCTCATCAGGATTAATGATGAGCGCAACTTTAGCACTCGCTGCTGCCGCAAACTATCCGGCTCCATTCGTACAGAATGGAAATGCTGATGTTGCTATTGTAGTTGGTGAGAGTGCCGCTTTCAGCGACAACTCTGCAGCCACTGCACTTAGCACAGACTTAGCAACCGTATTTGCAGCACAGGGAGGAAGAAGCACAGGATCTACAACGATTACTGGAGAAAACTTTCCGCTGTTCACGGGTTCTTCTGAACTCTTCCTGAACGCAACATTGAATTCAGTCAGAGCCACGATAACTTCTAATGAACTGCCGACTGTTTTAGCTGATGACACCTTTGAAGGTACAAGCAGCGTCCAGTATACGCAGAAGATTGTGATTGGAGATAATCCTAAAATTACATTCGATGAGATGCCGACTAGTAGTGATGACCCAGTTATAGGAGTCTCATTTAGTACTAACCCTTCAACAACTCCGCTCTATAATGCAACTGTAACATTTGGCGAAAACGTCAACTTTACTCATGCAGACTCAGTTGGAGAAAACATTAAATTGTTTGGGCAGGAATTTACAGTCGGAGCAGCAACGACGGCTTCTAAGCTTGTCTTGCTGAAATCTTCAGAGTCTGTTGACTTGTCTTCGGACACAGCCCCTTCTGCGAGCGTAACAGTAGATGGTGCAGAGTACACGATTGAACTTATTGCTGCAACTGACACGTCCGCAACTATCAAAGTTACGAACAGTGCTGGAGTAAGCGATACCAAAGAGATTTCTGAATCTGCTTCCAAGAAAATCATGGGAGTTGAAGTCTCTGTAGACCGTGCAGATGAAAATAATTTCAGACTGACATCTACGGTATCAATTGGTTCTAACAGAATCACATTACAAGATGGTTCTGCTGTTAAGGTTGGAAGCGATGAGGACATCATCGAGGGCACACAAGCTGAATTCTATCTTGCCAACGGAACGGGAACAACCCTGACCAATATTGGCAGATTAGATGTACAAGCTGCGGCGGGAGATAGCGATGAAGATGCTATATTCCCCGGAGGAGCATTTGTTGACCCTGTTTTCGGTTCGTTTAAAATCGATTTTAATGGAGTAAGTACTCCTCTCGATAACACTGAAGACAGAGAAATCATCAAAGTGAGTCCTTCTGGAAATGATAAGATGAACATAAACTTCCGAAGTAGTTCTGCATCTGAAGCAAAGACCGTCACGTGGGCTTATAACAAGACCACTGCTGAAGGAGTTACAACTGGTTCTGGACTCGGAGGCATGATTCTCGCCGATAGTGATGGAGATGCCATAAGAACTGTCGAATTGACAAATGTGAATAAATCACAATACGTTGTTATCGCAAACGATAAGGACGGAGGCGGACTCTATGAAGTGGTTAGCATATATAACTCTTCAGATGCCGCAAGGCCAACTGATGACTACATTACCTTGAAAAATGTTTTCACAGGCGACCAGGCAGACTATTCGGCAACCACTGAAGGAACAATAACCGCTACAGTCGAAGGAAAGACTATGACTATTACCTATAGTGGTGCTTCAACTGTTGCACAAGAGCTTAGGCAAGCACGGTTCAATACACCTGAGACTTCAACAGCTACTCAGCTATTGATGTTCCCGACGATATTAACGTCGAAGGGTGCAAAGGTTGCATTCTACCAGCCTACAAGGCTTAACTTTAGCATGGCCAATTATGGCGGAGCTGCTCCTACCAACGTTACATCCATAAGTTTCCCTGATGGGGATGGATTTACCAGTTTCGCTCTTGCTGATGGACAATCAGCAGCTGATGATAACTGGACAATTGGTGGAAATCTTTTCAATGCTTCTAACGTAAATTCGGGTGCTTCAGTTACTGTAGGAAAACTTACCTATAACTTTACTGGATTAGGCGCTGTTGGCGCTAATCTCGCAGGTACTGCAGCAAACGTATATTTAGTCAGCCCTGAAGGCGGAAACATTGTCCGACCAGCGTTGATTATTTTCGAAGAACGAGATGACAGCACAAACTATGAAGCGGCTATTGTAACACTCGATGGAGGTTACGATGGAGGCAACAATGATATCGGAGTTACTGATATCGTTAGAACTTATGGTTCTGACAGTGCGTCTCTTGGAAACGAAATCCAGCTTGAGAGCGATAGGGATGTCTACCAAGATATGGACTTCTGGGGAACCTTGTTCAGTTTGGACAAGAGCGACACAGACCAAATATCTGCGGAGATAAGCTATCCTGACGACCAGATTGAATCAATGGTTTACGTTGCTGAAGCTGAGGCTACGGACACGAGCGCAAGCGGTGCACTTGGAAACATTGTCGTAACAGACAGCCAAGTTGCAACTGTGAGCTCTAAGAACCTTGTTGTTGTTGGAGGAAGCTGTATCAACAAAGCAGCTGCTAAACTTCTTACAGGAAGTGATACAGCAGTTTGTGGAGCAGATTTCACCACGAGAACAGGAGTTGGAAGCGGGTCGTATTTGATCCAATCATTCACGTCTCCATGGGCATCAAGCAAGATTGCGGTGCTTGTCGCAGGTTACACTGCTGACGACACTACAAACGCAGCTACAGCCTTGAGAACGCAGAAACCTGATGTTGCAGTCAATAAGAAGTACACTGGTAGCACGGCTACAACCTTGACGCCAGTTACAGCTTAAAGCTAAGAACAATAACTTTTTCTTTTTTTCTTTTCTTTTTTTATCTCTTAGCGGGAGCTCGGTTATAGAGAGTTTTGAAAAACCCTCAAGAAACTGTCAAAATTCTCTATGAAGGACTTTGAAAGAAAATAAGAGAGAGGTTATTCAAAGCCCCCATAGCGAACGACATAAGTTTTTTACCAATTTGCAACGTCCTTCACGAATAGCAAGGGCGCACGGAGTGGGAAAACATGAGCGTCCTTTTGCCATATCCAGATATTTAAATAGCAAAAAAACATCTTGAGTCATGCGCATCCTTGAATTAACTAATTACACTGCTGGAGTGTGCGGCGTGGGAGCTCGTGTGAAGCAGGAGGCAGCACTTTTGGCACAGAAGGGCCATGAGGTGCAGATATTTTCTTCATGTTTTACCAAGGGTTCTTCTGATACTGCATCTCGAGAAGACACTATTGGGGGCGTTCGGATTACGCGCTTTCCTGCGCGCAAGTTGGGGGGAGAAAGCTATTTATCATGGAATTTTGAAAAGGAAGCGCAGGTATTCAAGCCTGATGTGATGATTGTGCATGCGTATAGACATCCACATACAACGAGGGCGCTGACTCTTGGAGAAAAAATTGGTGTGCCAGTTATTCTTGTTACGCATGCCCCGTTTCTCAGCGATAATTCGACACGCTCGTTGCTTGCTAAATGGTCTGTGCAATTTTATGATAGGTTTATAGGGCCGACTACACTTAATCGCTTCTTCAAAATCGTGATTATTGCGCCATGGGAAGCAGTATATCTTGAAAAAATGGGTGTGCGCAAGGATAAAATTGCCTACATACCGAATGGAATCATGCCTGCGCTTTTTGCACTCCCTCAAGGACCTGAAGAGCATAAGATTCTTTATTTCGGCAGAGTAAGCCCTATAAAAAATCTGGAGGTTCTTATTGAAGCGTTTGCGCTTATCAAAGATAAGAAGGCTGTCCTTGAGATTGCTGGACCTGCTGAAGCAGACTATCTTGCACGCCTGCGAAAAATAGTTAGAGATAAACAACTAACAACCAGAGTTATTTTCACTGGGGCGATTTATGATATGGTTCAGAAAGTCCGCAAAATTGATTCTGGAAAAATTTACGTATTGCCGTCGCTGCGCGAGGGCATGCCTCAGACACTCATTGAAGCTATGGCGCGGGAAAGATTAGTTATTGGGTCAGATAATGAGGGCAACAAAGGAGTCATCAATCATGGAAAAAATGGGTTCTTGTTCAAGTTTGATAATGCTACCGAACTTGCGACTCTTTTAGACAGCGCGCTTGCAAAGCCGTATCAAACCATGCGAAAACAAGCCCATGAAGACGTGAAAAAATTTGCCTGGGAGAATTTAATAGAAGATATGTGCGATTTGATTGCGCAGGCAGTCAGGCAGAGTAAGAAGTAGGATCCTGCACATTGGCCCAATAAAAGCCTTGCTTTCGCAAACGGCAGGCTAAACATGTCCCACAGTGGCGCAATGTTGGGGTATAACAGCTCATTGTTGCGCTTAAGTTAACGTTTAATTTCTGACCAAGGATTATTATGTCTTCCTTGTCCTTTTTGATAAACGGCGCACGAACTGATAGGTTTTTGAAAGCAGTGTGCGCGAGCAGGTTGACGCTTTTTACATATGCAGGAGTTGTATCAGGATAGGGTTCGCGACCTTCGCACTTGAATCCTACAAAAATGTCGGTTTTTTTCTTTGATGCAGAACAACTTTCTGCAAGAGATAATGCATGGCTCAAAAACAGTGTATTGCGTCCGGGAACATACCATATTGAATGTTCGCGATGCGTATCGCGCAGGCTATTTTGTTTTCTGATGCGCTTAGTCTTTTGTATAAGGGGCACGCCAAGATAATTTAGTTTGAGCTGTAATTCAATAAATCTGGCTTTTATTTCTGCAGCGCACGCTCGTGCTGCCTTGCGCTCAGCCTTGAGTGAGCGCTGTCCATAGTTGAAGAAAAGAATAGTCAGAGAAGAATAATTAAGCTTCTTTTTAACGTAGTGGGCGCACACGACGCTGTCGAGTCCGCCAGAACAGAGAATAATAGCATGATTCATAGTATTGCTCTATCCGATAAAGTTTATAAGTGTGTATTTCGCTCTTATTGGATGAAGAAGGCGGCTGAACTTGTAAAAGCAGGGGACAGGATAAAGCTTGCAGGGGAAGCGCTGAGTGTGGTCAGCATTGAACTTTCTGATATAGGCAAGCAGGGGCAAAAAAAGTGCCGTATCGAAGCCAAAAAAGATAACGGCGAAAAAATTGTGCTGGTGCGCCCATCAGATTATCCAATTGAGTGCGTATAATATGATTGATGTTGTTATTACTTCTTACAACGAGCCAAAAACCACATTGCGTGCAGTTGAGACGTTTTTGAGGCAGTCTTCACGCAAAGATTTGCGTGTGACTGTTGTTGACCCATTTCCTGAAGTTGAGACGTTTTTGAGGCAGCATGTGAGCGATGAACGATTTAATTTTTATCCTGACCCTGGAGAAGGAAAGAGTTATGCACTTAATCTGCTTTTTCAGGAGTTGAAATCTGAAAACAGCGACGGAATATTTATTCTGACAGATGGAGATGTATTTGTCTCGGATAACGCTGTCAAAGCCATAGTCGCAGCATTTGAAGATAAGAAAGTTGGATGTGTGACTGGCAGACCTGTTTCTATTGACAACCGTAGCACGAAGTACGGGTATTGGGCGCACCTCTTTTTCTCTGGAATCGACCGCGCACGAAGATATTATTCTGCCAATAATCTTTTCTTTGAGTGTTCTGGTTATCTTTTTGCAATACGCAAGAATGTTATCACGGATTTTCCATTGAACACATCAGAAGATAGCATTATTCCATATCTCTTCTGGAAAAAAGGATTTAAAATAATATATGCGCCTGATGCAGAAGTGTTTGTCAAAAATCCAACTAGTTGGAAAGATTGGCTGGCGCAGAAAGTGCGCAACGTGAAGGCGCACGAGAATCTTAACAATATTGCGCCAGACATGCCTCGCACTAAATCTTTCGTCAATGAGATGAAATGGGGGGCGTGGTTTGCACTTACCTTCCCGCGCAATCTGCAAGAGATATGGTGGACTATGCAGGCATTTGGAGCGAGACTCTATCTTTATTGCAAATCATTTACTGAACTGAAACGCCAGAAGTCCTATCAAGACGGCTGGCGCGGTGAGCACACGACTGAATCGACCAAATTACTTGATTAACACTCGTTAAAATCCGCAGACTTTAGTCTGCGGTTGTTTTTGCCGCGGATTTTCCCGGCGGTCACAAAACCACGAACAAGCCCCACATCTCAAGACACCAAGAATTCTGACACAAGAGAATTTATTGTGAAAATTCTCTGTGCAGAGAAATTCATAAAATATTTCTCTTGCAATTGAATTCTTGGATGCGCTCAAGAATCATAGATTCTTGACGATGCTTAATCTACATTCTTGATGACCATCAAGAAATAAAATTTCTTGAGGCTTTAGTGCGGGGTTAAAACCAGCAGGTTTTGTGACTTTTAGGTTTTGAGTGCACGGAGCGCTTGTTTTAGCTCATTTATTGAAGTTGTAATCTTTGTGGAAGCAATAAGTATTGGGCTCAAGTAATCAATAGCTTCGTCGACAGATTCGTCTGTTTTGATTCCAATGATAGGTATATTTCTCGCGTATGCGTATCCGAGTTCCCATGCAGTCCCGCTGCCTATGTGCAAACCTTCAAGAGAAACCACTACAGCATCGCAGCAGGCAAATCCTTTGATTATATCGCCCTGAAAGACACGTTCTGCGTCATGCATGCCTCGGACAAGACCCACGTCTCTGTGCGGCAGGAAAGTTTTAAATCCAAGTTCCTGGCAGATTTTATCTATTTCTTCTAAACGTGTGCGCTCTGCCTCGTCTGAAAGCTTGCCTGCAATGTAAATACGCATCCATAAGGCAGGTAGCAACCCTTAAAAAGGATTTTTCTTCCCGATAGTATGCAAAAGATTGTTATTATTAAGTTAGGCGCAGATGGAGATGTGCTTCGCACCATCCCTCTTGTTGAGGCGATTAAGAATAAATATCCTGATTCAAATATTACCTGGGTAACGCGCCCGTCTATTAGCGAGATGCTTGTTGGTTTGCCATTTGTAACGCGAGTTTTAATAATGCCTTGCGTGATTGATGAGTCATTTGATTTTCTTTACAATTTTGACATGGAAACTGAAGCGACGGAACTTGCGGTAAAAATAGACGCAAAAAAGAAATATGGGTTCTACTGCGAAGGCAATTATCCCGCGGCGTTCAATACTGGAGCGGAATATTATCTTAATACTGTATTTGATGATGCTCTTAAGAAGAGCAATAAACGCACTTACCAGGATATGATGTCTGAACTTGCAGAGATACCGCCTTCTAATAAAAGATATAACTTAGTTCTTCAGGAATCAGAACGCGAATATGCCTCGCGCTTTTTTATGCAGAATAACTTGGATGGCAAGAAAGTCGCGGGGATTCATATGGGTGCGTCTGCGCGCTGGCCTTCTAAAGTCTGGCATCCTGCTCGCCTGAAGGAATTTATTAAGGCAGTCCATAAAAATGGATACGAAGTGCTGCTCTTCGGCGGGCCTAATGAGATTGAGTTTCAGAAGAAATTTGTAGGAGAACTGCAAAGAGAAAAAATCTTGGTTCATCATAATGACCCGAAAAACACCAAGCGCGAGTTTGCAGCACTCGTTGAAAAGTGCGGCTGGATTATATGCTCAGACAGTTTCGCTTTGCATGTTGCGCTTGGCTTGGGAAAAAAAACTATTGCACTTTTCTTCTGCACGAGTCCGCATGAAGTCGAGGGATACGGTCTTTTGCACAAGATTATTTCGCCTTACTTGTACGATTATTTTCCTGAACGAAGCAATGAGTACAGCGAGCGCCTCGTGAAAAGCATCTCTGCCGAGCAAGTACTGGGGGAAATGCAATGATGTCAGTCATAATCACGTCCTTTAAGGAGCCTCACACTATTGGGCGGGCCATATTGGCTGTCCTGAACCAGAACATTTCAGCTCCTTATGAAATATTGGTTATTGCGCCGGATAAAGATACCTTGGAGGCAGCCAATGTGTTTGCGCGCAAACATAAACATATACGTGTGCTGGCTGACCCCGGGAAGGGCAAACCAACTGCACTTAATATTGCGTTCAGGAAAATTAGAGGAGATATTGTGGTTCTTACTGACGGGGATGTTTACATGGGAAAAAATGCCATATCCCTATTGATTTCTCACTTCGCTGATAATCGTGCGGGCGCAGTCACGGGCAGAGTTGTATCTGCAAATAAATCAAACACTATGCTTAACTATTGGGCGCTTCTCGGAGCAGAGACTTTTCATCGTCTGCGTTTGAGAGAAAGCCACGCGAGGCAAAATGTGCTCTGCTCTGGATATCTCTATGCTGTGCGTGCCTCTCTTGTGCAGGATATTCCTGTTGATACACTTGCTGACGATGCCTTTATCACACATTGCATATGGCAAAAGCAGGCGCGGACAATTTATGAACCGCAGGCGCTCGTATACGTGCATTATCCGACGACATTGATTGACTGGATAAAGCAAAAGAAACGAACAGCTGCGCGTTTTTATCAACTGAATAAACGATTCGGAGTTTCTAAAGTGCGCTCACTCATGAATGAAATATCTATTGGCGTATTTTCGCTTCGCATGATTAAGAAACCGCAGCATCTGGCTTGGTTCATTTTTCTTATTGTTATGCGCGCATATATCTGGGCGCGCGTTATGTTTGACCGTCGCTTATGGGGCCGTTCTTTTAAACGCGCGTGGGAACGCGTGGAAAGCAGCAAGCGGTAAAGATGGAGGATTCTGGCTAAATTATCACGTATCTTCCAGAATTGTTTATAGAACAAAAACAGTAATGTCAAGAATATATTATTCTTGAGCACCTCAGAATTCCACGAGTGGTTAAACCACTCGTCATAGACGAGTGGAATTCTAAAGTTTTAAAAACAGTCAAAAATAGTTTAATTAATACAACATGGATTTAATACCGCCTGATTTAACAACGTGTTCTGAAGCCGCGCTTACATCAAGACGCCCTATTCGCAGGACTCCCTATGAACATAACGGCAATATGCCTGCTCCTGCGCAGAATTGCACTTCTGAATATTTAAGGCGGGAGAGAGTTTATAATGAATTAAGCAACCGTCCTCTAAACGAATTATGGGCTGCGGCGCAGGGCGAAGGAGGAGAAGACGCACGAAACTTTTTAATTGAGAGATATATTTATTTAGTTGAGCGCGTGGCTAAGAAATTAAAAAAGAGTTTGCCTCGTAGCGAAGAACATGGGGAACTTTGTTCTTCAGGCACACTTGGTCTTATGGACGCAATAAATCGCTACGACCAACTTAAAAATGTGGACTTTGAAGCTTACGCCACGCAGCGTATTAAAGGGGCTATTCTTGATGGCTTGCGCAGTATAGATTGGGTTCCCAGAATGGTTCGTCATAGAACAGCGAGGGCGGAAGCAATAAGAGAGGCATTTAAAATAAAAACTGGGATAGAACCGTCAGATGAGGAAATTGCCAGCCAACTAATGATTCCTCTTGATGAATTCTATCGCACTCAAGGTGGAAGAGCGGAAAGCATTAAACAAGATTCAACGTCAAGAAAGTTAATATCTTTAACTCCGCGAACGCGGCGTTCAGAAAACAGAGATTCAGGACCGTATGCAAACACACCAACTGGTTACGCAAAAGTTACGAACGGTTCGATGTATTTGCCGGAGTCTGAGGTCGAGTCTAATATGAATAGAAGGCATTTTAAGGAAACTATTCTAAGCGGATTATCTTGTCGTGACAGACTCGCCCTAATATTATACTATTACGAGGGTCTCACTCATGCTCAGATAGGGCGAGCGCTCGGTGTTTGTAACTCGCGCGTTTCACAAATCCTTTCTAATGTTTTAGAAAGACTGAAGGCGATACAAGGTCTCGAATCGAAACTTCTCGATGCTGTAACCTGATAGATTAGGCCTTACGGTTTTTTATTAATGCTAGCAGAAATCTATGAACTTTAGTTCGTGGTTGGTTTGCCAAAGATTTCTCCTGCAGCCACAAAACCACGACAAGCCTCGCATCTCAAGACACCAAGAATTCTGACACAAGAGAATTTATTGTGAAAATTCTCTGTGCAGAGAAATTCATAAAATATTTCTCTTGCAATTGAATTCTTGGATGCGCTCAAGAATCATAGATTCTTGACGATGCTTAATCTACATTCTTGATGACCATCAAGAAATAAAATTTCTTGAGGCTTTAGTGCGAGGTTAAAACCCGAAGGGTTTTGTGACAGTTGTTTGCTATAATTTTGAACGAATAAACTATTGCGCATTATCTATCTGGCTTAAATAGTCCTTAACGCGCTCAATGGTTTGAGGTATAAGAAAACCTTCTATCTTGTGAGTGAAGAGATGCGAAAGCGATTCGAACTCGCTTAGGCGATAAAGATTGTTGCGCTTGTCGACTAACATCAAATCGCGAAGCCGTTTGAGCTGACGACGAACGTTGCTTTCGGCAAGCCCGCGTTCCTCAAGATTGTGCTGTTTGCGTATTTCCTTTACTTTTTCAATGATGTCAAACGAGGTGAGTTCTGTCTTTTCTTTGCGCGCTATGTCTAACGCCAGCATAATATCCACAATAATATCTCTGGAGTCTCCTGGCTGCAATAAACCAAGGCTTAAACAGGTCTTTCTAACCAGTTCACGTTTAGAAGAAGCATAGGGCTTCTCATATCTTCGCAATGTAATTTCACTCAAAGGAATATCCCGCGCCATAATCTCCAGAATACGATAATAGTTATAAACCTACGTGCACGCAACACGCTATGGAACTCGTGGCATTTCTCGGCGCAGACAAGGAAGGATGGGGACAGGTGAGTGCGCTCATTAATCATGGCAGTTGGGACAAGATTATTCTTATTAAAAATACATTTGCAACTGATTATCCGACACCCGAATATGCGGAAGAGGTTATCGTTGACAGCACGCTTCCCTTGTTTGAGCTGCGCAACTCAATGATTGAAAAGTTGAAGGGAAAATTTTCTGAGTTTGAGGCGCATCTCTCGCTTGCTTCTGGCACAGGAAAAGAGCACATGGCAGTTATCGCTGCGCTTCTTTCTATCCCGATGGGAATACGCCTCGTGGCTTTTACGAAGAAGGGCGTTGAAACGCTGAATTAATGAGAACTTTGCAAAATTGCTCAAAGTTCTCTAAGATACAGAGAATTTGGATAATTGAATTGCTCTTCGTCCCAAATTCTCTGTCTGGAGAATTCGGTTGATTATGTTACCGTTCATTCGAATTCTCCATAAGTTTGAAACGGCAAAATCTTGCCTTTTTAGAGGCTGCAAATTTTGCAGATTGATTAATTCAAACTTCTCTAATCAGTTCGTGCGGCTGCAAGTTCAACTATAGTTCGTGCGGCTGCGTCAAATGCGTCCGCAACATATACCTGGCCAGGGTGCTCGCTCATCAGCTTGCGAGTCTTTTTTAGGTCGCCGAGTTCTCGCGTTTTAGGACTCTCGACTAAAATTCCAACTCCGCCGCCATTTAACCCCATTTCTACATCAGTGAATCTATCACCTATGACGTAGAGTGAGCATTGATTAAGTTCTAAACCTACTTTTGCTGCAGCTTTCTCAAGAAGACCAGTATTTGGCTTGAGGTCGCGGCAGCCGTCCTGTATATAATCGGGGTTTATTGTTCTGCCCCTGTCGCGTGCTTGCGCAACGTAGGCACTATCTACATAGGGACATACAAAGAACCCGTCAATTCGGCATCCTTTCGCGCGCAGCCGGGAGCCTATTTCGAAATTTACTTCGCCAACGCGTTCTTCAGTTAATTCTGCAAATTCAGAATCTGCAATGGCTACGCCAGATTGGTTTGTAACTACAACTAAATGTGAGTCGGGAATTTCATTAATCTTTAGTATGCCTGAGGCAACGCCAGGAAGAATCTCAAGCTGTCCTCTCCAGTCCGGAGACTTTCCAAGATAAAGATTATTATCATCCCGGTTGATTGTGCCGTCCCTATCACAACAAACCAATATCGGTCGCATGGAAACTGATAAAGCTTAGTTTTATAAATGTTTAGTGTGTGGTTTGTGTGGACTCATCAAGAACACCTTGTTCTTGAATGCGCTCAGAA
>JBBSYO010000036.1:0-3118 GCA_038045185.1 Nanobdellota archaeon | reverse complement strand
GTGTTCACAGACGAAGTGGTCTACAAGCTAATTGAAAAAGTTCAGGAATGGCGCCAGAACCTCTTGAAAGAAATTGAAAAAGAAAAACTCATGGGGCTCGCAACTATTTGCAAGCTTGAAATTCTTCCTCAATTTGTCTTCAGAAACTCCAATCCTGCTATTTTCGGCGTGCGCATTCAGGCAGGCACACTCAAATCCCGCATACCTTTGATAGATGAAAACGACAATAGCATAGCTCATATCAAAGCAATACAGGCAGATAAGCATAATGTGGAAGAGGCACAAGCAGGACAGGAAATTGCCATTTCTCTGCCAGGAGTAACATTCGACCGCCAGCTCAAAGTCACACAATATCTATACGCCAATCTCTCCGAGTCCCAATTCAAAGCCTTCAAAAAACACAAAGAACTTCTTTCCGCAGACGAGCTTCGCGTACTGCAGGAAATCCAGTCCATAAAGCAACGCAAGAATTCTAAGTGGGGTGTTGCATAATCAGCCACGGTAAACCTTAAATACTATACCTGCCGATTTTTATTGTGGTCAAGATAACTATTGAAGAACATCCTCTTGCAAAGAAAAGAACTGCAGGAAATATAGACCCTTTCCCTGGGCTTACAATGGAAGTCAGTAATTATTCATTTCAGGCAACTATTTCTTCTGGCTTTTCGCCATATCCTAAAGATACTCCGACTATTACCAAAACAGCACTCGTTGAAAGAATTCTGGATGGTTACGCTGTTCTATCTGTTCACACGGATGACGTTTCTAGGTGGGGTTGGGGTGGAGCAGGAAGAACAGGAGATTCTTCATCACGAACAGAACCATTTGGAATAGAACCAATATCAAACCCAGCACAAGTCGACAGAAGATTATATAATCGAATTTTGAAAGAGATTCAAGAGCTGCGCGCTAAGGGGTATCAATTTGAAATAGAAGACAAAACAAAATATGCTGTGCGGATGGTTCAAACATAGCGACATCTTTAAAAAGCCATTTTTTCTCATCACAGTATGCCTTTCAAACTAAATCTTGCAGAGAAGAATGGTAAAACATGGAAACTCGAAAGCACGAGCGAAACACTTATTGGAAAACACGTGGGAGAAAACCTTAAAGGCTCTGACATTAGCGCAGACCTCGAAGGTTATGAACTCACAATTGCAGGCGCTTCAGACAATGCAGGTTTCCCGCATAAAAAAGATGTTGAAGGTCCTGAACTAAAGAGAGTATTACTCACTAAGGGCTGGGGAATGCACAAACGACCTCGACGCGAAGGCAAGAAAAAGCGTTACACGCCAAAAGGACTTCGGTTAAGAAAAACTGTGCGTGGCAGTCGCCTCTCTGAGAAAACCTCCCAAATCAATCTTGTAATCAACAAACAGGGTCACAAAAAGCTAGCTGAGATGTTCCCCGACCAAAACAAGCCCAAAGAGGCAAAGGTCGAAGCTGCTCCAACTGCATAAAAATGGAATTTCCCAGATTAACGAAGAATAGAATTCTATGACAACAACTCCCAATATAGAAAAATTGGTCGAAGAACCAGATAGAAGAAAAACAAAACCTATCCAAGATACTTCATTTGACAAAATAGGAATGAAAGAGTGCATGGAAATCAGTGTGCGTGAGATTGTTATGAATCTAGTTCCCGGGTATACATTATGGCGTACCAGTCAAAACAATGGATATTATCAGAATAGAATCTGGAGAAGGCTTGCCCTGGCCACAGGAATTGAATTAGCCAAAGCCGCAGTTTATGGAGTGGCAGGATATTCTGCATACTATTTGATTCAATAACACCAAAGAACAAACCTTTAAAATACCCTCTTGCGCATTACATTTATGACAAAGTTCGACGAAACCATTCCCACGCTTAATATCATCATGTGCGGTCACATTGACCACGGCAAAACAACTCTTCTTCACAAACTATCAGGTCGCTGGACTGACACGCATTCAGAAGAACTAAAGCGAGGCATTACTATCCGCTTAGGTTACGCAGACATCTTGCTCTCCAAAGACCACTCAGGTATAAACCGTGAAAACAAAGGCACACCGCTGCGATATGTTTCATTCGTAGACGCCCCAGGTCACGAGATGCTCATGGCTACAATGTTATCTGGCGCAGCAATCGTAGACGCAGCCATTCTCGTAGTAGCAGCAAATGAAGGAATCAAACCTCAAACGCGCGAACACCTCATCGCACTTCAAGCAAAACGCATCAACCATGCAATAATAATCCAAAATAAAATCGACCTCGTCACAAAAGAACAAGCCAGAGCCAACTATGAAGCACTCAAAAAATTAGTGCACAACACAATCGCACAAAACGCCCCAATAATTCCAGTCTCTGCCCAGCAGGAAGTTAACATTGACAAAATCTACGAAGCTCTCTGCGCAATACCAACGCCTGAACGCAACACAACAGGAGACCCGCTCTTTATTGTCGCGCGAAGTTTTGACATCAACAAACCCGGCACAACGCCAGACAAGCTAAACGGCGCTGTTCTCGGCGGCACGCTCAAGCAAGGCACGCTCAAAGTCGGCGACGAGATAGAAATCAAGCCAGGTCTCGCCATCAAAGAAGCAAATCATCTTTCATACAAGACGCTCAAAACCAAAGTTAGAGCACTCTTCAAGGGCAGCCACAAACTTGACTATATAACTCCTGGAGGAAGCATGTCAATCGAAACTGAACTCGACATGTCTCTCGGAAAAGCCGACGCGCTTTCAGGAGCCATAGTTTCACACATTGGCAAACTCCCAGAGCCAGCATACACGCTCGCAATGAAATACAAACTCTTCGATCAAATGCTTGGAACACAGCAGCAGACAGCAGTCGATCCAATCAAACCCAACGAGATGCTCCTGCTAAGCATCAATACATCAGTGAGCGTCGGCACTGTCAAGAAAATCAAAAACAATGAGGCTGAACTCGCCCTCAGAATTCCCATCGTCCCATTCAATGGAGAGAACATCGCCATAGCAAGAAACGTTAACAATCACTGGCGCTTGATAGGGCATGGCGAAGTCATATAAACCTTCACAGTTATTCATAAAATAGTTTATGCTTGCCACCCAATTGGGGATGTTATCATAAATAAACCTATGATAACATGATGTT
>JBBSYO010000035.1:0-1204 GCA_038045185.1 Nanobdellota archaeon | reverse complement strand
AGGATGTTATTATTGGAGCCGGAGAGGCCGACGCCGTTGCTGGCGAAGAGTGTGGAATTGTAGGAAGCTTTGATGTTTTGAAGGATGTTATTATGGGAGTTTTCGAGGGAGACACCGCCGTATTTGTTGAAAGAGGCGTTGATGTTCTGGAGGGTGTTTGAGGAGGAGTCGAGGAGGCGGAGACCGACGCCGTTGCTGTTATTTGCGATGATGTTTTGGATTGTGCTACCTGATAAGAAGCGGAGAAGGAGGCCGTACTGGGTGTTGGAAAAAGCGGTGATGTTTTGGATTGTGTTGTTTGTCCCAAAAATGTAGAGGCCCGCGTAGGAGTTGTTGTAGGCTTGGATATTCTGGACGGTGTTGTTTGAGCCAGAGAGATAGAGGCCGTTGGTATTGGAGTAGACGGTGGAGGAGGAGATGGTGTTATTGGAAGAGATGCCGCCGAAGGAGGTGACGAAAATACCCTCTTCGTTGTTGTTTGCAGTGATGTTCTGGAGTGTGTTGGATGAGCCGATGATGGAGAGACCGATGAAGTTGTTGTAGGAGACTTGGATGTTCTGGAAGGTGCTGCCTGATCCTATGAACCGGAAGCCGTGGTAGTTGTTGGATGCTTGGATGTTCTGGAAGGTGTTATTATTGGAGGTGTAAACGTCGAGACCGTACATGTTGTTGCTTGCGGTGATGTTATGGAGTGTGTTGTTTGAGCCGATGACGTAGAGTCCGTATGAGTAGGTGCCTCCAAAGTTGTTGTTTGCGGTGATATTCTGGAGGACGTTGTTTGAGCCGGAGATATAGAGGCCGTATGTAATCCCTCCTCTGTTATTGTTTGCAATGATGTTCTGGAGAGTGCTGGAGTTGGAATCTTGAAGGTAGAGGCCGTTACTGAATGACTGGATAACACAGTTCTTTATTGTGACATCTTGGAAACCTGGATTGTAGATGCCAGTGCCGACGTAGTTGTTCCCTTGGATAGTGTGACCATTACAGTCGAGCACGATATTGCTGGCGTTAATTATTAAGCCATTTCCTGTGCAGTTGAGGCCTGAATCTAAAACAGTGGAGTCGCTGATGTAGCCACCGCAGGAAACATGGTCAGCTTGGACAGTTCCAGCACTAAGGAAAAATAGGATTAAACCTGCAAGAAAAATTTTCTTTTGCATTATAAACTAACTTAGTGGTCTATATATAAGCTTTGTTACAATCA
>JBBSYO010000034.1:0-1475 GCA_038045185.1 Nanobdellota archaeon | reverse complement strand
TACTCGCTCGGAGTCATCGCCGAAGAACTCTCTAACCTTGCGCCTGAACTGGCGCGCAACATTGGTTCACTCATATTTGACACCATGGGAATCTTTTGGACCATGAAATTCAAAAACGAAAAAGATGCTGCGCTCTTGCGGGAATGGAATTTAGAAACCAAGCAACTCAATGTGCGCGTCCTCGTGCCAAAAGGCAAGGCAGAAGATTATAAGGAAAAGGGAATTCCATTCGATGACACCTTCGCGCTCAGTACAGCCGAGTTAGACATAGACGATTGGCTTTCCATCTTCAATCTTACAATGACTTCTCCCGAAGGCACTCTCTTAGCTCGGACACTTTCTCATCTAAAACAGCAATCAAACATCTACACAATCAAAGACATTAAACAACAGATACAGCGCGATGCACAGACATCACACGATACTAAAAACTCAATCTTCGCCCTGTTAGACGCGGCTGAAACCTGGGGCGTGTTTTCCATGAACGCAGAAGGCACACAAGTAAAATCCCTCGTGAAAGGCGGTCAAACCACAGTGCTCGACCTATCTGTTTACAGCGCCACAAGCGCATTCAACGTGCGAGCACTTGTTATCAGCTTAATCTCGCGAAAGTTATTCAATGAACGCATGGACGAGCGCAAAAAAGAAGAGCTTCAATCTTTGCAGCACGGCATTGACTATCTCGCGCACGCCACAAACCGCGACATGCCACTTGTCTGGCTCTTTATCGATGAGGCGCATGAGTTTCTTCCCCGTGAAGGCAAGACGCCTGCAACTGAATCTCTCGTTCAGATTTTAAGAGAAGGCCGCCAGCCAGGCATCTCCCTTGTGCTGGCAACACAACAGCCCGGACAAATCCACCGCGATGTCATGACGCAATCCGACATCGTTATCTCCCACAAACTCACATCGCAGCAAGACCTTGAAGCATTAAATCAGATTATGCAGTCATACATTATCGAGCATATTAATAGAAAAATGGACGAGCTTCCGCAATTCAAAGGCTCTGCGCTCATACTCGACGACAATTCAGAGCGCATTTATCCTATGCGCGTGCGTCCCCGCTTCACTTGGCACGGCGGAGAAGCTCCCAGCGCAGTCAAAACCTCTTTTAGATAAGTTTGAATTATCGCAACAGACCTAAATAATTGAACAGGTTATCTGTTGCTATATTCGGGGAACATAAAAACAATGTTCAATTATTTATGTTCCACGTTATAATCAATCTGCAAAACTTTGAGAACTTCCAGTTCTCGAGGCATTCAAAAATCTATAATTTTTGATGTTTGCAGCCTCTAAAAAGGCAAGGTTTTGCCGTTTCAAACTTATGGAGAATTCGGTTGATTATGTTACCGTTCATTCGAATTGTCAAGAATCTTCGATTCTTGATCATGCTCAAGATGTTTGTGACATCTTGACATCTCCAGACAGAGAATTTGGGACGAAGAGCAATCCAATTATCCAAATTCTCTGTA
>JBBSYO010000033.1:0-1535 GCA_038045185.1 Nanobdellota archaeon | reverse complement strand
TTATCCTAAAGACAAACTCTTTATGCGTCATTTCTGGAATATTCCAAGATAAGGCTATTTTCCTCATCTCTTCATAGTGCTCTATTGTATCGTTTTCATGCTTTACGCAGAAATTCCCATGATACCAATTAATTAGATGCTCGATTTTGTAAGGCTTTCTTATCTTTTCAGGCATCGGTTAATTGTTTAAGATGATGCTTTCTGGGGTCCAATTCTTTGGTATGCGATATTTTTCATTTAATAGCGCGGCTTTATTGATTCTATCTATAATAAATGTTCTTTCTTCTTTTCTTAGGTTGCAATGGGCTATAATATGGTCGTTATGAAATTTGTAAATCTCTATTACTCTATTCGTGATTTCGTCTGAAGAAAAGCTATAATAGTTTATCTTGATTTTTCTCTTTTCTTTGAACGCTCTTCTTAGTAAATGTTTTATTTGCTTTTTATCATCGGTGTAGACTAATTTTGCTGGAGGAAATTTTATCTTTTTTATTAGTTTTGTTATACTCTTTTCCCTTGCCTTTGGGATTGCCCTAATGAGCGTATCGACGTCTTTTTTGCTTATGTAAACCATTTTGTCTTAGCTATTTGCAATTTTCTGCTTTGTAATATATTCGTATGCCGAATAAGCGGCAGTGCAGCCTTCTGCTACGCCGGTAATTGACTGCTTAAATGGTTTATCAGCGACGTCGCCTGCTGCGAATATGCCTGGGATGTTTGTTTCAGAGGTTTTGTGGTCTATAATTATCTCGCCTTTTTCGTTTAACTTTACTCCAAGTGGTTTAGCGAGGTCTGAAAGAAAGATATGCCCTATGGCTACAAATACGCCGTTGAGTTTTAGCTCTTTGCTTCCCTTGAATGGCTTGTCCAGAATAACTGACTCGACAACTTCTTTTCCTTTGATTTCAAGGATATTTGTGTTGTTGATAACTTCTATTTTTTTATTCTGCTGAACGCGCTTGAAATTAATTGGCTCTGGATGTATTTGCTCTCCACGATAGATGATATAAACGTGCTTTGCGTGCTCTGCTAAAACTAAAGCGTCTTTGACAGCGCTGTCCGAGCCTCCGACAACTGCAACGGTTTTATTTTTATAAAGAGGGGAGTCGCAGAGCGCGCAGTAAGCTACGCCGCGATTTTCAAGCTCTTTTGAGCCTGGCACGTTTAACTTGCGCCATTTTGTTCCTGTTGCGATGAGCAGGGTTTTTGCTGTATAAACTGCGTTTTCTGTTTTTATTGCAAAGATATTTTTTTCTTTTTTAACTTCAATAACTTTTTCTTCTTTTATTGTTACGAGGTCATAAGAAAGAGCGTGCTCTCTTAGCTTATCCGCTAATTCCTGCCCTGTGAGACGGATAAATCCAGGATAGTTTTCAACTACGTTCGTTGTGGTAATGACTCCGCCGATTGACATTTCCGAGCCATGCGAATGACCGAAGCAAATGGTTTTTAATCCGAGGCGCGCGGCGTACATTGCGGCGGCAAGTCCTGTGCCGCCTGCGCCGATAATTCCAAAGTCGTATTCGTTTTTCATT
>JBBSYO010000032.1:0-2508 GCA_038045185.1 Nanobdellota archaeon | reverse complement strand
ATTTTATTTAAATGTTAAAATCTTAACTTAATGGAATTGGGTGCGGAGGATGTCATGTATAATTTTCTTGCGCTCTTGATGTCAAGAATGCTGATAATTGCATTCTTGAGCATCCAAAAGTCCCAAACGAACTCAAGGACTTTTTGATGAAAGTTTATTAATCTACTTTTATTAGCATTGCATAACATGGTCTCTGACAACCGCCTTAAAAAAATAAAACACGTTGTTTCGCAACGCCAAGCAGGTCTTGCAGTTGTGATTGAAGATGTGCATGACCCTCACAACGCAGAAGCTATTTTCAGGACTTGCGATGCGTTTGGCGTGCAGGATGTTTATTTGATTTTTGATAAAACTGAACCTTGGAATCCTGCGAAGATTGGCAAACAAAGCTCGTCGTCTGCGCATAAGTGGCTAACGTTTCATACGTTTCGTTCAATTCATGAGTGTTTGAATGATTTGAAAGGGCAAGGATATGTTATTGTTGCAACTGCGCTGAAAAACGAGGCTATATCTTTGCTTGATTATTCTTTTGGGAAGCAGAAGATTGCGCTTATGATTGGCAATGAGCATAGAGGGTTATCTGATGCTGCTCTTGCCTGCGCTGATGTTGTCCTGAAGATTCCATTGCGCGGGATGGTTGAGAGCTTGAATGTTAGCGTGGCGAGCGCGGTTTTTCTTGCTGAATTGACGAGGCAACGTGTTTCATCTGGCAAGTCCTTTGTTTTGACAAAGGACGAACAGCAAGCTCTGGAGGAACAGCTTATGCTGCAGTCGCGGAAGCATAAAGAAAATCGTTGATTCACGATTTTCTAATTAGAATTTTTACGACACAGCAAGCTGCGGGGCATTCAACCCAAAAATTCTAATAAACAGCACACTTAAAAACCTTCATTTAATCTTGTTCTATAAGGGCCCATAGTTTAGTGGATAGAACGGCTGGCTTCGGAAGTCTTGGGAAGAGAAAACTACAATTCCCAGAAACTGAAGAAACCGGCTGACGGGGGTTCGATTCCTCCTGGGCCCATGTATCCTGTTTACAACCACAATTTATTTAAACTGGAAAAATTGCGTTTATTTGCAAATACTATGCTGTTCACCTTAATACGAATTATAAGGAGGTACAACTATGAATAAATTTATTTTTGCTGGGGCACTTTTCGTTTTAGTTGCTGGTCTGCTTATTATAGCGCAACCTTCTTCAGCTAATCTTCCTGCTGCGCAGAGTGTTAGTCAGGCGCTTTGTGCAGATGCAGAAGTTATCGGGCAAGGCGGAGCTATGTTCGGATATTCTTTATGTCCAGTGCCTAATTGTGAGGGGAATATTCCTGCAGGCGGGTGCACGACTGCGACTTGTCAGCAGTTTACTGGCGGAGCCTGTATTTACCGGTGCGGTTTGCCTATCCCTCCAGGACACTATGTTGCTGGCGGCTCATGTACGTCAGGACGCTGCAATTCTGAAGGCAACGCTTGTTTGCCTTAGTAAGAATTTAATTTTTGTTTTTGCTTTCTTGCTTTTTTATAGCTGGCGATATGGAAGAAATTGTTTTGAATAATCTTTAAACCTGTTCTTGCTTGTCAAGAAGATTTATGTCAAGGAACTTGACTAAAACCACACCATTTATGGTGTGGTAGTTCCTTGAGCATCCAAAAGTCCCACACAAACCACACCTTTTAAGGTGTGGTAAACTCAAGGACTTTTTGATTTTTAAGGATTCACAGAACCATAAACTGTTGTTGGCTTGAATGGCAGAAGGTCACGAAAATTGAGGCTTTTCATGATTTCCAGCTGTTTTGGAGTTGCTGGCTTTCCATTATACCTTTTTATGAGTGGGTTATAACTTGGGATGTTTTCAACGCCAGGCTTATAAACAACCTGCCAATTATATTTTCCGATATAACACTCGTTAATCAAATCTTCTAAATCAGGTCCTATGCCTAGTTGTTCGTCGCGAGGAATTTCAGAGTTTTCAGATCCAACCATGCGAAGGTCAAGAATTGCTACGAGCTGCGGATTGCGACGCTCTGATTTGTTAAACAACCATGGTTTAAATCTTGGTTTACTTATATCGAGCGCAAGGTATTCGCTGTTTCTACTTCCAACTGTTTCAGGTGCAAGAGTTGCATAAGACTCTGCCTTATTTGCGAGCCAATCAAATTCAAGTTTAGCAGTTCCAGCAACAGCAGCTGCTCCTACAATGCTCCAGAGCACATTTCTGATTCTATTACCCATAGCAATTTTGGAAGAGTTTGCCTATATAAAGATTGTTGCTGTTTCCAGCAGGTTTTAATAGTTGTTCTTTTTAATTAAGGAATGTCTGACAAAAGCGGCAAGGGGCTTTCGGTAAAGAAGAGCGAGAACTTTTCTGAATGGTATTCAGAGATTTTGCAGAAGGCTGAAGTTGTGGATTTGCGTTATAATGTGAAGGGCTTCCTTGTATTTCAGCCGTGGAGCGTTCTTGTTATTGAGAAACTTTATAAAGAATTTGAACGCGTGCTGCAGAGAAAGGG
>JBBSYO010000031.1:0-1809 GCA_038045185.1 Nanobdellota archaeon | reverse complement strand
AAGCTTTGCTTTCTTTGGTTTTTTGAACTGCAAAACAAAACGGGCAACATTTAGAAGCTTTGTTATTGTTTTGCTCTCTGCCTTTATCCTTTCTCTTGAGCATATCATATCCCCCCTTGAGATATCCCCTTCTATTGCGCTCCAGAAACGAAGAGATTCTGTTCCTTCATTATTAATTATATCCTGCGGGTTGATGACATTTCCGAGAGATTTGGACATTTTTCTTCCCTTGCTGTCTAAAACGTGCTGATGTATCCAAACATCTTTGAACGCCGGTTTTTCTGTTTCTAGGTATCCTCTTAATAATGTGTAATAGAGCCAAGTACGAACTATTTCTTTTCCTTGAGGGCGCAGGCTTGCCGGATAAGCTTTCTTGAAAAAACCTGGATTTTTTTCGTACTGCAATAGATACAGCTCTGAAATTGAAGAGTCAAACCATGTGTCTAAGACGCGCTCATCGCCTTTCCACGAAAGATTTGGGAGTTGATTTACACGCTTTCCTGTAAACTTTCCTTTTTTGAAGACTTCTGCGTCTTGTGGGGCTTGCTCGCGCCAGGGCTGGTAATATTTGCCTGGCGAAGGAACTGCTACACTTCCATCGCTTGAATGCCATAAAGGAATTGGATTTGCATAGAAACGCCTTCTTGAAATTGGCCAGTCAATTGCTATTGAATCTACCCATTTTTCAAGCATTTCCTTTGACTCTGAAGGATAAAATGTTATTTTGTTTGCTATTTCTTTTATATTGTCTTTAAACTCAATCTGCTTGAGATAAAATTCCGGCATTTCAATAAACTCGAGTTCTGCCCCAGAGCGCTCTGATATTGGGGTGCTGTGCGTGATATGCTCTTGTTTTATCAGCAAGTCGTTTTCTTTTAACTCGTTTATCATAACCTCTCTGGCTTTTTTCACAGACAAGCCTTCGAGGAATTTTGCATGCGAGTTCATTGTGCCGTTTTTGTTAATTGCAATTATTGGCTTCAATCCCTGCTCACGGAAAAACTGGATGTCAGTTACGTCGCCTGCTGAGCACATCATAACAAGCCCTGAACCTTTTTCTTTTTGCGCCAGAGGGTGGGCTTTTATCGGAACCTGCTTTTCAAACATTGGAGTTATAGCAGTCAGGCCTTCGAGTTTTTGATATCTTTCGTCCTCTGGGTTGAAAATGACCATTGCGCACGTGCAAATTAATTCTGGTCTTGTTGTGGCAATTGTTATATTCTCGCCTGTTTCCTTGACCTTGAATTTGACGTGATTGAAAGATGTTGGAATATCTTTATATTCTATTTCAGAGTCTGCTATTGTTGTCTGCAACTTTGTGTCCCAGTTGTTTATTCTGATATCTTCATAAATTAAATCTTTTTTAAATAGATTGATGAATGTTGCTTGTGTTAAAGCACGATACTCCGAAGAGTCTGTTTCGTAGATATCTCCTATGTTCTTTCCCTGCTTATATGACGAGAAAGATATTCCCAGTCTTGAAAATGACTCTATTGACTCTGCCGATGATTCCTGCAGGAGATTTTCGCAAGCTTTTAGAAATTCTTCTCTGCCTGCCTTGAAAGGAGAAATGTTGAATTTTTTTTCAGCCGCAACTTCAATTGGAAGGCCGTTTCTGTCAAGTCCTAACGGGAAGAGCACTTCTTGTCCTTTCATTCTCCTGTAACGGGCGAAGAAGTCCATATAGCAGTAAGTTATCGCCTGCCCTATGTGGATTGGCGAATTTACGTATGGCGGAGGAGTGTCTATGCTGTAAATTGGCTTTTTTGTCTTTGGATTGAACTTGAATTTTTCTGACTTGCGCCATTC
>JBBSYO010000030.1:0-4955 GCA_038045185.1 Nanobdellota archaeon | reverse complement strand
ATCATTAAGTTTAATTTCCTCTTTGACCATTCAATTAGTATCATTGCATTGAATTATGACATTGCCTCCGCACCCTAAAGGTTTGACGCTGAGGCGTCAAATCCTCACTCCGTTCGGAGTGCGGTTTCCAAACGGCGCGATATTGTGGTGTTCTCGCTGATTCCTGATGTATTCCTCGACGGTATCTTTCTGCACAAAGCCGATGGAAGCCGCGAACTTCCCTCGGCTCCACAAGTGTCCGCGCGGATAGCGCAATCGCGCTTTCCTGTGCTTTCGGAAAAGCAAGAATGACGACCTTCCTTTCAGCTTATGCAATGCCCATGCAGGTGACATTGCCAGCGTCAATTCAACCGCACAGTGCACATGCTCTGGCAAAACTTCGAGCACGAGAATTTTTATTCCGTGCTCTTGTGCTGCGCGACGAATGCACGCACCCATCAGCGCACAGTATTCCTCCTTTCCAAACATTTTGTATCTGTATTTCGAGCACCATTCAAAGTGCCAAATCGAAATACCGACGCTGTGTGCTCGATGTCGGTATTCATTTTTTTGCTCAAAGCTCACGCTAAGTTTTTGTTGTCCCATGGTTCTCCAGCGGAGCGCGTTGTCGCGCACCGCAAGGTTTATTTGTGAGAGAAAGCTACTGCTACAAATGTTATGCAGGGAGCAGCGTCTTGCTCTCCCTGTTTCATATTCCTTTCAATAGAAATAGTTAGCGGGGTGCTCGCGACTCCAGCCTAAAAGGCTGGAAGATTTCTTCTGAATTAAGAAAAAATAAAACCACCTCAAAACCCTAATTCTCAACAATAGTCTGATACTTCCCCCCTGCCTCGCGTTATGCCCCTATCGCTCGTCCTTTCTTCCAATTCTTATGCTGTTTAAAGCTTTCATGCTGTTTAGCCGCCCTCAGACTCTATTAGATGAAAGGGCGTATTTTATATAAATTGTAATATAATCGATATATTTATATAGTAAATCGGTTTAATTACAATATGAAGTTAAATAGGCCCATGATACAAGCATTCACTAACATAGTAAAAGGAATTGATACGATGGAAAAATTAGCTTTAGCTATACATAAATCTCCTAATAGAACAGTTGAAATTGTTAAGGACTTGGAAAACGAAGGATTTGTAATCAAACGTATAAACTACTCAATAAAGGGAAGCAGAAAAATCATTGAAATTGCAAATACGGCTCATGCAATAAAGTTAAAAGAGTTATTTTTCGCTTATCTAGGTATATCTTTCAATGATATATTGGTTGATAGCCAATTATTGTTTTTAGCTGCAGTCAGTGAAGATTGGATGACTACGTCTATAGCTTCTGATTTAATGGGTGTGTCAAAATACATGATTGACAGATATAGAAAAAAACTGAAGAATAGAGGGTTTATAGTTCAAAAAGATAAGTTCTATAAGATAAATGAAAAGGCTTGGCCTTTGCTTAAGGAATTCCTGATATCTTATAAAAATTACTCAACAACAAACGGGCAAGTTAAATGGAAATACGATAAGGAGATTCTTTTTGAAGTAAACGATGAAGATTTAATTCAAGGGTCTGTAACAGGCCTCTATGCTTATCAAAACTATGGAATAAAGGTAAGGGTTATTTCCTCATTATGTTATTTGCCAGAAAAGAAGCTATCTAAAGAGGAGATATTTATTCATTCCCTATTCCAAGTTAATGACCCAAGAACTTTGCATCTTGCATTGACTTTCTATTTAAAAAACAGACTAAGTTATAAGAAAACACTCCCTTTAGCGATGAGATATGGAAAGTACACTATATTTGAGAACATGATTACATTATTAAAAGCAAAAGATAATATTAAGCTTGAAGGCTTGCCTGAATTTGACAGAAAAGACTTTATAAGAATAGCAAGGATATACGGAGTGAAGAATGTTTAACAAAGAAGAACTAAAAAGGTTGCTGGTAAACGTGGGCTTAAACATAGACAAATCCATAATCATTTACATGATTGGCGGTTGCGCTCTTTCCTTTAAAGGGCTAAAACCAGCTACAAAAGACATAGATATTATTGTAACAAGTAAGCCTGATTTTGATGTTTTCAACAAAGCCATGCTCAAATTAGGGTTCAAGTCAATGTCTGATAGGGAGAGCGATTTCTATGCTACTGCCCTAGCTGTTTATATGAAGGGGGAATCAAGAGTAGATGTCTTTCTAAAGCAGGTCGGAAAAATGCTTGTTTTAACTGATAACATGATAAAAAGAGCTGAAAAATACAAAGATTACGAAAAATTATCCGTCTATTTAGTATCAAACGAAGACATCTTCCTGTTCAAAGCAATGACTTCAAGACCAGGAGATATAGCTGATTGCGACAGAATAATGAGACAAGGAGTTGATTATGATGTTATTTACAAAGAGGTAGCCGGGCAAAGCAAGGACAAGAAATGGTTCTTTTGGGTTTATGAAAATCTTTGTAAGTTGGAAGACTATAACGATATACGAGTTCCTATTAAAAACAAGTTATTTGCTCTTGTTAAGAAACACTGGAAAGAGAGGCCTAACGATTTCATGGTCGAAATTAAAAATCTTGATAAGCATATTCCAAATGGAAAATTCTTAAAGGAATTGAGCAGTTGAACAAACAGCCCATTCTCGAAAGCTTCGCAATGTTGAGTGAAGACAAGAAGCGGCTCATCCACAAGACCGTCATCACAGACATCGAGCTTGTGAGTTATTTTGAGAAAGTAATGGCGAATTGAACAGGAAATGTATTATTTGAGGTTTGAGGCGAGCCCTTATTTTTATTTTTTTCATTATAATAGAGACATATCTGAAAGATTTAAATACTGGCTCCAAACTAGACTTTTATGGACAAAGAAACAAAATTCCCTATAAAAAGAAGATTATCATATTCAGAATTGTACCAGTTAATTAGAGATATGAGAGACACAAATGAATATACAAAAGAAGAACGAAGAGAGGTTATCAAATCAATTAACAGATCCAGAACCGAGCTTATTTTTGGAGGATTAACTTTGTGCGTGTTGACTTCACTAGCATCAACAAGATTTGGATATGGAATAACCCTTCCTATGGCAGTAACTGGTGGAAGCATGTGCCTAGTTGGGGTAGCATTACAAGTCCGCAATGGATTAAGATACAATCAGATTCATGAAGCTGCTGAGAATGCAAGACATATAAAAAGCACAGGTCTTCCAAGACCCGGTTATGAAAAATACACCTTAGATAGTATCGTTTAGACAGACTCACAAGGCTTTTTGTAGAATTAATATATTCCCTGGGGAAAAAGAGGAGGATTCTTGCTTAAAGTATTGAGTCGCGAGGCTCGAGACCAAAGAAGAAATGGACCCACGGAGAATCGAACTCCGACCCCATGACTGCCAGCCATGTATTCTACCATTAAACCATAGGCCCTTAATCTTTTAGATAACTGCCAATATATAAACATAATTAGATGGACCCATCGGGAATCGAACCCGAGTCCCACCGACGCGAACGGTGTGTACTACCACTGTACTATGAGCCCTGCAATATAACTGAAAAATATCTCCCTTATAAAATATTCGTATAACTGAGAACTTCTTTAAATTTATTTTCAAATTGGGTTTAATACCCTGCAGCTTGCTGCGCCAATTTGAAGATTAGAGATTGCTGGTCGCGAAGCGAAAAATTTTGCGGAAATACTCCGTCAGCTTGCTGCGGAAATAGCAAAATTTTAGGTAATCTCTTTATCTGTGGATTACACAAAGATTTCGACTACCGAAATCTTTAAAAGTCCACTTATTTGTAGAAAATTATGGCAATCAAACCAATAGGCGAGCGCGTTTTACTCAAGCCAATACAAACAGAAGAAAAAACAAAGTCAGGCATTTACCTGCCAAAAGGCACTGACAAAGATAAAAAAGAAGGCATAGTTGAAGACGTCGGCACAGACAAAGATAACAAGCCCCTAATGTTAAAGAAAGGCGACCGCGTTCTCTACGGCGGTTACAGCAACGAGGAGTTTGAAATCGCAGGCGAAACCTTTATATTCGTTGATTTTAAGGACATTTTAGCGAGGATTGAATAAAACATATGAATAGACTAACACCCCAAAGAATAGCAGAAAGTGATTTAGTGCAAGGAAGAACGATCGTAGAATTAGCGCTTGGTGAAAGAGTTTTATATATGGGGGACGAAAAGGAACTAAATGATGCTAAGCACGCAGTCTTTCTTGGACGATACGATTTAGGGAGGAGGGATATTAGAATACTTCGCATGACCCTCCCATATAACAGCGAAGGAAGAATAGAGTGGGATCGAAGCGATCGCAGGACAACTTATAGGGATAAAGATACGAAAGGATTTGATTTATGGAACAAAATTTTGGAGGAGGTAGGATTATAACATGGCAATGGGCGGAGGAACAGGAAGAGCAAAAAGAACACAACCAAAAGTGCATAGAGCAGTAAGCGAGAAGGGTTTAGTAAGACTGGCTGGAAAATTAATCCTTACTCAAGGTGGGGATGCATTATACGAGCGCATAGTTGACGAAGATGGAGATGTAACACATGCTCTTATTTATGTTCCAAACCTGCTTGAGAAAGAAGGTCGCGGAATAATGGCGGAATATGGAGAAAGAGTGCTCATAAACAATGATCGCGTGAGCATTGCCGATAGGGACAAAGATTCTTCACATACTTATTTCAAAAATGATGAATATAATGTAAATAGACATATGTACGCATTACTTGCAGACAAGTTAAAACAAGTTGGAGTTAAAATATGACAAAACAAATCATCTTCAGCGAAGACGCACGGCGCGCTCTGCAAAGAGGCATAGACAAAGTCTGCAATATTGTAAAAGTCACGCTCGGACCGCGAGGCAGAACAATTATTCTTGACAAGTCCTCAAATCCTCTTGTCAGCAACGACGGCGTTACCATAGCCAAGGAAATCGAGCTAAAAGACAAGTTTGAGAA
>JBBSYO010000029.1:0-1251 GCA_038045185.1 Nanobdellota archaeon | reverse complement strand
ACATGATAGGTTCTAGTTTGAGCTTTTAATAAACTTTGCGGATGTTTTCTTTATTAGAATTTTTGGGTTGAATACCCCACAGCTTGCTGTGGAGTGAAAATTCTAATTAGAAATTGCTGGTGCGAAGCAAAAATTTTGCGGAAAATACTCCGTAGCTTGCTGCGGAGATAGCAAAATTTTAGGCAATTTCTTTATTCTCCATTTGGGTTTAATACCCTGCAACTTGCTGCGTTTCCAAATGGGGAATTAGAGACTGAGAGAATTACCATTGCGCTACCTCCTTACTTCAGTTCGCTAGAAAGCAAGGATAATTCTCGAGGTGCTCAAGAACCACAACACGCCACTCACTTTAGTGGGTGGTTCTTGACATTTTCGTTTTGAATCCGAGCGTAATGCCCAATCAGCTTGCCGTGGGGATAGCGAAGGATTAGGAAATCTCTTTATCTGCAGAATCTGCATCTCTTGCATATTTTGACAAGGCGTAACTGGTCTGTTCAGAGGTCCAGCCAGCAACTTTTAACTTCTTTTGTATATATTTTTCAGGCATTCCCCCGCGCCGCGCATTGCCGATAAAATTAAGTATATTATGCAGGTCTTGCTTATTCTTGAACAAATGGCTTTCATATCGATTGGCATACCACCACCTCAGCCCAAAATACGCACCCGCTCCAATAACCAAAATGAAGATAATAAGCGTTATAGCGGTTCCCCATGGTCTGCAATCGCTTGGGCAGTTGGCGCGTGTTTCTTCATCCGAACACAAACCATCAAAATTGCACGCGTTATCCGCAGGTAGCTGCAAATCTCCAAGCCCATCAATCTGTGCTGGCACAAGATAGGCTCCGATTTCCTGAGGCGAAACCATTCCAACGACTGAGAACTCGACGTTGTTCGCACTGTCTGGCACGCCGATACTCACGCCGCGACTAAGAGAATCGTTGCCGCCTGAATTTGAAACAATACGAACACTATCTGCAGGATACCCAATTATCAACTCTGTTGGCAAACGCTGCCCCCGCGCATTAAGCTCAATTGTAAACCGGGTAATAACTGGCTCGCTCACATCTCCATAATGCGCACTGTATGTCTCGAACCGCGCTTGTGGCGCGTAATGCTCTCTCATCCAGAGCAGAACACTATTACGCAAACTCTCGTCGCTGATAGCAATATCGTGCATCTCTTTTAGCAGCGAGATATCCATGTTTTCACTTCCAACTGAAAGCGGCAACGTTCCTCGGACACTAATGGAAA
>JBBSYO010000028.1:0-24803 GCA_038045185.1 Nanobdellota archaeon | reverse complement strand
GTTTACACAATTACGCAATAAAACATGGCATCCATGCTGTGATTTTCATGGAACATGCATAAATAAAGCCTATGCCGAAGTTTTTCCCATGATGAAAAAAAATAATGCGAAGAAAGGATGGAGTTATTTATGCAGGAGGCATTATTACGAAGAGGAAAAACGATTAAAATGGAAGTTACCTGCGTGTCTGCATGTGGAATGGTAAACTGCCTACATCTAAAGACAAACAGTGATTCTCTCTACCTGCTTGTTTAAGGATTGCCGAAACGAGTAACCAGATGATTTTTTGTGGCGCCACAAAAGTCTATATCTTTAGCTCTTATCATTTAATTGGGATGTTGAATTTCTATCAGTCTTTAATATTTTTAAGGACTTCTTGAAATCTTTATCAAGCCCGTTTAATTCGTTCAATACAGATTTCTTTAATATCGTCCATTCATATTCCTTGCGTGTTTTTCCTGTATACTTATCATAATACTTTCTATTGAGTTCTTTCGGAGCCTGATCTAACCTCATGAGTCTGCCTTTCCAAAACACTAAAATTTGCACGTTTCCATTATGAAGCTCTAACGGAACATGCCAGCCCAGGGAATGATTATCGTCTTTATAGGGAGAACGATCGCCTAGCTCTTCCAACTCTTCTTTAGTCAGACTGCTTAGCTTTCTGCCAATATCGTTGTTTCTCAAATAAACAGTTGTTGTTCCCATGTTAGTCTGATAAAAGCCATTTCCATAACGGTATGAAAGAAATCACCTTTCCATCAATTTTCTGCTCACCTTCATAATTCCATGTAATAAATAACAAATTATCGCATTTAAGTTCGCTGCTTGCCCTTAAGAGTGGCTTGACGCGTTTTTCTTTTAATTCGTCTTTAGAATTAATGTAGGTTGATTGTATTAGTTGAATGACTTTAGTTTTCCCCTTTATAACAAAATCTACCTCGTGTTGAGTTGCATCCTTCCAATAATAGACTTCCAATTCTTTATTTTTCTCCTTTCTTCGTTGCAATTCTATGGCGATAGCATTCTCCAATGTTTTCCCGCGGTTCTCAGAGAATTTGAAACCAATAGAGTCTACTATTCCTGTATCATAACAGTATATTTTTTTAGGTGCGATAAACTGCTGTTTAAGTTTAGGGCTGAATCGCTCTAGTCTAAATGCTAAAAATACTTCCTCAATGTAGCCTACCCAATTTGATACGGTAGAAATATGCTTAATATTAAGGACTCTCGATAACTTGCTATATGTGGTTTCTTCTGAAGAATTTGATATTAAATATTTAGCCAAATTCTTGAATTCATTAACTTTTTTTATTTGATGTCTTATTAGTATGTCCTTAGTTAATATGTCTTCGTAAATCTTGACAGCCATTTGTTTCCCAAACTTGTATACCTCAGGCAACCCTCCAAGCATCAAATATTCCTTAAGACGTCTTTCAATATCTGATTTTTCTTCAGTTGTGTAAATCTTTGAAAGATTAAAACCTTGTAAATCCAAAAACTCCTTAAACGAAAACGGGAAAAGCCGTATGTCTATATATCTGCCTGTCAGATGGGTCGCCAGTTCGCTCGATAATAGATTAGAATTACTTCCTGTTAGAATTATCTTTTTTGTTCTTCTTAACCGGTTAACAAATAATTCCCAATGGTCAATATTCTGTATTTCATCAAGTACAATGTAGTGTACTTCTCCGTATAATTCGTAAATAGCAGATAAAATGGTATTGAGTTCTTCAGCTTTCAGAGTAGCTAATCTTTCGTCATCGAAGTTAACATATGCAAAATTGCTGCCTTTTTCTAATAGGTAAGAGAAAATTGATTTTCCGCATCTTCTAATACCTGTTATAACGAGAACATTCGGATGAGATAGATAACGTTTAGCTTCCTTTAATCGCTCTCGCTCTATTATCCTCTCTTCTTTCTCAATTTTTTCTAGTTCTTGTCTCTGTTCTTTTATTATGCTTGCTATATCCATAGTTTACTAATAGAAAGCTTATTTAAAAAGCTTTCTAGTCAAATAGAAAGCTTTTTTATAGCTTAAATAAGAGTTAAGGGCTTACCTCAAATTAAAATGTCTTATGTCAAGGAACTTGACAAAAACCACACCATTTATGGCTTCAAGAATGCTTAATCTTGCATTCTTGACAGTGCTCAAAAACAGAAGTTTTTGACATGTGGTAGTTCCTTGAGCATGTCAAGAACAAAGTTCTTGAGCACTCTCCAGAATGTAATTCTGGAAGCAAGAGAATTGCTTAACTTTGCAATTCTCTGTGCCGAGAAATCTTCTGATTTCTCTTGCATCCAAACACGAAGCAACCTTCGGTTCTTCGTGCACCCAAGAACCAAGTTCTTGGTGAGTCCCACACAAACCACACCCCTCAAAGATGCAAATCTTTGATGGCCATCAAGAACAATAGTTCTTGAGGTTTTAAGGTGGGGTAAACTCCTCAGAGTTTTTTTGATTAGAATTTTTACGACACAGCAAGCTGCGGGGTATTCAACCCAAAAATTCTAATAAAAATATGTCAGTTTATTATTGGGCATGCCCTTAGGCGTCTGAAGTTGCTCGACGATGGCTGATTTTTTTGCATTTTTTCATCAGCGACGATTAGCTTCAGAAAGCTAAGCAAGTACGGTTTTGTCAAATGGCCCCGACGGGATTCCTGAAGCTTCATCTGAAGCGAGGGGACTAAAGACCGAAGTCTTTAGGATGTTCAAATCCCAAGAAAAGTTATGGCCCCGACGGGATTTGAACCCGCGACACCTGGATTACTCCTCGCTCGTATGGAACAAAAATTTCTTTCGGTTCCAGGGAGCCTTTCTTTTCCTCAAAGAACCGAAGTTCTTGGGGGCTCAGAGAACCTTTGCGGGTTCTCCCGAGCTAAAGAAAGGGAGCCTTAAGAGTCCAGTACTCTGACCGGGCTGAGCTACGGGGCCATCGCAAAATGAGCCATAAGCGATTTTTAAACCTTTCAACTAAGAAAAATTATCCTTCACGAGCCGTTCAATCGCCTCAAAACCCATGCCGCCAGTGTGCGAATCCACCATCTCTCCGTTTTTAAAGAAAACCGTCGTGGGAATCGACATAACGTTAAATCGCCCTGCTAAATCCGACTCTTTGTCTACATTTACTTTTCCAAACTTTATCTTGGTCAATTTATCCGCAGCTTTCTTGAAATGCGGTTCCATCATCTTGCACGGTCCGCAATTATGCACGAGAAAACCATTCGCTACAAAATTATGATTCTCCTCAGTTGTAATAACTTGGACTTCTGGTAAAAATGCTTCTTCAACCTGCCTGACTCCAAGCCACAAGAATCCGTCTTTTAATCCCTCAGTTGCTTCTTTAACCCATGAATCAAACAAGATATGATGCTTCGCTACGGTGGGATTCACTTTTTTTGTAACCCATTGATAGACAAGTAATTTCTCTATATTTAACGTGTCAGCTATTTCTTGATGAGTCTTTCCCTGTTCTGCAAGATGGAGTGCCTTTCTGTGAAGTTCTTTCCATTCTTCTCTCTTCGTTAGAATCATTCTAAGGAATTCTCCGGAATGCATGGCTGAGAGTTGCTTCTGCCAGCAGTAGGTGTATCCTATCCTTTGAGCAAGAATAAATGCATGATTAAAATTGCTTGGGATGGAAATATGAACAATAGCCGAGCGAGTTTTGTCTCTTCTTACATACGAATCAGTCTCATAAAAGACTTTGCTCACAATTCCAAACTCGTTCAACATCTCTTTCAGTTCTTCGGCAAAGGCAAGTCCATTCTCAATCAAATCTGTTCTCTTATGAAACTCTATATCATTGATATTTACATGATTATACTGCCCACCTTCAGCCCTAGTAAGCGATTTTACTTGTATCTTTGGACCGTCTCCTCCTAGATAAGCTGCAAGAAATTCTTTTTTTATTGCCATCTCTCCATCTTTTATCCAGCGAGAAATAAGATAAGACGAGTTGGTTTTATTTCCTTCAGGCACTCCTAATGCCCTAAGGAGCAGGAACAAGGAAGTTGACAGGCATTTAACTCTAAACGAATGCATAGAAAACTTTCTCCCGTTTATCTCACAGTTGCTAGTCCTCTCGTTTGTATGTAAAATGTTGAACCCGAGGTACATCAAATCGTGAATAAGAGCATCAACATCACCTTGCTGACCCAATGTAAAACTTACTTCTCGGTAATTGTTCTTCTTCGAGGAATAAAGACTTCCATCGCTAAATAACGCCCCAATGATTCTTGATAAGATAAGTATCTTAGGATTATCTTTTTTAAGGGGCAACAAGGCTAAATCTTCCAGTTCTTTGATATATTTATCTAAATTCTTATATTCTTCCTTAAAATGGTCAAGGTCATTCTTCTGGAGAAGAATTTTCTCTTCGCCTTCAAATTGCACAGGATTCGTAAGAGGTAATATCGCAACTTTGTCTTCTGGGGTAAGTTTCTCCGCGGCTATCCATCCTCTCTTTGTAAAAAAAGCGTGGTCGTCCGTAGTTTCTATAACGCGACCACTCAATGAAGTTATTTTCTTACAGTGCCCTGCTTTGTTACTTGTACGTGAGTAAGAGACTCTATCCTTTGTTAAACCATTCTGGAAACTTACAATAGGACTATTCACACTCAGGTGAACGGCAGGAGTAGTTTGATTGGGGGTAAGCGCAATATGCGTATCTGGAGCAACACACCAGTCAGCATAGAAATCCACAACACTATCTCCTTTGCCAATGAAATGGTCAAAATCTTTCTCATCAAGCTCTTTTATACTCATCTAACTTTTTTCACATGAGCATTAATAAATCTTTCTCAAAATATGAAGCTTCTCAAGAGTTACACAATCAAATCTTGCCTAGTTTGCGCGCAAGTGCTTCTGTTTCATCAAGAAGCTTCTCAATCTCGCCCAATCCGGCTTCCCAAAACGAAGATTCGGTTATATCCACGCCAAGGCGCGCAAATATGTTTTTTGGATAATCGGATAACCCAGATGAAAGAAACTCCTTAACCTTTTCAATAAAACGCGAATCTTGTCGAACTTGTTTCTGCAGATACTTTGATATAAGCAGACCAGAGGCATACGAATAAACATAAAAGTAATAGCGAATGTGGTGCCACGCAGTCCACCAATTCTGCGAACCTGGCGACCTCTTCACGCCATCGCCTAAATAAGCGAACATATTCTCGTGGAAAATAGCGCCAATATCTTCCTTAGAAAGATACCCTTTATTTCTAAATTCTGCATGTAGTTCCTTTTCAAATTGATAGCCTGCTACCTGCCTGAATATCGAATTCATATCGTCATTGAGACGTTTCATCATGAGCGCAAGCTGAAACTCTTCATCGCTTTGGCTTTTCAAGTGGTCGAGAACAAAATCTTCCATAAATGTGCTCGCAACCTCTGCAGTCGCAGTCGAGGTGCCGTAATTAAGGGCGTGCTGCTTCTTTTTGATAAACTCATTGTTAAGTGCATGCCCGAATTCATGCGCCAATGTAAGAAGATCTTCCAGTCTGTCTGTGGAGTTAAGCAGGATATAAGTCGGGTGCGTAATCAACCAATATACGCAAAATCCGCCAGTGGTTTTTCCTGCAGTAGGGTACACATCTATTTGTCCCTTGACAGCCATATCGTTGGCAAGTTGTGCAAATTCAGGATCGAGTTTAGAAAAAACCTTATTGATGAACCCAATACTCTCTTCGAATGTATACTTTAAGTCTATCTTTCCGTAAGGAACATGGCGCTCGTGGTATTCGAGTTTTGGCAGTCCCAACAGTCGCGCTTTAAGCTTGTAATAACGCTGCGGTATGTCAAATCGCCCAGAAACTGCTTTAACCAGCGCATCAACAACAGGTGTTTCAATGTCGTCGGATAAATGTCTGGATGCATCAGGCCGCGAGAAATGCCGGATTACATCATCACTTTTTTTATTTTCAAGCAGAGCATTAAGCTCCACCTCTGCAATTTCAACCAATTTCGCAATAATCCCGTTATGTGCCTCCGCCGCCCTGTCCCGAACTAATTTTTGCTGACTGCTCATCAAGTTGCCAATTTCTGAATAGCTGGCTTTCTTCTCCTTTCCGTCCTCCCCAAGAATAATTCTCTCCTCTTTAATCAAAAACGATTGGAGCATAGAATACCACTTCTCATAAGAAGTCGTGTTTTTCAAACTCATAATTTTCTCGCTTTCCTCGCTTAGCAAATGCGGACTAGTATTAAACAAACGCCGCAAAAAATGTCTGTATTTCTCAAGCTGTTGAGACGCTAAGAGTTCTTTCTGTTGTTCTTCAGGGATGCGTGCAATCTCAAGCTCAAAGAACCGCATTTCATTCTCAATTTTTTTGCTAAAATCCTTAATCTGTTGGTAGCGCGCCTTAAGAGCAGGATTAGCCGTATCAATATGTGTTTTCAACCAAAAATAGTATCCTTCGCTCGACCCTCTCCCTTCCTCTCCTGCGCCAAATAGATTTCTGGAGAAATTTTCATATTCATCAAGAGCTTCTCTCAAAACAGCATCGTCGTGTTTCCAATCAGCGCGCGACTTCCACTTTTTAACAAACGCGTCCGCACGTTGCTCAATTTCTCTTCGCTGCTCAATCATCTTATCGTCGTTGTCTCCAGAAAACAAAGGCTTCAAGTCCCAGGATGTTTTGATTTCTTCAATACTCATAATACAAGCCAATAAGGCAGCTATAAATAATTAATTATGCTAGTAATTTAATGGATAAAAAAGAACTTGTTGAATTGCTGAGAGAAAGAAGAATTTCTGAACAGACATTAGGGGCTTTCAAAAAAGTAAAGAGGGAAGCATTTGTTCAGGAGGATTATAGGAAATATTCTTACGAAGACCGTGCTTTGCCTATTGCTCATGGAGCAACAATCTCACAACCATCAACAATCGCCTTCATGCTTGACTTGCTTGAATTAAAACCAAATTTAAGTGTGCTTGAAATCGGCTCTGGTTCTGGCTATGTCCTCGCGCTAATAGATGCAATAACAAGCTCCAAAGTTTATGGTGTTGAAATAATAAAAGAGCTTGCAAGAAGTTCACAAAGAGTTTTAGAACACAATAAAAACATAATCATAATTAATAAAAGCGGTTCTCGCGGCTTGCCAGAGCATGCCCCCTACGACAGAATTTTAATAAGCGCTTCAGCTTGCAGAGTTCCCCTGTATTTATTAAATCAGCTGAAAGATGGCGGGATAATTGTTGCTTCTGTTCGTAATTCCATAATTAAGTTAAAGAAAAACAAGGATAGAATAAAAAAAGAGGAATTTCCGGGCTTTGCTTTTGTGCCCCTGCAGGGTTAATTACGCTGCGTTTAGCTGTCTCGTATGCTCAAGAGCCGCAGCCTTCATATCATCTGCTCCTGTAATTCCGCGCCCGACAATTGCATGGAATCGTTTCCCTGCTGCACGAGCACCCTCTGATATAACGCCCCCTTGGTCTACAAACCCGGGAGAAAAGTAACTTACATTAAGGTTTTCATCACCACAATCTTCGATAACGCCTCGTATGCGGCGAATTGACGCAGGTTTGTTTCCAGGAACAACAAAATTCTTGACCCCCATACGGTGAGCAATTTGATACATCGCATCGGGAGCGAGCCTTCTTATGAAACCGGTTGTAAGCGCCAGACTTAGCTCTTCAAGGAATATTGTTTGATAATCCTTTTTAGCACTGATCTCTTCACCCTCCAGATAGCCAGGGTGTGTCATTTCTCCTCCGACGATAACTCCAAGCCCGAGTCGCCGCGCAGTGTGTATCCATTCATATTCTGTAATCGGTCCTGCCTGTGGAAATAAGATTACCGTTTCTATGCCTGACTCTCGCAAGGGTCGTAAAATAGGTTCGGCAGTGTCAGGAATATCAGTCCCCCACTTTTGTCCATCATATATGAGCGGTTTATTGGTATATTTTTTAGCTATGGCAACAACAGCGTCATAGCCTGGTCTTCCAGTAAGTGCCGGTCCGATTTTATATCCTCCTATCCCTTTTATATCAGCCGTCTCTCCTACAAGTCGTTCAAAGGTAGGTAAATCAACATCACACGCAACAACAACGCTTCTATCAAGGGCAATTATTCTATTTGTCATTTTGTCTTTTTACAGGTGGAAATCCTCTTCTCTCTCCCCACTTAAATGGATTCATACGCCATTCTTCAAGCATTTCTGCTTGTTCTTCGTTAATGTATCCAGTTTCTTCTGCAACCGCTATTAGCTTTTGATATTTCAATAATGAGGTTAGGAGACATGGTCGTAAAGTTCTGTCTTGATCAAATGGTTTTTCACCCATAAACATTTCTCGAGCCTCATCTAGGTCATAATTGAAAATGCATGCGCAAGTATTTATCGAACCTTTAGCGTCTCTTATTGCCTGGACAGCTTTAGCAGAACTTCCCCCAGTAGAAACTAAGTCTTCAATTAACAGAACCCTTCTTCCCCCTAGGTCTTTTTCAGCATCTATTCCCTCTATTTGGTTCTTTAAACCATGATCTTTAGGTTTATCTCTAACATAAATCATCGGTAATTGTAATCTACCTGCTACGAAAGAAGCCCAAGGGATTCCGGCAGTCGAAGTCCCCGCAATTACTTCGCATCCTTCACGCGTTCTAACAGTAGCAAGAAGACCATCTACCACATGTTCTCTAGCTTGTAGATCTCCAAGAAGCATTCTATTATCATTATAGATGGGCATGAAATACCCTGAAGCCCATTGAAAAGGTTTTTGAGGACTTAGCTTAATAGCTCCTATTCGCAAAGCGTGTGTTGCGAGAACTCCTGCATAATCTTCGCTCATCCATTCCACTGCTCGTAGAATTATAAAAACCTATAGCACTCGCAGAAAGTAGTTATTCCCCGCAGCCATTGCGAGAGGTCTGATTGCAGCTCGTGCACGTGATAGCGCAGTTGCCGATGCGCTTCGCAGGACCCCCACACAACGGGCAAACCAAACCCTCATTGCCAAAGTCCTTAATCGTCTTCTGCTCTTCTTTCATAGGCTCTATGGCAGTTTCGACTTCAAACTGCACTGGTCCAGAACTCTCGCCAAAATTATTTAGCATGAACTGCGAAACATAGTCCACAATCGAGGAAGCCACGCGTATCTTAGGCATGCGGGTATCAAGCTCTCCACCTGCCTGATTTTTAACAAAACCAGCTGGCTCAAACTTAGAATGCCTGAATTTGTTAAACAGCACGTCGACAGGAATGCCATATTGAAGATTTATAGATACAGAAGTAGCCCAGGAGTCCATTAAACCTCTGATAGTAGAGCCTTGCTTGTGCATAGTAACAAAAATTTCTCCCGGCTTGCCATTGTCGTACAATCCAACTGTCAAATATCCCTCATGTCCTGCAATCTCAAACTTATGTGTTATGGCTTTATGTGTTTGCGGCAGCTTAACACGCGCAGTAATAGGCGTTTTTTCCTTTGCATCTTTTTTTACCATCTCGCCTTCAGTCTTTTGCGTATTGAGCGGCTGGCTGCGTTTGCTATTCTCTCGATAAATCGCGACAGCCTTGAGTCCCTGCTCCCATGAGAATATATACGCGTCCATTATATCGTCAACCGTCGAGTGTTCAGGCATGTTAACTGTCTTGCTAATCGCCCCAGAAATAAATGGCTGCGATACTCCCATCATCCTGATGTGCCCCCGATGATGGATAAATCTCCTGCCCTTAGCTGCCTTAAACGCGCAATCAAAAATAGGAAGATGTTCTTCCTTCAGGTCCGGTGCGCCTTCAATCGTATCATTCTTATCAATGTAATCAATAATGACCTCAACCTGCGGCTCACTATATCCTAAGGTTCTAAGTGCAAGCGGAACACTTCGGTTGACAATCTTGAGCATGCCTCCGCCTGCGAGCACCTTGTATTTAACCAAAGCAATGTCAGGTTCAATCCCCGTTGTATCACAGTCCATCATGAATGCAATCGTGTTATGACTGATGAATCCGTTAGCATTATAGGTAACATTTTCAGGAACAGATATGTCATAAGTCGGATGTATCCCTCCGGCAACATTACTTCCAATTCTGTCATAGAAAAACTGTAAGGCCCATAATAATTGTGGATGTTTGGTATCTTGGTACAATTTCATGGCCATCTCCCGCGGAATGGCCTGATGTCTTCGGAGCGATAAAAGCACAGCATCACGATGAGAGTTTCCAACAGGCACTGCTTCATCAACAACATCTTCAGATAAGTATACATAATCGCGTTTGCCTGTCTGCATACTTCTTGAAGCAATAGCCCCCGTCTTCCTGTTTCCGATAAATCCAACATTATCTAAAAATGATTTATTGTACGAAATATTTTTCAGTCTCAAAACATACAGCTCAGAATCTCCCCACCCAGATATATCTATCTTGGTTGTTGTAGGATATCCAAGGCTCAAAAGCAAGGTTCTAATCTCATGGGCAAAATCTTTGCTTGCAGTTGTGACTGAAGGATTTCCAAGCCCAATAGTTCCGTCAGCCTCAAATAACCCTCTTAAGAAAGCTCCATAAATAGCTCGATCGTTTGTGTGTAGAACTGCATCAGGAATACGCGGAGTATAACCCTTGCCAGAGTGGTCAACAGAAGGTTTCAACTTAGAGAAACCACAGCTTTCCCACCATATCGTAAGAGGAACAGAATGTAAGGCAACTTCCTTGTATCCTTTCTGTTGTGATACATGTGTTTCAAGGTTAAACACATTCTTGATTATTGTCTTGAGTCTTTCAACAACATCTTCCTCTTTATTATCAACGCAGAATCTCAGACCCTTGCTGTGTAAGCTTCCATCCCCCATGAAATATCCGAGAAGTTCTGCTAACTCTTTATTCATGTCGGCAGGAGTCCTTAAAGTGTAGTCGCTGTTCCAATGCAATTCAGGTGCGGGTGGCAGCCGTACAGTCTGTTCCTCACCAAAAACCGTATTCATTGCGAGAGGCACAACATCCCCTTCTTTAATCTCATAGAACCGCTTCCACACAAGCTGGCGCGTATCAGGATCAAGAACTTTTATTCTATGCTTTTCAGTTCCCTGAATTTCATAGCCCGAATCAGTTGTAATTCTCCTTGTAGCTGCCTCCCCGTTAATATAAAATTTAGTTGCTTCTTTAGGACCTTCATCAGTCATAACCTTCAAGGAAATGTCCTGCCATTGACTTCCTTTTTTGTTTCCCAATTTACTTAGTCGTACAAGCCCCTTGTTTGTTGATATTAATGAACTTTCAACTAAGCATCCCGTCGGAGCCAAAACTGTCATTTGCGAATTTCTGAATCCGTGCTGCTCTCCGAGCTTAACCGCCTCATCCCAGCAATCCCAGGCTTCATTTACCAGATAACGCAATTCAGAGGGAATCTTGTTTACTTCAATCTTCTTTACCGCATCACGATGCATGCGCATCACTTCAAGCATAGGTTCCCGATTCTTGGCGAAGCCTGGGAACGGCCCAACAGACCGAGCGAGTTCTGCACTTGTGCGATATGCTTCCCCGCCCATAATTGCGGTAATTGCGGCAGCCACCGCGCGCCCTTCATCAGAGTCATAGGGCAAGCTCATACTCATAAGCAACGCGCCAAGGTTAGCATATCCCAAACCCAATGGCCGATAGTCGCGTGAATTGCGCGCAATTTTTATGGTCGGATAACTTGAACCGTCAACCGCAAGATCCATTGCCACAGAAAATGTCCTCACAACGCGCTTAAATTTTTCTACATCAAATTTGCCATCATCGCTTCTGAACCTCATCAGATTTATAGAGGCCAAATTGCACGCGCTGTCATCTAAAAACATATATTCTGAACAATTGTGTACAAAAACACCCGCAGCTAAGGCAAAATTGTGCGTATTTGGAATTTCAATATCATAAACATCAATTCTTTCACTTAATTCTTCAAGTCTTCTTATTCTATGGTTTGCTTTTGGGCGAATGCCAATTTCTTTCTCATAAAGGGGCATTAAAGAATCTTCTGAGGTAAGATATTGAGCTTCTTTATATCCTCCAAATTTTAACATGAACTTATGGTCGGGGGTACATATTATTTCTCGGTCATTATCTAAGATTATTTTAATTACCTTTGCATTTTTTCTTGTAATTTTAGGATTAGCTATTCTCTCTATACCAATGTTTCCGTCGTTTTTTATCGTATAGCAGAAGTTTTGTTTTCCTATCTTGCTTTCTATTATTAACTCCTCAAAATTAAGGTTTCTTCCATCTGCCAAAGCAACCTTAGTATCCCCAGAAAAGCAGGGATTGCTCGCATTGATTCTTCCAGTGTTCTTGCAAGTGTGCCAGGCATTGATGATACTATCGAACTGCATGCCAGGATCGCCGCAGACCCACGTTCCCTCTGCAATTTTGCGGATAATCTCGCGCGCCTTGAAAGTTTCACACGCACCACTGCGCGTAACAAACTGTGTCTGCCATTCACCATCGCGTTTCACAGCATTCATGAAATCATCAGGAGCGCGAACCGACATATTGCAGTTCTGGAATGAAATACTGCTATACGCCTCTCCGTTCATGCCGCCACCATAACCCTGTTCAATCAACGCCCAGGCTTTCTTCTCCTCCTTCTGTTTTGCCTCAATAAATTCAATGATATCCGGATGTTCAGCATTCAAAATTTCCATCTTAGCTGCGCGGCGCGTCTTTCCGCCTGACTTAATAATTCCTGCATATGCATCATAACCTCTCATAAATGAAACAGGTCCTGACGGTCTGCCGCCGCCAGTGAGCCTCTCTTTAGTGCTTCGCAAAGTAGAACGATTAGTGCCTGTTCCCGAGCCTGCCTTGAATAGATTAACCTCCGCGACTTGCACTTCCATAATAGATTCAATATCATCGCGTATGCCCTGAATGAAACATGCCGAGCACTGCGGTCTGTCCTCTGCAGAGCGCGTAGGCTTGCCATGCGCATCAACACTATGTTCTGTGCGTATGATTGTGTCAGTCGATGCATCCCACTTCCACGTTCCCACGCCTCCGGCATCTTTGCTGTATTCCTGAATGCCTGCATTAAACCAGACTGGCGAGTTAAAGACAGCAAGTTGATGCAAGCAAATAGAAGCGACCTCATCTTGTAGCCTCGCACTTGTTGTTGCATCAAAATAATTCTGCTTTAGCGCCTGTCGCCCGATAAATCGTGACACGCGCCCGATTAGTTGCTCTACTGAGTTTTCACGCTGATTTTTTGCCTGATCTCCCCAAAAATATTTGCTTGCAACTACTTTAATAGCAAGCGGAGACCAGAATTCAGGTCGACGCACATTCGGCTGCACAAAAATTACTTTCCCTTGATCATCAGTCACTTTGACTTCTTCACTTACCCAGCTAATGGGCTGACCATAAATATCATACTCAAACGGGTTCTTTCCCTCAAACGTAAAGAACCGCTCAAAATTAAACGGTTGCGCCAACAATCCATTGCTCCCAAAAACATCAAGCGTAAACCGCGCGCCATTGGCATCATTAAGAGAAGTAGAAACAGAATTGGATTCCATCTTAATGCACAAGCTCCTTTATTTCTTTCTTGAAATCAGAGACATCTGTAAAATCTCTGTAAACTGAAGCGAATCTGATATACGCCACACTATCTGCTCTTTTTAGTTCATTAGAAACCAATTCCCCAATCACGCTTGTTTTAACTTCCTTCCCCCTCTTTCGCAGCTTTTCCTCAATTTTTGTTATCATTTTTTCTATAGCTTCATCATCAACCGGCCGCTTTTCACACGCCCGCATGATGCCTGTCTTGATTTTATCGCGATTAAATGCCTCCATGCGCCCGTCTTTCTTGACAACACGCATCTCGCTCCACTCCACATTCTCACGCGTGGAAAATCGCTTCGCACATTTAAGGCATTCACGGCGTCTTCGCGTTATGCCGCTCAAATCACGCTTGTCTGTAACCTTCGTGTCAGCGTGCGAACAATACGGGCAAAGCATGTAACCTCTTTGAAATTAACACAACCGCTTGTGTTTACCCCCTCGGAAAAGCACAACCGCTTGTGTTGTTCTGTTTTTATCTTTTCACATCTATTTAAATATTTTTATCTTGCACAACATAGGTGAAAGAGTTTATAAAGAAAAGTTCGTTTATCATCACATGACTTTCAGTCTGACTGGCATCGCTTCGCAAACAGGTCTTCCAATCTGGGCAATCGTTCTTGTTCTGCTTTGGACGCTCGCGTGGAAAGGTGTTGCCTGGTGGAAATCTGCGCGCAAAGGTCATCTAATCTGGTTTGTTCTCTTTTTCATTATTCATACCATGGGCATTCTTGAAATAATTTATATATTTCTATTCTCCAAGATGAACTTAAGCGCCAGACCTTCAAAAAGAAGGCGCAAACAATAGCATGAACACTAAATTCAAACGCCATCAGCCTGTTCGTCTGCTCGCCACGCCTAATGATGACGATATTGAACCCTATGCCGACCCTCCTATATCAATAAAATCCGGCATGACTGGCACAATCAATATTCTTCTTCCCAACGGTCGCTACCACGTCCGCATCTCAGACAAAAAAGGCGACGAGATTGCCTATGTCGCCATGGACGAAGAGCAGCTTGAGGCGATATAAATAAACTTTATTTGAATTTTTGGGTTGAATACCCCACAGCTTGCTGTGTCGTAAAACTGCGAAAATCTCGTAAGATTTTCGAGGCGCTCAAGAACTTTGTTCTTGACGATTCTAATTAGAAAATCGTGAATCAGAAACAGCAAGATTTGCTTAAAGTTGCAAACCTTGTGTGCTCAAGATGCAAGTCATCAGGCATCTTGACATTTCCGAATACAGAGAACAAAATCCTTTATCTAAATCGGAGTAGATTTTAGTCTTTTGTTCTCTGGCTAAAAAACTGCCAAGATGAATTCAAGGAGTTTTTTATACCGCGGAGCTTGCTCCGATTCGATAGGAAATTTCAACGATTTTCTTTATCTCCGCAAAACCCTAATTCCTTTCTCCAGCGCACGCAAAACTGCATTACATTCTTCTTTTGTCACGCCTGAAGGAAGCGTTATTCTGATAGAACTGTTCATAGCTTCTTTACTTAAGCCAATCGCACGCAATACATAGTCCTCTTTTTCCTTGCGGGAATCGCATGCGCTTCCTGTAGACACGTATATTCCTTTTTGGGAAAGAAACTCAACCAATGTTCCGCCGTCAACACCCTTGAAAGAAGCATGCACATTATTGTACAATCGCGCTGAACGAGAGCCATTAATCACCCCTCCAATCTTCTCAATCTCCTGAATTATATACTCGCGCAATACGCGTATTTTATTCTGATTGACTTTTTTCATCTCATCAAACGCCATGGCAAATCCGACAACGCCAGCAACATTCTCCGTCCCCCCGCGCATACCGCGTTCCTGCCCTCCGCCATAAATTAACGGCTCAATATCAATGCCATCGCGTATGTACAGCAATCCAACTCCTTTAGGTCCTCCCAGCTTGTGCGCTCCAGCAGAAAGCAAGTCCACGTTCATAGCTCTCACGTCAATTAACAATTTGCCAAAACTCTGGCTCGCGTCAGTATGAAACAACACTCCTTTCTTTTTGCACAACATCCCAATAGCTTCAATATCTTGTATTGTGCCAATAACATTGTTAACATGCATGACCGAAACAACCAGCACATTTTTGTCAATCTCGTTTTCTAACTGCGTTAAGTTTACAAACCCATTTTTATCAACCTGAATCTTGATTAGATTATATCCATTTTTTTCTAAAAACGAGCATGGTTCTAAGACGCTGGCATGCTCAACCTCGGAAATAATAATCTTATTTTTATATTTATAGCAAGAGACGTTTATATCTCCCCGATTTTGTCTCTTGCTATATTCGCGGGACTTTAAAAGCAATGGAGAAAGATTAAAGTCCTGCGTTATATTCTCTTTTACTCTCGTAAGTCCCTGAAAAACCCAATTGTTTGATTCTGTTGCGCCAGATGTAAAATAAATCTCCCATGGCTTTGCATTAATCTCCTTGGCCAAAGCCTGCCTCGCGCTATCAATTGCCCTGCGCGCCAGCTCCCCAATTTCATGCTGTGAGCTTGGATTTCCATACTCCTCTGTGAAAAAAGGCATCATCGCCTTCAAGACACGCGAATTTACAGATGTAGTCGCAGCATCATCCATGTATAAACGTCTCATTCAAAAACTAGAAAAAGAGAGAATTAAAACCTTGGCATTTGCTATTTAATTTCGCAACTGGCAGACAGACCGTCTAACTCCTTAAATGTCTTAACTCCATAATAGATCTTGCCGTCAATCTCCCAGGCAGGCGTACGTCTAATTCCTCCATTGCATAAATCTTCCCTGCACATCACTTTGGAGATAATGGTATAAGCGCTCTCGCCCAAGATCGTTCTCTGCTTCTCGCACGCCGCGCACCCAGTTGTTTCATACAACGCCGTGCCGTAATCTTTCAAACAATTCGCAAACAAGACTTTCTGGTCTTCTCCCAGCACATATCCTGTAGCCTTAGAAAACCAGTCGCTAAATAGATAGAATCCAACAATCAACACTAACACAACTCCCGCCGTTAACAACACGCGCCTGCGAGGTTCCATGCTTTGACAAGGTGCGAACAACTTTTAACTCTTTCCATAGAACGAATCTTCACAACCTTTATATAATCCCTGTTCAATCAATAAGTATGGCACTCTTGCTTTGGGTTCTCATTGGAGTAATAGTCGTAATAGCATTAATCTTCATTTATTACTATAATCGTTTTACAGTCTTATCAAACAGAATTGACAACTCCCTCTCACAAATAGACGTGCAGTTAAAGAAAAGGGCAGACCTCGTGCCAAACCTACTCGAGACAGTAAAAGGCTACGCAAAGCACGAGAAATCTATTATGCTCGAAGTTACAAAAGCTCGTGCCAGCGTGCTCAGCGCGTCTGGCATCCAAGACAAGATGAAAGCTGGAGTCAAGCTGCAAACAGCCCTCGGCTCGCTTTTCGCAGTAGCAGAAAACTATCCGCAGCTCAAAGCCAATGAGAACTTCGCGCAATTGCAGCAGGAGCTTGCAGCAATTGAAGACAAAATAGCTTATTCGCGCCAGTTCTACAACGACTCTATCTTGAGCTACAACAACAGCGTAGAAACTTTCCCAGGAACATTCTTTGCCAGAATGTACAGCCACAAGGAAAAGCCATTCCTTGAAATTCCTGCTGAGCAGAAAGCTGTGCCGAAAGTTAGTTTCTAGTCAGGAACATTCTGACAAACATTTAAATAGCAGTTTTCAGCGTTAATTTCCATGACTCCAAAAGTTAGTGCGCCTTCAGCAGCTGCGACCCTCGGCTATGGACAAAATGGTCCGAGCTACGAAAGAACAGCAACTCCTCAAAATAAGTCGTATAATTCTCCTAACGGAAGAGCAATAGCCGAGTTATTGATTTCCCAAAGAGCAAGCGACGGATCGTATGACGAAGTAGCCAAAATCAGAATTAGTGATATGCTACTAGTGCGCGCCAATTCCATCATGCACGTCTCTGAAGCCCAAGACTATCTAAATATCGCAAACGAAATCCGAGCGAAAGAGATGCCTGCCATGGCAGATACGCTCGAGTACCGAGCAAACTCTTTTCTCCAACGCAATGAAGACATCAGCATGCTAAAACAAACTGACGACAAAAACCGCGGGCGCACACACATCATTTTAGACGAACTCGAAGAACAAATCAAAGAGCAAATCAGAGGAGACAAATACCAAGCTCTTGCGAAAACAGCTGATAGATTATATGACGCACTCAATTATGCGGAGCAAATCAGAATACCTATAGACAAGAGTATAAGGCAGCGCATTGAATATCTTGCCGAGCAGGCACGCAATGCGCAAATCCACCCCTCAAAAAAAGCAGTCAGTCTCTTTGGAAAATTTAAGAACATGTTCAAAAGCATTTTATTTAAGTAGCTCGCAAGTCAAGGCAAGGAATGAACAAGGCTGATATCCAAATCAATATAAGCCCTCGCAGTATTTTCCATCTATGAAAACCGACCTGACTGCTGCAGGTTACATCTTTCACCAGAATAAACTTCTTCTCATTCATCACGCTAAGCTTAACATATGGCTTCCTCCAGGAGGTCATATTGAGTCAAATGAAATACCTGATGATGCCGCACTTCGCGAGATTGAAGAAGAAACAGGCATCAAAGCGCGAATCATTGACGCCTTGCCATCAGTTGTTCCGCGGCTCACACAGGGCGTAAAACGCCAAACCACAGTTCCATTTTATGTCACGAACGTTAAAACCACACCCCTTGGGGTGTGGCGTTCGTGAGCATCCAAAAGTCCCACACAAACCTCGGCTTTCAAGCCGAGGTGAACTCAAGGACTTTTTGATACTAATGTCCATTCTGTCGGTGACCACGACCATTATGGCGCGTGTTATCTATGTGTTGCTGATTCAGACAAAGTCAGCCTAACTAACGAATCCCAAAGCTATCGCTGGCTTTCGCGGGAAGAAATAAAAAGCGATAATAGCCTCCGTGAAGATATCAGAGCCATCGCACTTGCAGCCTTTGAGCGATACAACTATTTATGTGGTTAGCTCTGGAAAGATGCTAAACGATAAATGCAATATTAGCAGCCTTTCATCAGTTTTATATAACCTCTTTGCATTATTCTTCCATGCCAGAACGCATATCCTTCGAAGACCAGATAACAAAAAACAAGCTCAAGTCCGTGCTCTTAATGGTTATTATTGTTGCGTTCTTTATCGCTCTTGGTTATGCAATCGCGCAGGTTTCTGACCCCTCGTATTTCTTCATTATTATGATAATTTCAATTATATTTTCACTATCTTATACCCTCATCAGCTATTACAACTCCGATAAAATCGCGCTTGCGTCAGTCAGAGCAAAGCCAGCCTTACAAACACACCATAGAATGTTCTTCCACGCAGCAGAGAGCATGTCTATCGCTTCAGGATTACCGATGCCGCGCTTATACGTAATGGACTCGCCTGAAATAAACGCATTTGCTTCAGGACGCGACCCAAAGCACGCAGTTATCTGCATGACAACCGGCTCACTTGAAAAACTAAGCAAACAAGAATTAGAGGGCGTCATCGCCCATGAAATGTCGCACATTGCAAATTTTGACATTCGTTTTATGACACTTACAGCAGTTCTCATTGGGTTAATTTCTATTATCGCAGAGCTATTCCTAAGAAGCCTGTGGTTTTCAAACAACGATGAAAGAGGAGGCAAAGCCCAAGTAATATTCCTAATTATTGGCGTTGTTCTTTCGATTCTCGCACCCATTGCCGTGCGCCTCGTTGCTCTTGCGATTTCGCGCAAGCGCGAATATTTAGCAGACGCAACAGGTGCAAAGCTCACGCGCTACCCTCAAGGTCTCGCAAACGCCTTAAAGAAAATTAAAAATGAGCACGTCTCGCGAAGAGAAATGCATGCGTTCAATCACGCTGTCGGAGCACTCTGCATCAGCGACCCTTTCAAGAAGCTATCGGGTTTATTTGCCACGCATCCGCCTGTAGACGAAAGAATTAGAAGATTAGAAGCGATGTAATTATTTATGTTCTCCGCTATAGTTATAATATGCGGGTAGTTTTTAAGACTTTATGTTTAATTAATCTAATCATTTCTAGTAAGTTAACTTCTTGACCAGATTTTAATACCGCTAAAATTTCTTTTTCGTTCAAATTATTAAGTTTTGAATCTAAATTTTCTATAAAAGAGAATAGGTCTTCTTTTTTAAAATGTTTTTCAGGTATTTCGTTTATCTTAATTAATGCTAAGTTAATAGTTTCTTCATTAAAAGGCAAGGCTTTTTCCTTTAGTATAAAATAAATGTCATAAATATCTCTGATAGCTATATTTTTTCTAGTGACTAAAGCCCTAAATTTCTCTGCAAAATTTTCAGCTAAGTCAATTACCTCTATTTCTACATTTTCTTTTAAGATTGGCTTTCCAAGAGCGTCAATAAACTCGTGATGAATAGACCTTGTTTTTGTAGGGTTAATTAGTTTATTTCTGAAAGAAATCTCAATTTTTATTGTTTGTATTGAATTATCAATTAAAGAGTTGTATTCAGTTATAATTTCCAGACCAACGATTTTTGGTTCTTTTTTGGAAGTTAACATTTTCCAACCCTTGCCCAATTCTTTATTTGTTTCCATATCTAGTTCGTTTAAGGCTTCAAACATCTTTCTCCTTAGTTCATCTAAGATTTTTTTAATTTGTATTTTAGATAAGCCTTTTACATCTTTATTAAACACAAAATCTAAATCTTCGCTTAATCTGTAGAAACCTAAGTAACATTTATTTAAGCAAGTTCCACCTTTGAAAACGAGATCTTTTATTTTTCTTTCACTGATTTTATGAAGTATTCTAGTTAAATGATAAGCTTTCTCCAATCCCTGGGGAGAAAAATTTATTTTATCACTTAGTCTTATAAGTTCTTCTTTTAAATCAATCGTATTTTCCATTTTTTATCCAATAGTTTAGTTCCTGTTTTTCTTATAGTGGTATAATATGATAGAGCTCTTTTTTTGTTTAGCAAACTAAGTAATTCCAGGTTATTTGTTAAAATACCCACTATCTTCATTATTTTAATGCTATTATAAGTAATTGCGTAATTAATTAATTTGTCCTTATCAAATTTTACATTTTTGATTCTATCCATAACTTCGCTTAATCCGCCCAGATATTCTGGATAATCCAAAGCATCTATTATTGTTCTTTCTTTATCAGAATAGGGATATTTGTTTCTGATGATACCAAATAATTTATCGCCCCTTACCTTAAATAATTTAAATTTATAATGGAGAATCACTTTATCAGCAGAATATTTTGTATTGAAAACAAAAAGCTTGTTTGGAATTTGTTCTGTAAATCCATGAAAGTTAAATGCGTTATAAAGTCCAATATAATAGTTTTCTGCGCCTAAGATATATTCATTAATCTCAAAGTCGCTCAGCCCAGGAGATTTATTAATAGAACTCATCGGCACTACAATGTAACTTCCCCTCTTAAAAGAAATCAACCTTCCTTTTTGCAACATTGATTTAATAAGATATCCAGGATTTTTTGATATCTTGTGCTCCAAGATTAAATTAATTATATCCTTTCTTTTGATTATTTTATATTTTTTATACTCCAGAATACTCTGCAACCTTTCCTGATTAGGGCTTAATCCTGCTTTTTCTGTTGTTTTTTTCATTTTTAATAAGTCTTAATTGACTACCTTATCAAAAACAATAAAAATAAGAAGTATTTAAGCTTTTCGGAGAACGAGAATACAAATTCATATAAGCCCCCGTGCACTAGTTTTTGCGTAGCAAAAACTGGCGGATTGCTTGTTCTTTAAGCAGTTATAGTAAGTTTAAGTTGCTTTAAGTAATGTTTAAGTAAATCTTTATTAGAATTTTTGGGTTGAATACCCTCCAGCTTGCTGTGTCGTAAAAATTCTAATTATAGCAAAGGACGCTGAAATTTTACCAGTTTATGCGCCTTTGCTATCAGTGAAAGACATACAATTGGTCAATTAACAAAGTCTTTCACTATAGAAAATCGTGAATCAACGATTTTCTTTATTTATCCTGTCTCTTCAAGAAACCCGCAATAAATGAATCGCTCGAGCTTCTGTCTTTTAATGTGAGAACACGCCAAGCATCAGCGCTGCGCGACTTCTCTGCCTTGACTGCGTTCATCACTATTGTGTATAACTCGTGTGAAATAAGCGTTTGCTGTTCAGATGCGCTGGCCAGGCGCTTGGCTGCAGGAATGAAGGAAGTCGTAGCCGTAAAGGAAAATTCTCCATTTTTCATCTCGCTAATAATCTCCCCGCGCGCTGCTCCAATGCCAAAATTCACCTTGCCTTTTGTCTTTTGGTTGTGTTCAGCAAGCACTTTCTCCACATCTTTTGCCAGTCGCACAGCAAGCATTTCAGGATTCACGCTACGCGTAAGCCGCGGGCTAAACAACACAACGCGATGCTCTCCATGCGCATACACGCGCGCTCCGCGTTTTTGCGCGTCAGCAAGAAGCGGCGTAATAATTTCTTCACCCTTTGCCCCTTCAAGCTTTATCGCAAGTCCAACAGCTTGCTCTTTCGCTCCTTCCATAACCGACCCAGAATTCAGGGCGCGCAAACGAGTTGCACTGACAGGCAGCTGCTCGACAACACGTTGTGAATGTGTGCGATAACGCAGGTAAACATTAGTCGCAACAGCAAGACCTGCAATCGCCAGCAGAGCAATCCACCATAAACTCTTGAGCGCGCCCGCCATAGACCGCACTTCTCCAATGTCAATCGCCCTCCCTGTGAGTGGCACATTATCTGCAGAAAAATCTTCTACCCCGTCATATACCTTGATTGAATAAGTGCTATCCGGCGCACGCAATGTATATCTCTTTAAGCTCTCAACAGCCAGTTCAACATCCCGCAATTCGCGGTGTTCTCCAATGACTATTTCAATCGTCTTTTTGTAAGGAACGTTTCCGATATTAGTTACAGTAAGCGTTGCATTTGTCAAATCGAACGAAGCACGCTCATATTCATCTACATAAAACAGACGTCGGTTGCTAATTCCGTCAATCACTGCTTCAATCTTCCAGTATCCTGGCTGCGCGTGCTGCGGTAAAACAAATGAAATGCCGTCCTCGGTATGAACAAGTTGCTGGGCAAATATTTCTTCGTCGGGCTGTGAAATGCTTACTCGTGCATCATCAGTCATAGCTTGTCCGGTCTGGTCATACGCGTAGACGCGATAGACGATAGTTCCGTTAGGCATCGCACTTTCTGTCTGATTAAGAAAGACATCAACAGAACGCAAAACGCTTTTCACTACAAGCGCTGTTTCAATCGTGCCCTCATTCGTCGTCTCACCCTGATTGTCTGTTTCATAAACATTAAGCACGATGACATGACGACCCGCAGGCATCGATTCAGGAACTGTAAAATTCAAAGCAAAGCTGCCATTAGTCGTCAGACCATCAAATTTCAAATTAAGAGCGCTATTACTTGCTCTTACATGACCCTGCGCCGCATCGCCATTCGCTTTGTACGCCTGACCGCGCAATATCATACGCTGTCCTGGCTCAAGAGGGGAATCTGCCGCAGTCAGCGTGACGATTATGCTTTTACTCAACTCAAATCCACTAGTCTCCGTATGATCTCTGCCATAATCACCGCGCAGAGCGCAATTTCCATAAAGCGAACCAACAATATCTCTAGTAAGCACCATCTCCAAAGACACCTCTCGTGAAGCACCCGCACTCAGGCTCATAGGCGTGCGATACAACTCAACATCTTTTTCTCCGCAATGCAGCGAAATCCGCAGAAAATCATTAGCATTCTGCGTCGTTCTTACCGTAGCTGTCAGGGAAAGCGTATCATCCAAATTATAAACTGTATCGGCATGTGTAATTGTCATCTCCGCAGATGCAAGCGCACTCAAAACAATAACGCTCAAAAGCACAATCAAAAAGTCCTTGAGTTCACCTCGGCTTGAAAGCCGAGGTTTGTTGAGGACTTTTGGATGCAAGCAAATCGAACACGATTTGCTGCACAGAGAATTGCAAAAGCAAGCAATTCTCTTGTGCTCAGGAATGCTACGCCCTAAATGGCGTGGTTTGAACCGCATTCCTGACATCACCAGATATTTCATACTATGGCGAAGAGTAATTTCTATATAAATATGTCGTCACCAGTTTTATAAAGCTCACGCTCTTTTATAGCCTATGAAAAAAGAGTTTTCAGTAACTCCCTGGGATGTAACCGGAGAAGTTGATTATGATAGGTTGATCAAAGAATTTGGAACATCTCTTCTCTCTCAAAATATCCTGTCTAAACTAAGAAGCCCTCATTCTTTGCTTAAAAGAGGACTCTATTTCTCTCATAGGGACTTTGATCTATGGCTTGCCGATGCACAATCAGGAAAGAAAGTTTCCATACTTACAGGTAGAGGACCATCAGAAAAAATGCATCTCGGTCATTTAATACCTTTTTTGCTTGCAAAATCCCTCCAGGATGCCTATAACTGTAATGTTTATATTCCAATTTCAGAAGATGAGAAGTTTTTTGTGAAGAAAACTCTTTCTTTCAAAGATGCAAAGTCGTTCGCAGAGGACAATCTCCTTGATATTCTCGCTTTAGGTTTCAGGCAAAGTCGCACGTTTGTTATTAAAGATTTCTCTTATCCTCATTTATATCCTCAAGCATCTCAAATCGCAAAACTTCTGACTTATTCTGAGGCAAAAGCTGTTTTCGGGCTTAAACCAGAAACAAATCTTGGCTGGACATTTTATCCTGCTGTGCAAGCAGCTCACATTCTGCTTCCACAGTTCATAGAGGGCGCTCATAAAACACTTGTTCCAGTTGGCATTGACCAAGACCCGTTCATAAGATTAACAAGAGATATAGCAACACACTCATCGCTAAATTTCACCAAGCCGGCAGCAATTCACTCAAAATTTCTTCCAAGCCTAAAAGGCGGAGCAAAAATGTCCTCTTCAGACGAAGAAAACTCTTTGATTTACTTGTCAGACTCTCCAGAAGAAATAAAAAAGAAAATAAACAAATACGCCTTCAGCGGCGGTAAAGACACAATAGAAGAGCACAGAAAGCACGGAGGAAACCCTGACATAGACATCTCATTCCAATACCTCAAATATTTATTCGAAGACGACGATAAAAAGCTGGCAAAAATTGAAAAAGATTATCGTTCAGGCAAGTTGCTTTCAGGTGAATTAAAGACAATCGCAATTGAAAAAATAAACGCCTTCTTGAAAGAGCATCAAGTTCAAAGAGAAAAAGCTAAGAAGCACGTAAGCGAGTTTATGCTGA
>JBBSYO010000027.1:0-2580 GCA_038045185.1 Nanobdellota archaeon | reverse complement strand
CATTAATGGATATGTTTAAATAAGTCTATTTTGCTTAATGACTTATGGGCGAAGCGGATAGAACTTTATGTATGAATTACGATCTTACTTTGAGACGTATTTTGCTGTTTGACTGCGAAGATAAAATAAGGGCAGGTCGGGTGTATGTTGAAAGCCATAAGGACACGCCTTATTATCGTCCTCTTCGAAGCTTATTGGTTAAACTTGGTGTCATTGAGGGGTTGAGAGACAGAGACCCAACTCGTGGACTTAGTACGACTCCTCCAATCAATCCAAAACCTGATGAACTGACGATGGTCGAAAAAGAAGAATATGACTCTGATATTAGTAACATCTTGCGCGCGAATAGAGGGAAACCTCGACGTGTCGGAGAAGACGCGCTTTCTGATTATATCAAGACTCATAATGGCAAGCCTTCTTATGCTTATGTTCACAGAATCGGCTCTCGGATTGGTGAAATGGTGTATGGTGTTGGTGAAGTATCTGAGTCTTTAAGGCGAAAGGTCGGCGCATAAGATTTAATAATCTTCTTTGGTCATGTCACTTATGCAGTCTGTTGAAACTAAAGTTAAGCATTATCTTGACAAAATCAAGAAAGAGGACAACAAGATTAATGCGTTTCTTGAGATAAATCCCAATGCGCTTGAAGAGGCTAAGGCAATAGATGCCAAGAAGAAAAAAGGAAGGCTCTATGGACTGGTTATCGGGGTTAAGAGCAATATCAATGTTAAAGGGCTTACAACTTCATGTGCGAGCAAGACGCTTGAGAATTACAAAGCGACGTATGATGCTGCGGTTATTGAGAAAATTAAAGCTGAAGACGGCGTGATAATCGGCATGCTGAACTGCGACGAGTTTGCCTGTGGCACGTCTGGAGAGAATTCTGCTTTTGGAGCGACGCAAAATCCTGCTGTTCCTGGATTTGTGCCCGGGGGTTCTAGCTCTGGAAGTGCTGCTGCTGTGGCTGCGGGGTTTTGCGATGTTGCTTTAGGAAGCGATACTGGCGGTTCGATAAGAGTGCCTGCGTCGTTTTGCGGAGTTGTTGGCGTGAAGCCTAGCTATGGATGCGTGTCACGATATGGACTTGTGGATTTGGCTATGAGCTTGGACCAGATTGGACCCCTTGCTAAGAATGTTGAAGATGCTGCGCTTGTGCTCGATGTTATTAAAGGAAAAGACGAGAGAGATACGACGACTTTTGATAGTAAAAAGATTGAATTAAAAAAGGTTGGAAAAATAAAAATTGGGATAGTTAGAGTTAATAATGTTGATGGAAAAATTCAGAAATTGATTGATAATTATATAGACAGAATAATAAAGAATAATGGATGGAGCAAGAAAGAGCTTGAAATAAAGCATATTGATTTAGCTTTGGAGACATATCATCCTATTGTATGGACAGAGTTCTTTTCAGCGACGAGGAGATTTGACGGGCGCAAATACGGCAAGAAGATTGAGGATGTGGCTGGGGCTGAAGTGCTGCGAAGAATATTTGGAGGAAGCGAGATATCAAAGGCTGAATTTGAGGGGCGCTATTATCATAAAGCATTACAAGTGAAAGAACTTATTAAGCAGGAATTTGAGCGCGTTTTGAAGGAAATTGATTGTCTTGTCATGCCGACTGTTGCTATTTTGCCTTGGAAGATTGGCACGAAGAAGAGCCTTGAAGAGTATTATGCTGTTGATGCGCTTGTTATTCCTGCGAACTTGGCTGAAGCGTGCGCTGTTTCTGTGCCTGTGGGAAAGATTGAAGGCAAACCTGTTGGGATGCAGGTTATTTGCGGAAAAGGGCAAGAAGCAAAGATGCTTGGGATTGCGAGAGAGATTGAAAGAGAGAGTCATTAACTTTAAAAGAACTTGCTGTTTAAGGTTTGGATGAAGATAGGCGAAGTAGAACTTTCGTGGCTGGGGCATGACGGGTTCGTCATAACTGACGGGGCGAGCGGAAAGCGGATTGCGATAGATCCTTACAATGTTTCGGCAAGTGTCGCGCCTGTTGACATGATTCTGCTTACTCATGACCACCATGACCATTGTAGTGTTAAGGATGTTGAAAAACTTGCCAAGCCAGGCACTATTGTTGTCGGTCCGCCGCACGTGCAGAGTGCTGTGACAAAGGTTGAGGGCGTGCAGCTGCATCCTTTAGAAGTTGGAGATACGATGGAATTTGCTGAAATTAAAATTGAGACTGTGCTAGCGTATAACCTGAACAAATACCGCGACCCTGCTAAAAAAATTGTGTTTCACCCTAAATCAGAGGGCTATGTGGGCTATGTTGTTAAAATTGGAAACGTGGTAATTTATCATGCAGGGGATACTGATTTAATTCCTGAAATGCAGAAACTTACAGGATATGGCAAGCAAGGGAATACTTTTGTTGCTTTGCTACCTGTTTCAGGGACATATGTAATGACATCTGAAGAAGCTGCTGAAGCAGCTTCTTTGCTCAAGCCGAGCATTGCTATACCTATGCATTACGGTGCCGGTGTTGTCGGAACGATTGAAGACGCACAGCGATTTGTTGAGCTCTGCCGCGAGCAGGGAATTCACGCGGAAGTGCTGGAAAAATCATGATAATTG
>JBBSYO010000026.1:0-5691 GCA_038045185.1 Nanobdellota archaeon | reverse complement strand
TATTTATAAGAAAGCTTTAAAAAGCACTCTCATCTCATCACAAAATGGGAAACGTAAGAATCAAATTGAGCAGCGTGGACATCGGCGCACTGAACAGTATCATTGAAATGATTCGTGAAATCTCAACACGCACAGGCGTCATCATGCGTGGTCCGATTCCCCTGCCAACAAAAATCATGAAAGTCACCACGCGCAAATCTCCGTGCGGCAACGGAACAGCGACTTTTGATAGGTTTGAAATGCGCGTGCACAAGCGTGTTATTGACTTGCCCGCAGAAGACCGTGTTCTGCATCCAATTATAATGCTTAAAATTCCCCGCTCAGTCCAGATTAAGATTGAGATGAAAGAATAACTATACCTTCAGAGCGACATAATGCTTTTAAAATCCTTTTCGATGTGAGAAGCATGCCGGATAAAAAAATTGGACAAACGACTCGATGTACTGCAATTGCATATAAAGGCGATAAAATTTGCCTTGTGGAAACAGAACACGGATTAGAATTACCAGGAGGATACGCGCATTGGAAATATGGTTCTCCGGGAGCAGTGCAAGAACTTCTTCACACAGAACATGGAATTGATTTTAGACCAGATTACGTAAGTAGCATGATTCAGCATCGCACACGAGAAAATCTCCCTGTAATCAATCTGACATTTGCAGGTCTCGTAGGAGATTGCGTACAAACAGAAGGCGCATACTGGCTTACGTTAAATGACGCACTCAAACAACAAACGCTAAACAAGCATGATAAGCGCGCGCTGGAGCTGCACAAAAATGGAACAATAAAAGTTCCGCTCAGTTTTATTCGCGTTACAGAACAAGTTGAACAATTATCTCACGTGCTGACAGAACCGCCAGCAATCAGGAAACCGCAAAAGCCAACTGACTTCATCGTTTCAGGCGGACCGATTAGACATCAGCCCAGAGATATGCCTGCCGCGTATGCATTTCAGCAGCTAAACAGGAATGCTGGCAAAGGCAAACTCAGTTTCTTCGGCGGAACAGCAGAAGAAGACGAGCTTCCCCCTGAAGCGTTAAAACGAGAGATAGAAGAAGAAAGCGGCGGCAAACTTGTTGTCCAACAGAAAGGACTATTGGGAGTTCGCATAATACCGTAGCAGACCAGCAGCAACCAAGCAAATATTCTGTTAATTTCTCAATCGCGGGAATCGCTTTAGAAAAAGTGAACGAGATACTTCATCAAAAAGACGAAGATACTGACGGGATATGCTGGCTGGGAATAGAAAATATACGCGCTCTGCCAGAAGGGAGATTTAGAACAAGAGATACGCGCCAACTTACAGAATTAATGGAATCAATTTTGGAGCAACGCAGACAGTTTATGCCGCTTGACCTTGTACAAAGATTATAAACATTATAGAATACCATTTACTATGAAAATAGAAGATATTAAAGCAATGAATCTCGAGAACGGACATCTTGTTGAAATTAGGTATCCTAACGAACATAGAAATCCTGAAACAAGATGCGGTTGGTTTCAACGATTATATCCGACTGAACCGCAATTTGTCGAAATTGCGCACAGATTAGAAAGAAATCATTGTCCACGAGATGTGGTTCAATACAAACTTGAACAAATTTATTGGTTAATAAGGCTGGAATCAACTTTTTAAGTCTAAATGAATCTCAATGATGCCCGAATTGAAATTAACATAATAACGTCCTAATTTTATTTATGACGCCCTGCCGATAAAATCCGAAGATAGAACGCTATCCGCCTTTAGCGTATTCTTCTCGGTCTTTTTCATTGAATCCGCCAACAACTGTTATCTCTGCCTTGATTGCAGGATGCGGCTCATAATTCTCAAGCGTAAAATCCTCATACGCAAAGTCATCTATGTTTTTCTTTTCAGGATTGATAACCATGCGCGGAAAAGCGCGCGGTTCGCGTGAAAGCTGCTCGTTAACAGAGTCGTAATGATTACCATAAACATGAATGTCTCCATACGTATGCACAAAATCTCCTGCCTGATAACCGCACACCTGTGCAAGAATCATCGTCAGCAGCGAATAACTCGCAATGTTAAACGGTACTCCCAAGAAAGCATCGCAACTGCGCTGATAAAGCTGCAGCGAGAGCTTGCCGTTAGTGACGTTGATGTTATACATCACATGGCATGGGGGAATAGCCATGGACGTTCCGGGTTCTGACATTTCATAAATAAATTCCGGATTCCAAGCGCTGACGCACACATGTTTTCTATCTGGATAATTCTTTGTCTTCCAGATAGCCCATTGAAGCTGGTCAATAATTCTCCCATTGGCTGCGCGCCACTTTCGCCATTGCCTCCCATAAACTGGCCCTAACTCGCCCCATTTCTTCACAAAATCGCCATCAGAGTTTTCAGATTTGAGCTTTCCTATAAACTCATCCTGAGTCATCGCGGGCGCTTCTCCTTTATCCATTGCCTTCTTATACTCGCGATATGGCCAGTCATCCCAGATATGCACGTCATTATCAACTAAATATTTGATATTCGTCGAGCCTTTGAGAAACCAGAGCAACTCATGCACAATGCCCCGCATAAAAACTTTCTTTGTCGTCAGCAATGGAAACCCCTTAGACAAATCAAATCTTATCTGCCGGCCAAAAACGCTTTTCAATTTAGTGCCAGTAGCAAAATCAGTCTTCTCGTGCCCCTGTTCCAAAATATCGCGCAAGAGGTCAAGATATTGATACTCTGGATGCCTTTCCTCTTTTGACATAAGTCGTTGATAGAAAAAGAGATTATAAGGATTATGGTGCTGGCAACAGTGTTTTGTTGCGTCTTCGGGGTTTCGGGTAAGGCGAAATCTATAGAGAAGTTTGAATTAATCAATTTGCAAAGTTCTCTATAGATAGGATTAAGCCATGTTTAACGTATGGTCAGAATAGAGGTAAAACCAAACAGAACCTCAGAACAATGCGTTTGTAAAGGGCACAATGCAAAGCATAGTATTCTCGTGAAAGGCATTTATGCAACGCCCAAAGCCGAAATACTCCTATGTGATGAATGCTTTAAGGAACTACAAGAAAAAAATAAACTTTCCTTAGATATTTATTCCTTAAACTTCTCAAAAATTATTTCTGGTTCTTCGTTGGTTAAAGTTTTCTGCTCTTTTTTTAGTCTTTTTTGTATAATTTCCATATACTTCTCATTGAGTTCTATTCCTATTGAGTTTCTACCATAATATTTGGCAACTGCTGAAGTTGTACCAGATCCAACAAAAGGATCTAAAACCAAATCCCCTTCATCTGTGCACGATAGAATTATTCTTTTCAATAATTCAAATGGTTTTTGTGTTGGGTGCGCACCAGCCCATTTTTCATTTTTTGGTGTTAGGGGAATACTCCAGACATTTCTCGTTTGTTTTCCTTTAGGGTTAATAGGATCTTCTATTTGCTTACTCCAATCATAGTTAAACTTCCATTTCTTGCCATCGCCATTTTTAGAAGCCCAGATTAAATGCTCTGTGCTTTCTGTAAAGAATCTACATGTAATATTTGGCTGAGCATTAGGTTTGAACCAAACTATGCTATTATTTATTTTAATATCTGAGAAAAATTCCTGTATAATGAATCCCGTCTGGTAAATATTATGAAAACTTCCAGAAACCCATAAACTTCCCCCATGTTTTAATACTCTAAAGCCTTCTGCTAACCATTCTTTATTAAATTTAAAATATTCATCTTTAGAGAACATATCCCAGCTTTCTTGCATCGTTACATGCTTGCTATATTTCCAAGCTAAACCCTTCTTTTTTGACATATTATAAGGAGGATCAGCAAAAACTAAATCAACAGAATTATTTGGAATGGTCTTTAATACTTTTAAGGCGTCCCCATTAATTATTCTGTGTGTAGTTTTCATATTATTTTTTCCCGTTTGTTAGCGGTTTATCCCAATAAGGCGACTTGCAACGTGGACATACTGTAGGTATTTCTTCGGTTCTTGTTATCCATATATGTCCGCATCTTTCACATTTACACTCGTACACCTTTATCTCTTTTTTCATAAAGAATAAGATGTTATTTACTTTAAATACTTTACCATAGTAATATACCGCCATAAATTTTGAATATGGGCGTCCCGTGGTCGATTATCGTAGAATATAAAAAGATGGGACAAAATTAATAAAATTGAGTAAGCCCTAATTATCTACTAAATCGCCCTTTTAGAAGTATAAGTTTTATACAAATCGTTAATAATGACTAACCCTTCGTTTTCATTCTTTATGTCGGGGAACTTGACATAAATACTTTTTGTCACTAAGGTCGTAATTATTAGACAACTAACGTCCTATTTGCGTCGCCTTGCTTACAATAACGAAAATCTCTTTTTCAGCGATCATGGCTTCCATCAGCTCTCTAAAAACACGTGCGGGCTTCTCAGGCGCTGTATTCTTTTCCATCTTAATCATAAGCTCAATAAGATGCCCTATGAAATCTACCTTATATTCGCCGTATTTGTTTAACTCCTCAAATGGCCTTAGCTTCGATGACGTTGTTTCCTTAAATTCAAAATTGCCCCTCTCTTCTTTGCTTTTAAATGCCTCAACCCGATCGTACATATCGCGCAAGTAGCGCATGAAATTTAGGGTTAGATCGCGGTCATGCTCTTTCTTGATAAGCAGGTCAATAACCCAATGTATATGCTTCGGTGTTCGTAACCGCTTCCCCCTTTCTTGATATTTGATAAGAATGTCGTGATCTGGATTATGTCCTCTGCTTCCTTCAAATACAGCGATAATCGTCCCATCAAAAAGCTTAATCTCCTTGACTGCGCTATGTTCTTTACCCTCTCGCTTAAACCTTAAACCCATGCTATTTCAAAGCAGAATTACTTTTTAAACAGATCCCTTAGACGCAACAGAACAGCACTAACAGAATCTTTATATATCGATAATTCTGTTGATTAGTATATGAAAAACAGAATTATCGTATTAGAGAATTCGGGCTAAATTATAGATTAATCACCCGAATTATCTATAAATCAAATGAGCTAACCAATCATGCAAAAAACTGCGCTAAATCTCAAGAAATTGCACCCTGAAGCAAAGATACCGCTTTATGCAACTGAAGGCTCAGCAGGATGCGATTTTTATTCTGTTGAAGAAACAAGCATCCTCCCCGGAGAAACAAAGAAAATACGCACGGGTATTGCGCTCGAAATACCTGCAGGCTACTTCATGAAGCTTGAAGGAAGAAGCGGTTTCTCGTCAAAAGGTTTAATCAAAACTGGAGGCGTGATAGACTCTGACTATCGCGGAGAGATACACATTGTATTATACAACAGCACGCCTGCTCTGTTTACCATTGAGAAAGGAGATAGAATAGCTCAAGGCATACTCATGTCCATTAACCAAGCCAGTTTTAATGAAGCCGAAGAATTATCTGAAACAAAAAGAGGCGAGGGCGGCTTCCAATCAACTGGTCTCAAATAATGGAATTAATTCTGATAGCAGCACAGGCACGCAATCGCGTCATTGGCAAACAAGGCGAGCTTCCATGGCATATTTCTGAAGATTTAAAACGATTCAAACAGCTCACACTCAATCATCCTGTCATAATGGGAAGAAAAACCTACGAAGCAATAGTCAAGAGATTAGGCAAACCTCTCCCTAACAGAACAAACATTGTGCTAACAAAGCAGCACAAAGAGCAGCAAGGAGTGTTCTTCTGTTCAAC
>JBBSYO010000025.1:0-2882 GCA_038045185.1 Nanobdellota archaeon | reverse complement strand
GCTAATGTTTTTCGCTACGAGACTAAGGCAACACGGCCGCTTTTACGCTCTCGCGAATTTCATTGGATTGAGACGCATTGCCTTTTCCAAAATGAAGAAAGTGCTATGGCTCAAGTCAGGGAGGATATGAAGACAACTGAAGAAATACTGCACGATACTTGCGGATTGCCGTTCATTTTCTTTGAGAGGCCTTCATGGGATAAGTTTCCTGGGGCATCGCGCACGTTTGCGGCAGATGTTCTTAATCCTGACGGGAAGTTAGTGCAGCAGCCCTCGACGCATATGATATCCCAAGATTTTCTGAAAGGATTTGGCGTGACGTTTAAGGAAAAAGACGGCAAGGATAAAACACCTTTCTCAACTTGCTATGGACCTGCGATGTCGCGCATTCTCGCTAGTGTGATTATTGTGCATGGCGATGACAAGGGTCTGCGCTTTCCGTGGGAAATTGCACCCTTGCATGTGGCAATAGTGCCTATCAGTGATAAGGCGATGAAGAAAGCGCAGGAGATAAAGAAAATGCTTGGAGAGGATATTAGCGTTGAAATTGATATTAGCGAGAAGAGCGCTGGGGAGAAGTTCAATTATTGGGAAATGAAAGGGGCTTGCGTAAGGATTGATATTGGTGATAATGAATTAAAGGCGAAGAAATTGAGTGTGTTTAGGAGAGATTTGAATAAGAAGGAGCTTATTTCTGAAAAAGAGTTGATAAAATACATTGATAAGGTTAAGAAAGAATGCGGAAATAATTTGAGGAAAGAAGCTGATAAATTGTTTGAATGGCGCGTTAAGGACGCGAAATCTCTTAATGAAGTCAAGAAGTTAGTTGAGGCAGGAAATATTGCCAGATGTGGATTTTGCTCGGTTGGGCCTGATGGTATTTCCTGCGCTGAAAAAGTTGAGAAGGAATCTGGAGGAGAAGTGCGAGGCACGAGGCTGGATAAAGAGAAGGCAAGCGGAGATTGTATTGGATGCGGGAATAAATCTAAGGAAGTTGTTTATATTGGGAGAAGCTACTGATATTTTTCTGCAACAGAGAAAATAAGGGTTATATCAGCGACTTCAACTATTTCTTCAATACGTCTGTCGTTATGACTTGGTTTAAATAGGGCACATTCTTGGATTTTAACATGACGGCTCTTATCCTAACGCGTCGGACTCTTTTTTTTGTCTTATTCGGATTTATGCTTCTTTCTCTTTTTTCAGCTTATGCGCTTGATTCTGCTCCCAACGATTCTTATTCAAAAGCGGATTCAGGGCTTCTTGATGAACTATCCCGTACGCACTCTGCTCTTGCTTTTGTGACAATGAAGGAAGGGGCTGATGCGCTTTCTTTGAATGTGCCTCTTGTGAAGTCATATTCTTTTGGAGTTGCGGCTGTTCAAATAAACGAATCGCAGCTTGAGCAGATTATGGCAAATGATGATGTTGTTCGCGTTGAACACAACAAGCGGTTTAATTTGCTGCTGCAGGATGTGGTTCGTATTGTAAATGCAACGCCTTCACATTCTCTTCAGTCTAACCAGTTAAATATGACTGGAGCAGGGCAGTCTGTCTGCGTTGTTGATACAGGGGTTGATTTTTCGCATCCTGACTTAGCCCACGCAAATGTTGCGCAATGCAATATTGACTGCTCAAGAGGCGAGGATGGGTGCTTTAGCAATTGCAGTGCTAGAGACACTTATGGACACGGCACTCATGTAGCTGGAATTGTTGCTGCTGAGGGCAGAATTAAAGGAATTGCGCCAAATGCAGGCGTGGTTTCTGTCAAGGTTTTTCCAGACCATAGCGCAGGCACGACTCTCTTTGAAGTGCTGAATGGCGTGTGGTGGTGTGTAGAGAACGCTAATGCTTACAATATATCAGTTATTTCTCTTAGTTTAGGAAGTGATTATTTTCCTGACCGGAACTCTTGCGATAGCAATTATTCTAGTTTTAGCGCTGCGGTTCGTGATGCTGTTCAGGAAGGTATTTCAGTTGTGGCGGCAACAGGCAACTACGGGCTTCAGGACAGCGTTCAGGTTCCTGCCTGTTTAACAGGAGTTATACCTGTTGGTGCAACAAACAAGCAGGATTTAATCGCTGATTTTTCCAATTACGCGGGTTTTGTTAAATTATTTGCTCCAGGGGATTACATTAACTCAACGTTTCCGCTGGAAGGAGCTGACCTTTCTGCTAATTGCGGTTCTCAAATTGGTTCAGGCTATTGCGTCATGTCTGGAACCTCTATGTCTACCCCAATGGTTTCAGGCGCAATTGCTATTTTGAACCAGTACTTAAAGTTGAGGAACGACAGACTTAATCCTCAAGACCTTGAAGAAATATTGCATCGCACAGGAATTCGTGTTGAAGAACCGCCTTTTAGAAATCACTATGGCTATAATTTTTCACGCATCGACATTCATCGCGCCCTGCTTTCTCTTGATAGAGAAGCTCCAGCGCTCGCGATTGAGATAGCTGAAAGAGATTTGTTATATGAAGTTTCATGCAGTGCTTCTGACTGGCAGCTTACTAATCTTACCCTGCGCGTGCGCGATTTAACCAATGTTATTAATGAAACGCAATTATCTTTTGATGCTCGGCTTGAGGAAAATGCTTCTCTTTTAGTTGATTTGCATAATGGAAGAGCATCAGAGGTTCAGTGCATTGCTCAAGACGCGCAAGGAAATACAAGGTCGCGCGAGGTTGACATTGTTTATTCCCAGATGGCGGGCAATGAAATAAAGAAAAGCAGTAATCGCGGAACCTTTTATTCCGAGCAGACACAAAATACGCCGCCATCATCACCAAGCGGCGGCGGGGGCGGAGGCAGTAGCCGCAATAGCCGCAGAAATCCAACGCCTCCAACTTCTGCGCCTGTAGCGCCCTTCATTCCTCTTAGT
>JBBSYO010000024.1:0-1422 GCA_038045185.1 Nanobdellota archaeon | reverse complement strand
TTGGATGCTCACGAACGCCACACCCTAAGAGGTGTGGTTTCAACGTTCGTGACATTATGAAATTGAACAGCCTGTTTTCTGGCTGAGTTCTGCAAGACCCATAACGTTTCCGCGTGAGCCGTCTGTAAAGACCCAAGTCGGATAGCCTTCAATGCCTGCTGTTGCGCAGACGGGCAATTGCGAATTACCATCTGGAGTTGAACACTCAATATATGGAAGATACTTTGCTGATGTACCAAAGAGTTCTTTTTGTTCATTACAGCGTGGGCACCAGAACGCACCATAGAGCTTGGCTCCAGAGTCTGTGATGCATTGCGCAAAATCGTCGTATTGACCAGGGGTAAGGAGACTGCCAAAACTCCACCAAAGAAACGCAATGACTGCTATGCCTACAATAGCCCAAAGCAAGTAGTTTGGCTTGCGAGCAGTATGAGCGGCATCTGGATGTTTGAAAGCGCGGTGTTGTGAAAGTGCTTCTGACGTGGGAAATTCTTTGTCGCAGGCAGTGCATAGATGTGACATGGGATGTATAAAAATAACTACTATATAAAATATTGTGATTTTCTGCTATCGGACTTCAAGAAGATTTATGCGAGTTCTGCGTCAATCTCAGCCTTGAACGCGCTAAATGGCTGCGCGCCTGAAAGGAGCTTGCCGTTCACGAAGAACGCAGGGGTTCCAGACACGCCCAATTGCGCGCCGTATGCTGCATCAGCTTGCACTTCATCAGCAAATTCATCTGAATCAAGACAGCTTCCAATATTGTATCCAAGTTCCTGCGCCCAGCTCTTTAGGTCAGATTCAGTATAGCTTACTGTGGACTTTACTGTGCCGTCGTCGAGTGCCATTTGCTCTTCGAACATTTTGTCATGCATTTTCCAATAAGCAACATCATTGCCCCCGACCTTGCGAGCACATCTGGCAGCTTCAGCAGATTTCTGCGCCTGCGGATGGAAGCTCAATGGAAAATCCATAAAAACGATTTTAGCCTTGCCTGTATTAACGTAGCTGTCAACAATAGAAGAATAGGCTTCATTCCAGAACTTGCGGCAGTACGGGCATTGGTAATCTGAAAATTCAACGATAGTAACGGGGGCGTTTGCATTTCCTTTCACAGGCGCATTCGCAATTTTATCCGCGCTAATCTTCACTGGCGCATTAGGTGCGGCAGGGCCCTTTACCACGTTGCCTGTAACGCCTCCCTGATTTAAGACAAGGATTACAATTGCTGCGATTATTATTCCTGCCAAAAAGAAGGTCGCGTATTTCCAGTTGCTGGAACTCGTGGAATTCGAAGGTGCTGGAGTTGTTGGATTCATGTAAGTTGCCTCTTTCATTATTGTATGTTTCAAACAATGACCTGCAGCATTAATAAATCTTTGTAAAATCAAAAAAACTCTTAGGAGTTTACCACACACTAAA
>JBBSYO010000023.1:25834-30607 GCA_038045185.1 Nanobdellota archaeon | reverse complement strand
TGTTTGCTCCAGTTTTAATTGATTCTTAGGATTGTTAGAACCTATTTCCCTTCTCCATTTTTCTACCATAAATCTCCCGTTGATATTTATTACCCACTTTCCGGCATATACAATAAATCCGAGATTTGTTAGCATCTCTTTTACTTGCAAAATTAATTTTTCTGATTTGATAGTTATAGAAATTGTTGGATAATTATTTTTTGATTTGATTACCGCAAGATGACCATCCGTATCAAATAAGCCCCTGATGCAGGCTCGATAAATTTCTTTATTTCTGCTATCTAACACCTGATGCGGTATTTCGATTTTATGGATTTTTTCTCCGTATGGTAGATTCAGCGCCTTATTCTTGAATTCACATAATCCTCGTGAACAAATTTCAAATCCCGAAACGCTCGGTAGACACATTAATTTTAAGCTAAGATTATAAATCTTTTTGTAAAGCGGAAAAAGAAATTCAACCATATAATCTTTTTCAATCTTATTTGTCTTTACAGAAAAATAATTCTTTCTCTTTGACATACATCCGTCGCCGAGGTGTACTCCTATCTCTTCTGCTAATTCTGGAGACATAACATTTGGAATTTTTATTTCTTTTATCTTATCTGCCTCGCTAAATTGCACAGCGGTTGTATTAAGCATCACGTTATTATTGATAAACCAAGAATTGTATTTGGCCTCTATTTCTTGACTTTTTTAATCCTTTTATTTATTCTTCCTTGGATTGCTCTCTTTGCTAAATTCGAACCATATTTTTCTCTTAAGGCACGCATGGCTTTTTTCCCAATATTCTCCTTCATCTTTTGATACCCTTCCTTTCCTAATCTTCTTTTCATACTTTCTACACTTCTTTTTCCTCCGATTAGCCCCCCCTTTATCATACCCCAATTATCTGGTTTTCTTTCTAGAACGGTTAGGCTGTTTACGCAGATCGGAATAATTTCGCTCGGGATAGAACGTTCGCCTAACCTCCAGGTTTGTAAGGTTTTATTTGGGATTTGCATTTTATTTGCAAGCCCTTTGAATGTCCGAACATTATATTTATCTTTCAATAATAAAAATAAATCTTCTCGAGATTCTTTTGTAAGAACTAATCTCATTATTTGTTTTATTGGTATTTTTATTTATATCTTTCTATCCGATAAACTATGAGGGCGCATAGAAACTATTATTACAGGGTTTTTAAACGTTAATTATTAGGTTTGGGAATTAACTTACCTGCTGCTTTAAGCCCTGCTTCGCGTCCGCTTGCTTCTAAGTCAAATAAGCAGTATTTAATGTGCATTCTTATATCAGCCACAAGACCTTGGACTGAGCGATAATCTCCAGTAAGTTTTATTTCTTCTGCGGGTATTGCAAGCATTCGGGCAGCAGCATAAAGTTCACTCACTATCTGTTTATCTTCCTCTCGTATCCCTCGTGGTTCACAGTAGCCATTGGGCGGAATTACAGTTCCCCTTATGTGCGCTAAATCTTGAATATGCCCCTTTAGGCTGCTTATTCTTTTTTGAACGTCTTCTCCTCTATCTGCTCCACGTTCTCTTGACGGCGGCATGGGTCGGTCCATTACCAAGATACATGAATTTAGTTCGATTTCAAGCGTCCTAAGAAAGTCCCTTCTTCTTAAGTTAGATGGTATGTTATAGGTGTTTGTCAAGGTCTTTTTTGTACGAATGCAGTTCTTTGGCTGTGAACCAGAGTTTAATCTCGCGTTGTGCGGTTTCTACAGAGTCAGAGGCATGGGCAAGATTTCTTAATACGCGGTTTTTATCGTTCGCCAGTGCGTAGGACTCTATCATGGCATAGTCGCCCCTGATTGTGCCTGGAGTGGCCTGACGTGGTTCGGTAGAGCCAATCATTTTTCTTATTATTTCTACAGCGTGGGGGCCTTCAATTACCATAGCAATCACAGGACCTTCCTGCAGGAACGTGGCGTTCCATCCCTGAATCATTCGACCGTATTCCATATGGTCTTTGTGAGGAAAAATATGACCTTCGGCTTCGCGCGTCTTTTTTGTTTTGTCGTAGACGTTTTTAGCCCAGATTTCATCGAGCTTATAATGCTCTTTGGCAAACTTGTCGTCCACCCAAACCATTTTCATTGCTACTATTTTTAGGCCTGTTTTTTCAAAACGCGAGATGATTTCGCCCACAAGTGAGCGGACAACACCGTCTGGCTTGATGACGACTAATGACCTTTCAATTACCATTTTATCTTCTGGAATGGGGATGTTTTAAATATTTGGGTGTTTTGAAGCATTATAAAATAATCTTATCGATTTCTTTTATTTGTTCAAAATCTTTATCTTTCGTGACTAAAGTTCCGCTTATCTCCATGACTTGGGCAGCGATTAAAAGGTCAGGTACTGGAAGTTCGTATCTCTTTTTCAGAAAAACTAAATTATCTGCTGTTTTTTTAGTTGTTTGAATAACCTCAAATAATTCGATAAATCTCTTTGCTTTTTGCTGGTTTTTTTCTGATTTTTCATATATTCCTTCTAAAAATTCAGAGTATGTAATAAAACTTATAAGAGGATGTGCAGGGTAATTTTCTTTTAATTCTTCTACTTTATCTATTATTTCCTGATTTTTCCTTTCAATTTCAATGATTACAGAGGTATCAAGTATGAGCTGCATTTCTCACCCAGTTTTCCTTTCTTATTTTCTTTGTTATTCTATGCATATCTTCGGCTTCTTCATCAGATAGTATTTTTTCGCAGTGCAGTATCTTATGCCATGTTTCTTCATTATTTTTCTCGTATGTTTCAACCATTGAAGTCAGGAGTTCTCCCATTGAAGCGCGATTTTTTACTGCTAACATCTTAAACTTTGCCCAAACCTGAGGGTTAATTCCTTTTATGGTCTTTGTTTCGTTTTCCATAAAGTATTACAGTAATACTAGTATTTAAGTATTACTGTTGTTATTCTTTTAAATAAAGGGAATAGTGTTGATATTTTCACCCGCATCTTTTACGGGTATTATTTCTAATTCGTGCGCTTCTCCTTTAAACTCGTCCTTAAACCTTGCCAGAGTTTCTCGCAATTCTTGCTCATTTGCATGAAAAATCTGCATATAGCAATTTGGTTTGCTGAACATAAAGGCTATTGTTTCTATAAACGGTTCTTTTTTTGCAAATCTCTTCAGTTTTTCCTGATTTTCGCTTGAGAATTTTTTCATATTGATAAATAATAGCGTATAAAAGAATCCGAGTTTTTCCATATCAAAATATGCTCTGCTTCCAAGCAATATCCCTCTTTCTTTGAGCTTCTTAAGATGATAAACAACAAGCTCGGCAGATAGACCTGTTTGCTTTGCGATGTCTATAACTCTAATTCTCGCGTCCGTTAGTAATGCCCTGAGTATTTCTTTGTCTTTATCTTCTAATTTTTCTTTCTTTTTCTCTTCTAAAATAACTTGATATCCCTCTTTCTTAGCCGTCTCTATGAATTTTAGCGGGTAAAGCCCTAAATTATAGGGTTCAAGAACGAGAAAATTAGCAATATTATTTTCTGAAAGCAAGTTTGAAAGATAATCGCCCTTTTCTTTTTCGTTTTGGAATATCAAAACCATGAATAAGTCATATTTTGCTAAAACTTCCCCGTGAGAAACTCTATGTTTGTCTTTTACACATTTTTGCTTGAACGAACTAAGCGCTTGCTGGCTGTCAAACGACAGCATAATTAATGTTGTTAGCGAGTACCCGACTTTGTTATAGTTAATTATTGGAAAAAACCCTTTGATTACACCTTCTTTGAGATATTTTTCTATTCGATAGGTAACCTGTTCCCTTGAGAGATTAGTCTTTTTTGCTATCTCGCTCAATGGTTCTCTGCCGTGCTGATACAAATATGCCAGAAGTTTCTTATCGGTTTGTTTGAGCTTAAATATCATAAACTGACTATATTACGCATATATTAAAACTTTTCTCTTTTTAGTTTAGTTATTGCGTACTTTTCTATGATAAAATATAAATAGTTCTAAGCTTAATGTTGTTTATGGGAAACAAATATTTAGTTGGACGTGAACTAACACCTTTGCGTGCTGATTGTCTTATTTTCGGGTGTCCTGCGATTTATGAAGCTACGCGTGTGGAAGACGCAAGGCAGGATTGTATTCTTGGGGCATGTCCTGACGTGATTGATACGCCGAATTGGTATGCGGTTATTGGAACTCGTCTTGACGAAAAGCAGATAAAAGAAACATGTCTTGAGGGGAAGGTTGCGCCGCATGAGGCGGTTGTTTTCGTTCCCAAGGATATTATTGATAAAAGGAGGAACTAATTTATGAATTCGCAGGAGCATTTACGAGAAGCTCGTGATTGCATTGAGCGTTCGTGGGAGCGTTACGGGAATTCTACAACAGGAGCCATCGCAGCAGACGCACATCAAACGATAGCAAGGGCTATTGCGGGTGGCGGCGGGCAGAATGTTTCTGCTTTGGACTCTATTAGAAGAGCAGAGGAATTGCTTAAACCTGGGCGCGCGGAGGAATGTTATGGCAATACTCAGACTGGTCTTATTATCGCTGGCGCTTATGCGCGCCAAGCCCTGTCTTATCTTTAAATTAGATAACCTCCATCTAAATTATTAAAAACTCTTTCTCGCTTTGTTTTTCATGACTCGGTTATATTCGACTTCTGAAATTGCGAGCAAATACAACCGATTTGCGAAATGGTACGACTTTATTGAAGCAGTCTTTGAATTATTCATCTGGAGATATCGAAAACAGCTTTTATCTCTGGCGCGAGGGAAGGTTTTGGAAGTTGGCATTGG
>JBBSYO010000023.1:0-25734 GCA_038045185.1 Nanobdellota archaeon | reverse complement strand
TCAGAATTCTTAGTCTCGTCAAAAAAACGCATTTTTGCCGACCTGCAAATACACTCGAGGTTTGCGCGGGCAACATCAAAGAATATTACGCTTGCGAACTTGGAGAAATATGCGCGCATCAAGGGGCTGGATTTGCTTGGAACCGGGGATTTTCAGCATCCCGAATGGAATAAAGAGATTAAGTCAGAGCTGAAGGAAGACGATAAAGGGATTTTATGGAGCAAAAACGGATTTCCGTTTTTGTGGCAGACTGAAGTTAGCTTGATGTTTTCGCAAGGCATAAAAAAGAGAAGGGCGGTGCATGTGCTGATATTTGCGCCGAATGGGAAACTCGCCGATAAGATAACTGCATATTTAGGAAGCAAGGGGCGCTTGGATTATGACGGGAGACCTATTTTTGGGATGTCATGCAAGGCTTTAGTGCACGAGTTGAAGGAAATAGATGATAAGATTGAAATTGTACCTGCTCACGCCTTTACGCCTTGGTTTGGCTTATTTGGAAGTGATTCAGGATTTGATTCTATTCAAGAGTGTTTTGAAGAAGAGGCGCATCATATTTATGCTATAGAATCTGGGATGAGTGCTGACCCTGCAATGGCATGGCGATTAAAGGAAAATGTTAATATTGTAAGCTTTTCTGATGCGCATTCGTTTTGGCCGTGGCGGATGGGGCGCGAGGCGACGATTTTTGAGTTTAGCGATGGTGTGTTAAGTTACGAAAATATTATGAGGGCGATTAGAACAGGCGAGGGATTGGCTGGGACTATTGAAACTCCGCCCGAATATGGCAAGTACCATTGGGATGGTCATCGCGCTTGCAATTTTTCATGCTCTCCTGTTGAGACGAAAAAACTGAATGGGTTTTGTCCTGTCTGCGGAAAGGGATTGACAATTGGCGTTGATTATAGGGTTGAGCAAATTGCGAAAGAGCCTGCAGGTTATAAGCCTGAAAATTTTAAACCGTTTCATTTAATTGCGCCATTGCATGAATTAATTGCTTTCGCTCTTGAGACTACGATAGCGAGTAAAAAGAGCTGGGCTTTGTATAATGAGTTAATTGAGCAGTTTGGGAATGAATTTAATCTCTTATTGAATGTTTCCCAAGAAAAATTAATTGGAGTCTTGGACAAGCATCCCCTGCTGGTTGAGCTGATTATGCTTGGGCGCGAGGGCAAGATTAAAGTTAAGCCGGGATTTGATGGAGAGTACGGACAAGTCATGATGCCTGAGAAACAGGGGAATCTGTTCTAGTTATTCTTTTGAGAAATCAATGCGTTTTATGCTTCGCACTTTATCAAAATCGGAATCTGAACTAACAAGAATTTTTACGTTTTTGGATAGCATTGCCGCCAGATGAATAGCATCCCTCGGATCTAACTTTTGTTCTTTGTATAATTCAATTGCTTTCGATATAATTTGTGCATCTATACTTATTAATTCAAAATTTTGCAGGTTTAAAAATATACCTGCTCCTTCTGCTGCTAAATCTCGACCTACTTCTTTTTGCACATTCCAAAGAAATTCGTCTATTGTAAGGGTGGACGAATATGCTTTTTTATAAACTCCCGACTTGACTTGTTTCAATATTTCTTTCGCTTTTTGCCCTATTTCTTCCTTGCTAAGCGATGCATAAATAAAACAGTTCGCATCGATATAAATTGGTTCTTTTTTAAAGACCTGCTCTTTTTGCGCGTTTTTCATATTGCTCGTAGATTGCATGAGCATTTACACTTACTTTCTTATTCTTTCTATTTTTAGTCGCTTCTTCCACAATTTTTTCAATTATTTCAATTGGGTCTTTTTGACTTCTAGTTATTAAAATGCCTTCTTCTTTATCTTTAATTATTGCTTCCTGGTTTGGAAAAATTTTATAGTGCTCTCTAAGGATTTTCGGGATCAATATTTGCCCCTTTGGACCTAGTTTTACAGTTAGTTCTACCATGTTTTACTTAAGGTAAGACTATATTTAAACCTTGCGAAAGAATAAGATTTACGGGTCTTATAACGCCCTAGAAGCAGGGGGCGTTGTTTTAGAAAGTTTTAAATAGCTCTTCTTCCCATATGGGAATATGGGAGAATTAAAGATAGTCATGCCTGACGATTTAGAACGCGCTTTTAGAAAGGCCGCAATGAAACGCTTTGGATTCAGAAAGGGTTCTATGAGCGAGGCGGCGAGGGAAGCGATTGAAACTTGGGGGCAAGCAGATTTTGAAGAAGATGACTCTCAAGAAGACCCAATAGAAGCAATTTCTGGGTTATTGAAACATGTTAAAAAGAGCTCTGTTCAATTACAGCATGAATCTTGGGACTTTATAGTTGATAAGCATAATAAACGGTACAATAAAAAGCATGTTTCTTGATACTAATATCTTTTTGGAGATTATTCTTGAACAGAATAATGCAGAAAGATGCAAATTATTTTTGAGAGAGGTTCTTGAAGGGCGAAGGGATGTTTTTTTATCTACTTTTTCTATAGATTCAACTGTTTTAAATCTAGTAAGGCATAATCTGCCCAAGGATAAAATATCTTTATTTTTAAATACGTTAGTCAAGTATAAGGGATTAAAGTTCTATCAAGTTAAGATTAAAGACAGAGTAAGCGCCTTAACTCTATCAGATAAATATAATTTGGATTACGAAGACTCTCTTATTTTACAATGCGCTTTTTCAACGAAATCCGAGGAAATCGTGAGTTTTGACAAGCACTTTGATAAAATAAAGGAGATAAAGAGAATTGAGCCGTGATTTTTTTGCAGACCATCTTGCCTGAAAAATAGGGGAAATTCCCTTGGGAGTTTACTTTAGACTAAAATATATTTTAGTAAATCTCGGGATTTTCTAAATGTATTAGTGCCATTCTAATTGCCTGCTTTGTGTATTCTTTTCGTGTTACGCGCCCTTTAGTAACTATGCCTATTATTCCTTCGCTTGAGCCGACTTTTTGTTCATTAGTAAGTTTCGCTCGGTATGCGGCGTCATTAGCATCAACGTTTTGTTCGAGAATTATACGCGTTATCTCTTTGGGGAATTCAAACGCAGACGATAAACCAAGATGCACCTGCCTGCCGTCGTAAATTGCGCAGGCGCATAAGTCCATGTAGCCTGTTTTTGTATAAGGCACAGCCATAAGACCGCTTTCAATGCCAATTCCTAAATCTGCACCTTGCGCAAATGCTGATTTGGCGCGATTTATAGCCCCCTTAATTGTTTCATCTAATGACTTTGGCTGTTCAGAAACATCTGATGAAGCATTTACAGAATTTACTTCTGCTTCGACAAACATTGCGTATTCTTTTAATATTTCTCTGATTGCCTCCACTTTGGCGGGATTTTGCGAACCGACATTAATTTTCATAAATTTTGTTGCGATTGGTTTTCTTTGACGTCTCTGAGCTTGAGAAACTTATAATGGGCATCCTGCGTTTCTTTTTTGCAATTTGGGCAGACTGATTTGAGAGTGTAATGAAAATTGGGGCAGTGGCGGAGTTTGGTCATGTTCGCTATTTGATTTCGAGTTTGAGAGTGTGCTTCTTGACGCGGTCTTCTATCTCTTTTAGGATTTGGGACATCTTGGTGTTGGCGCGCTTGAAGTCAGTGTCTTTTACGACGACTGAAAATACTGAAGAACCGAGATAATGTATCTCTGCCTGCGTTGTGTTAAGGGCTTGTTGAATATCATATAGTCCTGAAGGAGATAGCGACTTGAGGATGACTGTTTTTTTGACTGATTTCTCGCGTTCTTCTTTTTCGGCAAACAGGGTCTGGAGGGTTTCTGCCTCTGATTTTGAGACGAATTTTGTTAGGAGAGAAGTGTCGGTCCGCGCTGTTTCTATGAATGCTGCCGGGTCATATTGCTCGGAAATTTTTGCCAGAACATCTTGAGTTCTATCTTTGAGAACGGATTTGAGCATAATGGTGAGCACTTTCTCTTTTTTGTGACTATCAAGCACCAACTGGCGTTCTTTTGAGGTGACGCGTCGCAGAGTGAGTTCTACATGACTGTCGCGCACGCGGAGGACCTTGCACACTATTTTTTTACCTAATGAGATGAATTCGCGGATGTTTCGTATTCTTCCTGGAGCTATTTCTGAGAAGGAAAGGCTGCCTTGCGTTTCGTTATCTAGTTCTACATAAGCGGTAGTCCCTTCAATTTTCTTCACGGTGCCTAAAATTAAGTCATCTTCTTTGAAATTCATAGAACCTTCCTTACTTCTGCACGGATGCGGGCTTTTCCGCCCTGCGTGTGCACAAGCCGTATATTGCATGTATCGCATTTGACGTTTGTTGATGCCTTTCCAAATATTAACTGCATATGCCTGCAGCGGGGGCAACAAACCTTAAGAAATTTGCTTTCTGCCATGGGGAGTTAGGAAGAGGGCGCTTTTTAAACTTTTATTATATCTGGTTCGAGGATACGCTTGATTTCTTCTATAAATTCGGTTTCTCTATTCCGTGCGATGAGTGCTCCGGCGGCGTTCGGGTGACCTCCGACTTCGCCTGCTAACGGAATTACTGCCTGCGTAAGGACTTCGCGCACATTGCGACCCTTTCTGCCTGCGATTCTTGCCGAGACCTTTATTTTATCTTGGTCGTAAGCCATAGCGATGATGACTGTGCCTTCTGCGTACAGTGGGGAGAATGACATGATGGAGGCCGCGGTGCCAATGATGGTGTCCTTTATCTTGTCCCGCGCATTGATTATGGTGTAGTTTTTGCCAACGATTTTGTCTGTTTCTGTGATATATTTGAGGGCGGCAGATATGCTTTGTTTATATTCAAGATAGGTGCGTTCAGCTTCCTTTTTCGATTCATGATTACCCAAGCAGAGCCCTAAAGATGTGTCTGGAGAGCCCATGCGACTGCATGCATTTATCATGGCGGAGATTTCGCGCGCGTCTTCTATATTGTTAAAGAATTTTAGCAGGAAGATATTGCCGATGATTTCTTCGTCCTTGACTTGTTCATTCATGCGACGGAGCATGACTGCAGTGATTAGCCGGGACATTTCCTGCTCGGAAAGCTCGGCGAGACTTTTGTGGCCTGAAGGTCCGCGTTCTATTTTTGCGTCTCTCAAGAGCTCCATGACCCCCTTGAATGAACCGCTTACACCTGGTATGTAAATACTGGTTGAATATTCGAGCGCACGATCGAGCGGTCTTGTTGCCGGATAGAGCCTGAGGCCTTTTTTGACAGTGACGCCAGCATCTTTTAGGATGTTGTCATATACTTTGCCGATATTGGTGTCGAACATATCTCCAATCATACCTATGACTGCGAGACTGGCGAGATCAGTGTTGTTAGGAGATAGCTCGCGCGCGAATTGATAAGCTAACGCTGACCCTGAACAGGGCTCGTGGTTCGTAAGGAATGGGTTGATTATGGTTACGTTTTTTGGAATGGTTTGAATGACTTCGTGATGGTCAAATATGAATACGTCTGTCTTCTTTTCTGCCAGATGGTCCAGACTGCCTGATGCCAAGTCAAGAAATATGAGGATTTCATTTTCTGAAAGATTGTCTATGAATTGTTTGTCCAGACCCTTAACAATTTGGAGCGTGAATTTTTTGTTCCATCGCTGTAAGGCGCGGGAGAAAATAGCTGCAGATGTAATTCCATCGGTATCGTGATGACTAATGACACGCATTGGTTTGCGTGTGCTACTCTCTTGTAATTTGTGAATAACGTGCTGTAACTGTTCGCGCATGGACGCGATTACCTCTTTTGTGATAATTTCTTGACCCGAACGGTGTTTCTCACCAGGGAGCGCTTACCTTTGTAATCGTGTTTGTGTTTAACTACATGCTTTGACAAATGGTCAACTTTGTTTGACAGCGCGCGATGTTCTCCGTCCTGCCAGAGACCTGCTTCGAGCAAAACTGCTTTGATGCGAACACCAAGAAGCTTTGCCCTCGGGATTCCGTGCTGGTCGCGAAGAACGAGACCGATTTTCTCTGAAGTCATGCCTTGCTTTGCCAAATCGATTATTTTTGCTTTAATCTCTTCTGGTTTTGCAGTTATCCAGTTTGCTTTTTGTTCTGTCATGCGTAATGGTTTGTTTTGGATGGTTTAAGAAGGTTGCGGTTTTGCATTTTCAATAACGATTATTCTATAATCGCTGGGCTGTGTTTCAATGCTAACTTCTATTCCTTGTCCTGGTGTTTCTTTAACAAAGTCAAGAACTATTGCCCGATCTTCAATATATTCCTTGTTGAAGGTTAGCCCATTTTCTGTATAAAAATTAGTTATTGCCACTTTCAGTTTCTCTATTGGGGCTGATTCTTTCGGCATATAAAATTCTTCCCAATTAGAACCCTCAAATTGTCCTTGTCTGGTTGCATAATCCAACGCCTCTTTGGCTAATTTTTTTGCTACTTTATGACGTCCGTCGGCTTTGAATAAATCTGCTATATCTAAAATGGCTTCGACTGTATCTTCTCCATCTTCCGTATTGCAATTCAGATTTTCTTCAAGATGGCTTCTCAATGTTCGGGGTTGTTCTTGTTCCATATTTACATATAGCCCCGCCCGGATTCGAACCGGGGTCCCAGGCGCCAAAGGCCTGTATCCTTGACCACTAGACTACGGGGCTACTTAGAAAAAGGGAGAAAGGTGATTTATAATAGTTTGGATAACGCGTTAGGCTGCTACGGTTTTGAACTGGTTATAAACAAGTGGTTATCATTAATTAGACTAGCAACTTATGAGTATTAACTTCCAAATAGTAACAATATCGAAAGGTTTAAATAGGTCTTATTTGTAGAAAAAGCATGAATCAAGTTACAAGAAGTTCACGAATAGAAGAAGTACCGAGACCACCTTGGGCTTTGGAAGCTCATTTATATGCTCCTATTGGAGAAAATGATGTACCTTTTGCCTTTCCAGCATTTGGACCAGGCGCTTACCCTTCAGTTGTAAAGGAAGTTCTTGACAATAAGCAAAGATTGCCAACTGGTGAGCAAACTGCTTTCATGCTTGATGAAGCATACAACTCTCCTGTTCCTGAAGTCAAGAATAGCCCCAGAACTCAATTTGTAAGGGACAGAATAATTCGCGATGGTTTGCTTTGGGTTCCAAAAGTAAACATATGGACTCCAAGGAGCATCGGAAATCCAGGGATGTATTCTGTATTTGATGAAAATGGGGAGAGTTTAGCCAGAGTTTATACTACCGAAGAATTGGAAGATAGATTAAGCAAGGGTCCAACAGAAAAAGGAGTAAGATTCAGCCAAGACAGAACAGTTGCTTTTGCTCCCCAGAATACTATCAGAGCAGGGTACCATGATAAAGGAACTTTGGCTCAAGATGGAGCATTTATTGCTACTTATGGGGTGGACGGCGCCGAAAAATTAGACAATGTTGCCAATAGATTTTTATTGAAGCCGTATTCTTGGATTGTTAATAATCGCTCGGGTAACAACATCCAAGGTCTTTCTGGGTTGGACAGGGACAGGGACTTGGGCGTCGTCAGGTTGGTTGCCGATTTCGTTTCCGCCGGCGACTACAGGGGCGGTTATGTTGTTTCGGTATCCGGTTCTAGTTCTAGTGCCGAAGGCACTGCGCCGAAAAATTAAGGCGATTGTATTTTTAAATAGTGCACGAGAAATTCCTTGAGTAAAAAAGTTTTTAATCTGGCGACTTTAATCAATAATGTCTTAGTGAGGCATAACCGGGCCTATGAGCTAAGGCTACACGCTTGTTGCTAGTGCTCGCGAGAGCCATCAAATTCAATCGCGACATTGCAAAAACTAAAAGTTTTTGAGACGTTCAGAAATTAAAAATTTCTGACGTTTAGTAGTGATGAAGAAACCAAAATGCGCTGAGCGAACAATGAAGCGATGGTGATTTACTTTCAAGCAACAAGCTACATAACCTTTCTAGGTTGAACAGGAACAGGAACTTGGGCGACAACAGGTTGAATGCCAATTTCGATTCCAATGGCAACAACAGGAATGGTTATGTTGTTTCAATAGCCTTAGCCACTAAGACATCAAAATCAATGAAAACCTATACTAATCTATATAATGAAATTATTTCTTATAGAAATCTTGTTCTTGCATGGAAGAAAGCCAGAAAGGGAAAAACAAAGAAAGATTATGTTATTGAATTTGAGAGAAACTTAAAGAGCAATTTACTCGGTTTGCATTATGAATTGAGAAACAAGACCTACGAGCCAAGAGAATTGGTAAACTTTATTTTGCGAGACCCCAAAACACGCAAAATAAGCAAATCCGACTTTAGAGATAGAGTGGTGCATCATGCAATAGTAAACATTTTGGAGCCCATCTTTGAAAAGATATTCATTTACGATTCTTCAGCTAATAGAAAAGGCAAGGGCAATTTATTTGCTCTGGAAAGGTTTGAACATTTTATGAATAAAGTCTCAAGGAATGGAGAACCAAACGGATGGTATAATGAAAATCAGATTAAAGGATATTGCTTGAAAGCAGATATTAAGCATTATTTCCAAGAGGTAAATCGTGAAATTCTGTTGTCCATTATAAGAAAAAAGATAGCGGATGATGAAGTTCTTTGGCTGATTAAACAAATTTTAGATAATAACCCTGTCAGTTCGGGGGGGGGGGCGAACGGCAAAAAGGTACGCCTCTTGGCAACCTGACTTCACAATTTTTTGCTAATATTTATCTTAACGAATTGGATTATTTTGTTAAACACATCTTAAGAGCAAAATATTATATCAGATATGTTGATGATTTCGTTATCTTGCATAGGTCTAAGGGGCAATTAGGCGAGTGGAAAAATAATATTGATGAATTTCTTAGAACACAATTAAAATTAGAGTTGCATCCTCAAAAATCAAGCGTTATTCCTCTTTCCAAGGGAATAGACTTTGTTGGTTTCAGAAAGTTCTATTATTTTACATTAGTTAGAAAAAGGAACATACGAAAAATGCAAAAGAGAGTTTATGCTTTGAGAAACAGCGAAATTTCTTATTGGGGTTTGATGAATATTTATCAGGGTTGGCAGGCTTATGTAAAATGGGCTGATTCGTTCAAGCTTAGAATGAAAATATTGAAAGAAATCTGTGTTATCAAGGAAGAACGGCTAAAAGCTCTTAAGGAAATGCGCGAGAATAAGTCCTGTTAATGCAACAGTACACTAATAATGTGGCTTGTATCTTCCCCGGCGCTCTACTCTTTCGAGCTGTTTTAGGGTTTGGGAATAATTTTGGGATTTTTTGTATCCTTCAAGCATTTTTTTCCATGCAACTTGAGAGATTTTTGGGTGTTTCGCTTCCAAGGCTTCTTTTAAGACATGCAAATCAACGGCTTTATCCTCTGCTCTTTGGGAATGGAAGCCCAAACCAAAGTCTATGAAATAGACTTTTTTGCTTTTTTCATTGTAAATCATGTTGCTTGTTGTTAGGTCGCCATGGATGATGTTTGCATCGTGGAGTTTTGCAACGTGCTTGCCTATTTGAACGCAGACTGCTTGATAATCTTTTAGCTTTTCTAAGTTATCTGCAAGCTTTTTTCCGTTGATATATTCAAGCTCAATGGTTTTGGTGATTTCATTAGTTGCTATCAATTTTGGGGCAGGGATTAATGCGCGGGCTTTTTCCAGCAGTCTTGCTTCTGCCCTTGTCCTTTGGCTTCTTAACTTGTTATCGAGGGTTGGATAGCGGTAACCTTTTGGAATGCGCTGTTTTATTATTTTATTTTTTTCTTTTATAATGATGGCTTCTGCCCCGCGGGCGATTATTTTATAATTCATTTTATTGATTGTTTGGCTTTTTAATTTTAAATTTTAAATAATGAAGTCGGGTTATCTCTTACAGAGAGAGTGATTTCTGGATTAAAATTTTGCCTTTGATTTATTATTGATGTAAAAGTGCTAAGGGCGGTTTCTGGTGTGTTATTTGTTTGACTCAGGTGCGAGAGAATTATTCTATTTAGTCTTGATGAGGCATACTCAAGAACGCAGAGCGCGGCCTGTTTATTTGATAGGTGCCCCTGGTCACTAGATATCCATTTCTTTAGAAAATAGGGATACGGACCATTTTCCAACATCTCTTCGTCGTGATTTGCCTCTATACAAAGAAGATTGCAATCAGAAACGTTTTTTTGTATGTTTTTGCATGCATGTCCGGCATCTGTAATAATTGAGATTTTTTTATTTTCATAGATGTTGAAAGAAACGGGGTCTGCGGCACTATGGTCTTTAGAAAAGGCCTCTATTTTTAGTCCTCTGATTTTTATTACCCCGTTTGATTTTATACAATTTATAAGCTCTTTATTCGAGCACAAACTTATTGCGTGTATTGTTGACTTAGTAGCAAATATTGGGATATTTAACTTTCTAGCCAACACATCTGCGCCCCGAACGTGGTCGATATGTTCGTGGGTAATGAATATTCCCTTTAATTTAGCAGGGTTTTCGTTTATTGATTGCAGTCTTTGTAGTGTTTGCTTTGCTGAAATTCCCGCATCAATTAGTATTGCCGCATCTTTGTTTGCCACGTAAAAGCAGTTTCCTGATGAGCCTGATGCCAATGCAGATATTTCCATTAAACTCTCCCCTTTATGTTTTGCAGTAGAATAGCATATTTATAGCTTCATGCTTTTTACGATGTCAGAAATGCTGGTTCAAACCGCGCCTCTCAAGACACCAAGAATTCTGACAATTGAATTCTTGGGTGCGCTCAAAAATCATAGATTTTTGACGATGCTGACACTCGCATTCTTGACGACTATCGGGAATTTATCTGATAGAATTCCCGAAGCTTTAGGGCGTAGCATTCCTGAGCACGAGAAAATCAATGATTTTCTGTGCAGCAAATCGTGTTCGATTTGCTTGCATCCAAACCTCAAGAATGCTGACACTTGCATTCTTGATGGCATTCAAAAACTAAAAGTTTTTGATGAGTCCACACAAACCACACCCCTTAGGTGTGGTAAAACTCAGGGACTTTTTGATTGTTTCGCTTTCGATACCAAGTCTGAAGAAGATTGAATCTTAGCTCCAAGACCATCCACAATTTTTATGTTGTGTTGCCTGCATACTTTTGCTTCAGGGATTTCTGTGGCGTATCGATCGCCACCCTTGGCAAAAATATCTGGCTTTATTACTTCCAGTGTTTTGCACACGGTGCTGTCTTGGTCGATGGAAGCGACAACTTCGTCAACACACCTCAATGCTTTAACGATTTCCGTGCGCTCTTTCAGTGGCATAAATGACTTTCCTTTTTTTAGAGCGGCTTGGGCATCGTTGTTTACAATTACAATCAAGCGGTCTCCGAGTTTTTTTGCGAGTTCAAGATATTCTATGTGGCCAATATGAATTGGGTCAAAGTAGCCTGAAGCTGCGACGATAATTTCTTGCTTTTCCATAACGTTAGAACGCAGGCGCAGTTTTTAACTCTTGGGTGTAGGCGCTTTAGTTTCTCTCTTTTTTCTAACTGCAAAACCTGGGACAACTCGAGCATACCACGGCGCGCCACTTCTGTAGTTTATCGCTCCTATTTGAAGACCTGCCGCATCTTCCCCACATCCGTTGAACAGCCCGAGTTGAACGCCCCGCATGCAATCTCTCGCGACATTTATTCCGCCAATTTGAACCCCTTGCAAGTTTTCGGAAGTGTAATTAATCGCGCTTACCTGTACTCCTCGCGCACCTTTATTGTAATTCGCTACCCCGCTTACTGCTAATCCGTCCAATGTGGAAGAATAGTTGAAGACTCCAGATAGAAAAGCTCCTGTTGCAGTTCCATTTGTATAATTTCCTAATAAAGCCAGTTCAGCTCCCCGTGCTTCCGCCGTGCCATAGTCACTTCTTTCTTGTTTTCCTATGAGGTTTATTATCCCGATTACTGCTCCTTCCATTTTTTCAAGAGATAGTGTAGTTATGCCGATGTTCAACCCACGTAAGTGATTAGACCCGGATATCACCCCGATACCAACACCAACTAGGTCGTCTCCGCCAGCTACGCCTCCCATAACGACTCCACGAGTTTTTTTCGCATTCACACACATCCCTACTCCAATTCCTCTAAACTTCTCTGAAGCTAAGGCTCCGCCTATAAAGATTCCGTCTCGTGAAATTTGGGCTTCGCCTTTTTCAGAGACGACGCCAAGTGCAATTTCGATGCCTGAGAACCTTTCTCTGCTGTCAATTCCTCTAATTGCGATGTCCATAATTTTCGATTATTTTTTGATATTTAAACCTTTCTGTTGCTACTACTTTATAATTTATACAAATTGTTAGAACCTCATCTTCTTGCCGAACTTTTTTGCCATTTTCATAAGTGTTTTTTGATCGAATGAGCCTTCGGGATTTGCGAGAGCACTGCCCGAGTGAAGCATTTCTTTAAGGAGTTTGTACTGCTTGATGAGGGCACGAATGTCTGAGACAGTTGTGCCCGAGCCTTTTGCGATACGAGCCATGCGCGGAGTTTGTTTTTCAAGGAGTTCAGGGTTTTCTATTTCTTCAGGAGTCATGGAACTGATTGCGTGCTTCCAGCGCTTGGCTTGGGATTGCTGCTTTTCCATTGCTTCTTGCGGGATGTTCGCCTTATTCATGCCAGGGACCATGGAAAGTATCTTGTCGAATGAGCCGACTTCTCCCATAGTCTCGAGCTGAGCTTGAAGATCGCGGAGGGTGAATTTGCCTTCTTCCAGGTTTTTTTTGGTTTGCTCTAACTTTTTTTTGTCTGATGCTGATTCGACTTTTTCGAGTAATCCCTTGAGGTCTCCCATCCCGAGCAAGCGCGAAAGGAACGACTCCGGATTAAAATGTTCGAGTTCATGTGCTTTCTCTCCTGTGCCGATGAAGACTACTGGGGCGTGGACTTCGGCGCAGGCGGTGAGTGCGCCCCCAGCCTTTGCTGTGGAGTCCATGCGCGTGATGATGACGCCGGTGATATTGAGTGCTGTCTTGAATGCTTCAGCCTGCTTTTTTGCGGTCTGGCCGATATCTGCAGGCATTACGAGAATAGACTCTGTGGGTTTGATGAGTTTGGCCAGTGTTTTTATTTCTTTGATTAACTCTTGGTCGAGCGCATCCCGACCAGCAGTGTCTACGAGCACAAGGTCGTATTGTGCAAGTTCTTTTTGGTATTTCTTGAAAATTTTTGCAGGGTCTTTTTCCTCTGGCGCGATGAAAGCTTGAATGTTGAGTTTAGCGCATACCTGTCTCAATTGTTCTGCGGCGGCTGGTCTGTGAACGTCTAGACCAATAGCGCATACCTTTGAGCCCCGCTTGGCGTAATAGTGTGCGAGTTTGGATATTGTGGTTGTTTTACCTGCGCCATAAAGACCGAGGAGCATAAAGATGTTTTGCTTGCCGAGCTTGAGTTCTCTTTCAACGCCCAAGAGCGCGCGAAGTTCGTCATGGAGGGTTTTTATGAGATGCTCTTTTTTTTCAATTCCTTTGAGGCGCTCATCATAGGCGGTTTTTCTTAACTTCTCGGAGAGCTGCATTACTAACTTGACGTTCACGTCTGCCTCGATGAGGGCGCGCTGGAGTTCCCTGATGATGTTTTCTACGAGGGTTTTGTCTAGAAAGATGGCATTGGCTATCTTGTCTGTTGTTTTCTTTAAGATATTTGACAGTTTCTCAAGCATAACAAAATCAGCAGAGTCATGGTTAATAAAGTTTCTGTGGAAACTTTAAACCTTCATTTTTGCAAATTTCAGGTAATAAACTTGTGGCAGACAGATTTTTACAGAGATTCCTCCTGATCAAATCACTCTGTGTTCAAGAATCTCTGTCTATCCATTCCCATGGACGCAATACAATCAAAGGGAATGTCTATATAGATTCTTTTTGTTGAGAAGCTATGAATTATAACAAGGTTCTTGTTTGGCTTGTTTTTTTGGTTCTTGTTGCGTTTGAGATATACTCCTTTACAACTGACAGCCATTACAAATGGGACTTTTTCTTTTTAATTGGTTTGCTTTGGGCTGTTTATCTTATGCGGGACAAAATTAAGCTTTACCCTCTGCATTTCTTTTTGTTCTCGCTATTTTTGATTATGCACAATCTTGGGACTTTTGGAACATACAGCAATTTTTATTTTGGATTTGAGTATGATTTCTGGGTGCATAGTTATTTCGGATTGGTAAGCGCATTTATTCTGTACAGGACTTATCGGCTTGCTGGACCGTATCGCGGATGGTTTATGTATCTGGCGATTATCGCTGTTATCTTAGGGTTCAGCGCGTTCCATGAGCTTTTTGAGTATGCTGGCGCAATGACTGTTGGAGAAGGCGAAGGCGTTTTGTTTGTCGGAGCAGGAGATACTGATGAATGGGACACGCAGAAAGATATGCGCAATAATCTGATTGGGGCGATTGCTGGACTTGCACTTTATCGCATCTATCAATCTGCTTTATTTTCAAAGAAGTCAAGAAAAAGGAGAAGTTTTGGGTAGCGAGCAATGCTATAGAAGTTTAGGATAATCAAGTTACATTTTGTTCCTAAACCTCTAATAGACAATTTGGAAAACAGGTAACGCAATCAACCAAATTGTCTATATTCGTGAGAAATATATTGCTCTATCTATCATTTTTATCGGCTAATATTTTTTCTTTAACTTTATCGAGATTACTCTTTAGATAGTCTGTTCGTGCATGCATTATTCCCATAAAGCCCGCGACTTTCTGATAGAAAGCGCCTATTATGAAGGTAATCGTTATGATTGGTATTAAATCAACCCATTCAGGCGTATTAATTAGATTTGTTATCTTCCCGATTATATACCCTACAAGAACTAACATTGCTAACCAGAATAATATATCGGCGAGTGTAACTCTTTTCATAGTAATCTTAGTAGTCTGATGTTAATTAAAGTTGCGGTCTATAGGTCTTCTTCGTCAATTAAAGAGTAAATGTCCAAAGCAACTTCTTCGTAGGGATGGACTGATTTGATTGCTTGAATTATTGACTTTGCTTTGTTCTTTGGGCAGACGAATTCTATTCGTTCTTCTTCAACTTCTTCTAATTGATTGGCTTTTCCAATGTGGGGTTTAGCTTTTTCGTTCGGTTGGAATCTTCCTGTTCCTTTAGAGGAGAAACTGCAATGCGTGTAATTGCCGATTATGCCTCCTCCTGCATCTCCTATTGCTTTTCGCACTTTGTCGGTGTGCGTTAAGGGGACGAACACTACTATTTTTACGTTTTTCATTTTCATATTAAACATTTTCTACCTCTTAGGTTTATCCCAATAAGGTGATTTACATTTAGGGCAGACTGTCGGCTTCTTTTCTATATTGTGAGGTATCCATTCATGACTGCAACGCTCGCACCTAAATCCTTTTTTCTTTATTTCAATTATTGCCATAGATTAAAATACTTCTTAAGTATATAAATTTATTGTATATTACTCCATAATAGAAAAGTTTAAATAGTTTAATTACCTTTATAATAATATACTACAAAGGTAATATGGAAGAAAACGATTTAATAAGGGTGAGAATTGATGAAAGTAAGCAGAAAGAGATATTTACAAAGTTTATCGATGATTTCAATAAGGACTTTTCTCTTGCTAGTTCTTATTTAGGCATTAATAATTTTTCTCTTAGTAGATATAAACGTGCCGTAAGCAAGTATATTCCGAAGGATATTTTTTTGAAGGTTGTAGAACATTTAAACCTTGAGCAACCAGATATTTTGTATTCTGGAACTTTAAACGAAATAAGAGGCCATTATATGAGAAAAGCCCATTCTGCTTTGGAAGAAAAATATGGAGAAAATTGGGCGAAAGAGCTTACAGTTAGAAGAGACTTTAAAGGTATTAGACTAAGTGATTTTCCAGATTATTTATTCATTTATTTAGAAGAGATTTATAGACAGGATTTGTTTGAATCCCTGTTTAATTTATTTGGTTCAATGGACAAGACTGCTTCATTCTTAGGTGTGAGCACATCTAGATTATTTTTCTGGCGCAATGGCGTACAAAAGGATTATTTGGCTGATAAGGATGGTTTGCAGTTTATTCCGCTTGATAAATTAAGGCTTATCTCGCAAACTTTGGTCAAAGATTATAGAGATGAATTTTCAATGGAAAATTTAGAAAAACATGTTACAATGTATAGAATGAGGGCTGGAAACCCAATTAGAAATCCTAACCTCCCTATAAAAGAGTCTCCCGCATTTATTAGATTACTCTTTCATTTATTAGGGGATGGTTATAGTGGCGGAAGCTCCGATAGTGCTAATTATCGAAATACTTGCAAAGAACTCCTTTCTGAATTTAAGGAGGATTTGAAGATATTTGGAGATGTTCCTGTTTATGAAGGAGATAAATGTATAAAGTTTCCTAGAGCTTTAGCTAAAGTAATTGAAAACTTCTATGGTGTTAATTCTCGCACTTTTGATAGCAGAATTACATCAAAAATATTACAAATACCCCGAGAAGATGTTTGTTTCGGAATTCGTGCATTTAGCGATGATGAAGGAAGCGTTTATTCACATTCAGTTCGACTTAGCTCTGCTAATTATGATCTACTTATGGGGGTTAAAACTATTTTGGGAAACCTTAAATTGAGATGCTCTGCTGTAAAATCTCAGAATAATATTAGGGCAACTTTTGGCAAGACATATTATCTTGATATTAATGATTTAGAGAAGTATCGCAAACTTATTGGTTTTACTCACCCTAAAAAGAAAGCTTTATTGGAAAAATATGCTAAGGCAATAAAGCATAGAAGGAGAATTAGGTTATTCAAGTCCTAATTTTTCTATTACGTCTTTTTTCTTAAATTCTACTAAATCTTCCATTTTCTGTCCTGTGCCCAAGAAGTAAATTGGCTTGCCTGTGACGTGAGAGATTGATAACGCTGCGCCGCCTTTATCGTCGACGTCGGCTTTTGAAAGGATGATGCCGTCTATTCCGATTGCTTCGTTGAACGTGCGAGCCTGCTCTGTTGCGTCGTTGCCTGTTGTGGATTCGCCGATGAACATTTTTAGGTCTGGTTGGGAGATGCGAACGATTTTTTCCATCTCGCGCATGAGATTTTCTTTGGTGTGCATACGCCCCGCTGTGTCGATAAGAACAACTTTGGTGGCGTGTTTCTTGGCGTAGACGATAGCGTCAAACGCAACTGAAGCAGGGTCTGCGTTATATTGGCTTTTCACTATTGGGATGCCTATTCTTTGAGCATGGGTTTCTAGTTGCTCTATTGAAGCTGCGCGGAAGGTATCTCCTGCCGCGAGCACGCAACTGATGCTGTGCTGTTTGAGGTAATGTGCTAGTTTGGCAATTGTGGTTGTTTTACCTGAGCCGTTGATTCCGAAAAATAAGATAACGAATGGACCTTGCTTGACTTTTATCTGTTCTAGGAGTGTTTGTAGAGGTTCGTGAAGGACATTACTTATTGATTGCTTGAGTGTTTCGATGATTTTTTTCTGGAGTTCGCCCTTCTTTATTTCGCCATACTCAAGCGTATTTATCATGTCTGCCTTTATTTTGTCCACTACTTCGAGGGCGACGTTGTTTTCCAGAAGAATTATCTCCAGTTCCTGAAAACCTATTTCAATTTGTTCTTTGGTGAGCTTTGAGGTCGTGAACTTTTCGGTGAGGCGCGCGAAGAAGCCCCTCTTTTCTTCTTTGTTATCTGATGCCTCCTCTTCCTGCTCTGTCCGAATGGTTTCATAATCTGGCTCGTACCTTAATGTGCCTGGTTCAAATTTTGATGGAACTTCTTCCTTGATTTTCCGGCTTATTTTAGCTAATTGTTTGTCTGAAGGAACTCTTTGCGATATTTTCTTTGTCTGTTTTGTGTTCCTTGATTTTTTGCCTGTCTTGCTTTTTTTGTCTTCAGTACCTATCCAACTTTGCAGTTTCTTCTTGAGGAAATCGAACATAGTTCAATGGGAACGAGGAGATTTATAAGGCTATTGTGTATTCGTAGTAATCGTCGTAGGGAATGAACCAAGAGACAGCTTCTTCTGCGGAGGCCTTTTCCATTATTTTTCTGAAAAGGCGGATTGAATTGCCGTGCGCTGAAATTGCGACATTGATTTTTTCTTTTTTTATGTATGCTGCAAGGTCTTTGATGAATGATTTAACACGCTTTTCCACGTCGGCAAATGATTCGCCATTTGGCGGTCTTGTCGTGAAGCCACGATGCCAGTTGTCATATTTTTTCACGCCGTGCTTTTGAACGATATTCCAGTGCGTCTTGCCGGAGAGCGAGCCATATTCTCTTTCTATCATGCGGTCATCTTGCATGAGTTGCGTGCATTCTGGGTGATGTTTGAGAATTTCTTTGAGAGTGTCTTTGGAGCGAGCGAGGCGTGTGTGGAATGCCGCCTGTATTTTTTTATTTTTTAAGCGAAGAGCAATAATTTTGGCGTCATTTCTGCCTGTTTGTGTCAATGGGGCGTCAATAAGGCCCGTAAACTTGGCGTCTCGGTTGAACGTGGTTTGACCATGCCGAAATAGATATATGCTGGCGGTCTTCATTGTTCTATGGAGTAACGAATTCTTTATAAAGATAAGGCTTGCGCTTGAGTGACGCAATTGTTTTAAAGCGCGACTTGTAGATATTTTTATGCTGGATTACAACGAGCTTTACGAATACTTGCGAAAGGAGAAATATTCTGAACCATTACAGGCGCTGCCTAAGACATTCGTTAGTGATGTGGCTGCTTTTCTGCAGCTTCAACGTGGACAGCTTGGCGGGCTAAACGACCTTTTTTCGGATGACGTGCTCAAGGCTAAGAAGCAGTTTGAGAATGCGGTTTCTATTTTTCGCGAGTTGATGCGGGCGCGCAAACGCAAGATTCTGAATTTGGTTTTTACTGCCTCTGAGGCAGGGATTATGAAGCGGGATTTTACTACGCTGCTGAGTTTTGAACAGGATATGTTTGAACGGTTAGTTCTTGCTGTTGGAGATTCTGAGAAGGAATTACAGCGTTTGCTGAGTGGGTCGCATGCATCGACGCAGGACCATAAGATGGTGCTTGTCACCGCGCCTGTTGCTGCATTTGTTGACATGACTGGGTTGGATATCGGACCGTTTGAGAAAGGTGCGCTTGTCAATCTGGACGTGCAGATTGCTGACTTGCTTATCACCGAAGGCAAGGCTGTTGTTGTTGATGCCTCGTAGAGAGAGTGCGCTCATTTTCAGAAAGAGCGTGATGAGTGGCGCACCCTCTCGTGATTATCAAAAAGTCCTTGAGTTCTTTGTGTGGGACTTTTGGATGTTCACGAACGCCGCGCCTTGAAGGGCGCGGTTTCAACGTTCGTGACATAACGAGGGTGGTGGTTGTCCTGCATGGCGCAGGATTATGACCCTGCCCTTTCGGGCGCGGGGTTGGTTTGTGGATCTCATTGGATCTCCTCCTTTTTTCATGCTTTAGTTAATGAAGGGCTTTATTAATGGGTTATTAAACTGCATTCTTGAGTGAACTTTCATAAGATTTAAAAGCAGGGCTTCGTCTTTTTAGCATGTCTGGTCTGTATATTATTCCCCGATGGTTTTTTGGATTTGATGTCGTCCTAGAATTGCTGTTTGGTGTGGCAACTCTCGCAGTCGCGCTGTATGCTTTTCGCATTTATTCGATATCTCGTGAGCGTCAGTGTCAAACGTTGGGAGTCGGCTTTTTGTCTATATCTCTCGCTTATTTTGTCTGGGCTGGCGTAAGTTTACTTTTGATTATCGAAAATAGCACTGGCAGTGTAAGTTTGGAACAATTGACGCGTACAGGTTTAGTTGGTGTTTTTAGCTATGTGTTTCTTTCACTGATAGGGCTTTCTGTCCTGGTGTATATGACTTTTCCTTCGCGGCCTAAACGGCTCTTCCCTCTAATTGGGACACTTGTGCTGCTTGTGCTGATTTTTAGTCGGCAGAAATCACTGGCCTTTTATTTTGTGTCTGCATTTCTGACTTTTTTTGTGCTGAGCCATTATGTGCAGAAATATACGCGCTCACGCAGGACGACGACATTCTTAGTTATGCTCGGCTTTGTGTTCATCTTTTTAGGAATGCTTGACTTTACACTGGCAAGCGTTCGCGAGGTACATTATGTTATTGGGCACGTGCTGCTGCTTATTGGATATATGCTGGTGATGGCAAGCCTTCTGGTTGTTTTAGTTCCTCTTAGACGTACATGGCACGCAAAAGAACCCGTCTCGAAATAATCCGAGATATGCTGCAGGTCATCAAAGACCGCAATGGAAAGATTAAACCGACGCACATTCTGTACAAGTCTAATTTATCGCACGAGATGATGTCGTCCTACTTAGATGAACTAATCGGGAAGGGCTTTATTGTTGAGCACAAATCTGCTATTGGGAAAAGATATTCGGTGACTGAACGAGGCCTGGAGTTCCTGGGCAAATATCACGAGATTGTAGAATTCACTGAAGGATTTGGGCTGGGGTAAATCTTGTAGGTTTGACAATGTCAAGGAACTTGACAAAAACCACACATCTCAAGAATGCTGACAATTGCATTCTTGACAATTCCTAAACGATGTAGCCCGATTACAGGCATTATTCATATTACATAAATCTCTTGTGCTTGCTTACTATAAACTGTCAAGAAAGATATAAAAAGTTACTTCAGTAAAGAAGTTCATGAAAAAGCAGGTGTTCAATATTCTGATTGTGCTTGTGATTGCGGCTGTTACGGCTGGCGCGTTATATTATTCACAATCTAATTATGGAGATATTCGATTAGGGCCTCAACAACCAACAGTGAGCTCACAATTTCATGAACCTCGTTTATATTATGATTTTCAACAACTCATCATTGAAAATAACTTAGGAGGACGTGTGCGAGATATATCTAAAAATAATAACCACGCAAGGAATGCGCTGGTCGCAAACAGAGTTGAGGGGCGCGCAGGCAGAGGATATCAATTTAGTAATTCAAATGATAGGTTAAGTGCGCCTGATTCACTTTCTCTCGATATTGCTGGGGCGCTCTCTGTATCATTTTGGTTTAAAGGAACTCAGGCGACAGGGAACCAAATGATGATGGGAAAGTGGGATGGAACGCAGGGAAAAATTAGCTGGTTTGCTGACATTTCAGCAGGAGGAGGAGCCTGCCCGAATCAAGCAGGTATTGATTTCTATGTTTCAGAAGATGGAGGGGCAAGTGACAGAGTTTATGTGAGGGAATGCGGGCAGACATATCAAGACGGAAACTGGCACCACTTCGTCGGCACGTTCGACCCCGGACGAGCTATTCAGATGTTTGTTGATGGCATCGCGATAGGAACTGTATCGGGCGATATCTTGTCTGTCAGAGGCGTTTACACGAATAACCTGCCTTTCTTTGTCGGCGGGGGCTATGCTCCGTATCAAGGATTGATTGATGAAGCACGCGTTTATAGCCATGTATTGAACTCTTCTGAAATAGATGATTTGCGCGACATCCAGTTAAACTGTAATAATGGTCTTGATGATGATGACGATGGGCTAATTGACTATCCTGAAGATTTAGAATGTGTGAGTGTAAGCGACGAGAGCGAAACTGACGCGGGAGGTCAGACTTGTATTCCGGTGCGAACACCGCAAGATTTGGATGATGTGCGAAGTAATCTTGAAGGCAATTATTGCCAGATGAATGATATTGATTTGACTGGATGGAATTGGGAACCCATCGGAGGGTTTTATAGTGGTTTTGTGGGAACTTATGACGGAAATCATAAAGAAATTCGTAATTTAAGAATTTTACAAGACCCTCATACAAGTCAACATCTGGGTTTATTTGGGCAATTAGGAAGTAATATTAATTCTGAAGATGCCGCATATATTAAAGAAGTAATTCTTAAGAACGTAAGTATCAGCGGAGGTTATGTAATCGGAGCTTTGGCTGGAGGTGTAATCAATACTGTAATCTTCGATACTCATGTTATCGGGGGAGTACTTCAAGCCGATGGAATTGCAGGGGGTTTGATAGGGCAAGGAGGCAATTGGATAATAAATAAATCAAGCGTAGAGTCTGTAACAATTACTAACTCATCAATTTTTACTCCGTTAACTTTAGGGGGGTTGGTGGGGGCAGCAAACAGCCAGAATGGTTTGGGCGAATTTTTTGATCATAATATTATTATGCGTTCTTACGCGAAAGACACATTTATTCGAGGCGGAGACCAACTGGGTGGATTAGCCGGTGTGTTCAGAGGAACTATCGAAGAGTCTTATGCTATTACAAATATAAGCACCGTAACTCGACATGTTGGAGGTTTAATGGGATATTTAGATAATGATATTCCGAGTAAAATTTTAAATACTTTTTCTTGGGGAACTATCAACAACGAAGGGAGAGATCCTTCTATTAACGCTACCGGTGGACTTATTGGAGAAATAAGAATTGAATCTTACAGTTCCAATAGTGTTGTTGTAGCTAATTCTTATTCAAATGTTTCCATAACGTCGTTTTTTCTTGCTGGAGGTTTAATAGGCAAGAAAAGCGACGATGCAAGAATTACGATAAGCAACTCTTATTGGGACATCAATACTTCTGGTCAGAATCAAAGTGCTGGGGGAGAAGGTCGTACAACACAAGAAATGACTTCGGTGCCACGACCGCCTAACACGTATGCTGGATGGGACTTTACCGAGATATGGGCGCAAGCAAATGGTCAGTATCCCCTATTGCAAGGGTAATCTTTTTATGGAAGTATATCAATAGATACTATAACGAAGACATAAATAATTTACCACGCTTGTATGTCTTTCCCCTGATGTCAAGAACCACGACATACTGCTAATTTTAGAGGGTTCTTGACAATTGGCAAATTCTTGATGCAGAAAACAAACTCTTTTTCTTAGAATGATTCACCCGAGGTTTGTTTTCTGACTAAAAAACTCTCGAATATTTGGAAAGAGTTTTTTATGTAGCAAAGGTGCAAACTGGTAAAATCTCCGCGTCCTTGCTATAGTTTAACTCTTCGAAGCAGATTGGCATTGGTTACAACTGTTATGCTGGAAAGAGCCATAGCTGCTTCTGCGATTATTGGATTTAGAAGACCTGCAATGGCAACAGGGATTGCAATCACGTTATATGCGAATGCCCAGAAGAGGTTTTGTTTTATTTTTCTGAAGGTTGCTTTTGATAAACGAATGGCCTGCACAACACCTAATAATGAGCCATTCACCAATACGATATCTCCTGATTCAATAGCGATATCTGTGCCTGTACCCATAGCAATACCAACATTGCTTTGCTTTAGTGCTGGCGCATCATTTATCCCGTCTCCAACGAACGCGACGAACCCGCTTTGTTGCAACTCTTCTACTTTTTTAGCTTTATCTTCAGGCAGGACGTTAGCAATCACTTCACTGATGCCTGCCTGCTGCGCAATCGCCTTGGCTGTGGTTTCATTATCTCCTGTAATCATGATTGTGCGATAGCCTGCCGCGTGCAATTCCTGCAAGGCTTGTACAGAGTCACTCTTAATCGCATCTGCCACAGCAATTACGCCGATTATTTTTTTGTCTTCAGCAACAATCATGGTAGTTTTTCCTTCTGACTCAAATGCTTTGATTTGCTTTTCATAGCTGTTCAATGGCACATCCCGCTCTTTCATCAGCGTTCTATTGCCTATGATTATTTTTTTAGTTCCGACAGTTCCTTCAACACCGCGCCCGCGCACAATGCTAAATTTTTTGACATCTCGATAACGCTTGAGTCCTGCATATGCAACAATCGCCCGAGCAATGGGGTGCTCGCTCAATTTTTCCAAAGATGCTGCAATCTCAATAACATAATTTTCCTTTAATCTTGTATATACGTTCGTGACTTCTGGCTTGCCTTTTGTAATTGTTCCTGTTTTATCAAATACAACTGTTTTAACTTGTTTCATTGTTTGTATGGCTTCGCCCTTGCGGATGAGGATGCCGCGTTTTGCACCCATGCCGCTGCCTACAGTAAGCGCAATAGGTACCGCAAGCCCGAGTGAGCAGGGGCAGGCGATGACTAATACTGCGATAGCAACTCCAAGCGCCCTGCTTAAATCTCCTGCAATAAGCCACCAATTGATAAAGGTAAGCAAGGTGAGCACGAGGATGGCTGGCACAAAGACACTAGTTATTTTGTCAGCTAATTTTTGTATTGGCACCTTAGTGCTCTGAGTTTCCTCAACGAGCTGAATAATATGGGCTAAAAATGTGTCGCTGCCGACTTTTGTTGCCCTGACATATAAGATTCCATCCTGATTGAGTGTGGCGCCAATGACTGTGCTTTTAACGGTTTTTTCTGCAGGCACACTCTCTCCTGTCACCATACTTTCATCAACTGCGCTGGCGCCTTTAATCACGATTCCGTCTGTTGGTATTTTTTCTCCTGGCTTGATGACCATAATATCCCCCACTTTAATTTCTGCAGCATCAATTTCAATTTCTTGCTTATCTCTTATAACTCGTGCTTTCTTTGCTCCGAGTTCGAGAAGCTTTCTTATTTCCTGCGTGGCTCGACCCTTGGCGTGTGTTTCAATGTATTTGCCTGTGATGAATATTGCCATAATCATGGCTGCGACGCCTGAATAGTCTGCCACGAAGCCGAAATAGTTCAGGATGCCTGTGATGTAAGCAATGACAGTGCCAAGCGCAATGAGAGAGTCCATATTGAAATATCCTGAAATAAATCCTCTTAATCCGCCGCGCAACGTGTTAAATCCGAATATAAATACTACTGGAAAGCCAAGCACAAGCAGAAGAGGAATCGCCCATGCTTCTGGCACAGGAGACATGCTTAAAAATCGCTCAGCAATCATCAGCAAGGCGATGGGCACGGCGAATATCCATGCGCCAATAAGTCTACGCTTCCAGCCTTTCAGTTCGAGTTCCTCGACGCTGGTTTCCTGGGCTTTTGCATGTTCGCTATGGGCGTGCTCGTTGTGGTTCATTTTATTCAACCTTCACGACCTTATAACCAACCCTAGCAACTGCTTTTTGCATTTCTTCAGAAGAAACATTGTCTTCTGCTTCCACGAATGCTTTGTTTGTGATGGCGCTGACGCTGCAGCTTTTCACGCCATTTATTTTGCTCAAACTTCTTTCTACGTTTGACGCGCAGGAAGCACAATGCATTCCACTAATGCTCAGTTTTAGTTTTTTCATCTTTATCTGCTTCCTTTATGCTGTACTTGCTGCACAAGCCAGATAATCAGCAACACGAGCGCAACGACTACGAGAATCATAAATATCCAGCCAAAGCCGAAAGCCCCGCCAGACATCATTCCCCAGCCATAGTTGCCAGAGCCATAGTTGCCCATCATGCCGCAGAATCCGCCCCAGCGTCCGCCGCCCCAAGGCACGACGAATAAGAGGAAAAGCGCAACGATGCCTGCGACAATCCATGCCGCGTTATTATTATTTTTCATGTTGTAGCCCTCCTTTCATGTTGTGTAGAATATGAATGCAGTAATTGTTCATGTGTTTTTCTATCAGAGCCATAAGGGGGGCTATTGTCTCGCGGTTAAGACTATAGTACCTGTATTTGCCATCGATATCAACGAGCACGAAGCCACATTTCTTTAATCGGGCAAGATCGTGCGAGACCGCGGTCTGGTCCATTTCAAACTCGGACATTATCTCGCTGACGTTTTTTCTGCCCTTTCTTAAAAGATTTATTATTTTGAGCCGCGATTCAGAAACCAGTGTTCCGAGGAATATTTTATACGATTCGTATAATTCTTTCTCGTCAAATCCCTCTTTGTGGCACTCTTTCAATATGCTTTTGTTTATCATATGATGATTAGCAACATATGACTATTTAAACTTTGCGGAAGTTTTGGGACTGGATAGACTGAGAGCCT
>JBBSYO010000022.1:0-65754 GCA_038045185.1 Nanobdellota archaeon | reverse complement strand
GGAATTTCTAAAACATCTCTTAGTCCCCTAACATAATCTACAGTTGGTTTCATGTTATTTCCTAAGTGCCTCCACAGGGCTTAATCGCGAGGCTTGGAAAGCCGGGAGAAGCCCGAATAATAATCCAAGAGTTAGGGAGAAGATTATTGCCCCTGCAATGAGGGACCATGAAATAGTTATCATGAGAGAAATTCCGAGAGATGATGAAGCAATTCCAGAGACTAAAAACGCGAGACCCAAGCCGATAGCAGCTCCAATGAGCCCGCCTGCAAGTCCAAGGAAAGCAGATTCTATTACAAATATGGACAATATATCTTTGTTCCTCGCCCCTATTGACTTCATTATGCCTATTTCCTTTCTTCTTTCAAGAACAGAAGCAAACATTGTGTTGGCTATGCCTATTCCGCCTATGAGCAGGGAAATTGCCGCGATGCCAGTTATCGTTATGTTAATTATATTAAGGATTGTGCTTATTGCAGACAGGCTTTGCAGGGGCGTTTGCACAGAAAAATCTTCCTCGCCCAATTTTTGATTTCTATCTTTTCTTATCGCTCTCTCTATATCTAATGCGACTTGTTCTATTTTATCTTGATTTTTTATGTCACGAACGTTAAAACCTTGCCCCTCGGGGCAAGGCGTTCGTGAGCATCCAAAAGTCCCAAACAAACCTCGGCCTTCAAGCCGAGGCGAACTCAAGGACTTTTTGATTTGCACAACTATCAAATCTATTTCATTTCCAATATCTAAAATTTCTTTGAGGTCTTTTTCAGGCATCAAAATCGCATCATTGACGAAGAAGGTGCTTGTTTTTTCCAGGAAACCAATAACTTCAAAATCTTTCCCTTGGATTTTGAGTGTTGTGCCGACGCGGATTTTTTTGCCAAAATCTTCTGTTTCTAAATAGCTATGACCAAGAACAATTTTACCTCTATCTTTTTCAGTTAATAATCTACCTTGCTCTGCACCTGCGTTGAGCGCATCATAAACAATAGCAACCTGTTCAGCGTCTTCAGGAAGTGATGCAATTGATTTAAACAATCGTATTTTATTGTATTCTGCTGAAACAACTCTTATGAGCCTTGGAATTACCATATCCACGCCGCTGACCGATTCTATTAAATTTACATCTTCGTCTGTCAGTTTCCTAACTGCCAGGCTTCCCGGCGGACCGAAGCCGGCCTGAGTATTTTCAACCACGAGTTTGTCAGGATCAATAGAAGCGAACTGCCCGATAATTGCCTGCTCCAAGCCTTGTCCTAACGAAATAAGAGAAATCACTGCTGCGATGCCTATAAATATGCCCAGCATGGTGAGCCACGAGCGCAAGCCGCGTTTTCTAAGATTCTTTAATGCGAGAAGGAAATAATCAAGAAGCATTAAGAAGATTGTGCTCTATTTTCCAAGGATTTTCTGTATCTTATTATCTTCGCACGGGTGGCTTCCGTCCCTCTAACTTCTTCTCCGCGATGAAAATAGCCATTAAGCCCCTGTGCAATTTCTCGGCGGCAATATTTATCTCGTGCAAGTTCATAAGCCAATGTTTTCTCCTCATCCGACCAAGGAATTTGTCCCCTCGCTAATGTAGCATTATAGCACGCTTCTCTTTTTTGTTCGGGAGTTAACCCGTGAATTCCTTTTTTTTCTTTAACATTTTTAGGACCCGCAATAAGTCCGCCACTGCGACCAGATTCTATGCGTTGCTGGCGCGTCATTTTATGAATTCCAAGACACTCTTTGTAGCTAATATCAGAGTATTTTTGACGATGTTCTCTTCCTAAGATTCTTCTTTCATCTTCTTGAATAAGTCCGCAATAAGCGCGTCCATTAAATCCTCCATTGTAACCAGTCAATGCCCGAAAAACGCTGCTCTCTGCCACCATCCTCGTCACTTTATACTTTGATTGAACATCTAATGCTTCAGCAATCTCAGATAAAGTGCGACCCACACGATAGGAATTTGCTATTTCTGGATGGTCTGTTTGTAATGTTCTACCTATTTCAATTGAAAGTTTAATAGCGGCTAATTGTTCGTGTGCTAAATCTTTATTGACCATATAACACGCAAATTCTATTTAAGCTTTTTTAGAGCCCCCTTTCATCTGAATAAAAAGTGATTGAATTCATAAGCTGCTAACGCTCCATGCTTTTTTTCATTCTTTGCCTTTTTCTAACCGCTCTCCAAATTAGCCAAAGAATTACCAAGGCTACGATTACCCCAATATAAATAGGCCAGTTGTTTCTTTGTATAATCCCAAGTTCAATTGCTTTTTCTTGCGTGTAAACCTTGGTAGGAAGATTAACTTCATCTAATTTCTTGCTGTTGTCAAAGTCTGTATATTCAACAGTTGCTGTTAGTTTGGGCTTTTCGCTTGTGAATATAACCTCAAAAGTTGCAGTTTCAAAGTCATCTGAATCCACAGTTCCGATATAAACTTCTTTTTCTGATAAGAGCGTGAACCCTGATGGATTGAGATTGACCGAAACAAACCTCGCATCAGCCAGTCCCTTATTGACAATTTTGAGGTTTATTTTGCTCTGCCTGCCCACGATTGGATTTTCTATGTCTGCGGAATATGATAATTCTGGCTGGGCATTTACAGAAATTCCTATCGAACCTTCTCTTGTTTGAGGTCCGCTGTTTATTCTAAATGTAAGCACATAGGGAATTTGATAATCTCCCGGAGCGACATCGTTTGAAGCTCTTATTCTAAAAGCAAAATTCTCTTCATCATCTTCTTTAAGTTCATCAACTCCGCCCGAAGAGCTTCCCACCGGAATAAATGGCAAGCCTTGAAAGTTGAGATTCAGATTAATGTCTTTAGCGAGTTCATTTAGCGTATTTTCAACTTCTATTCTAATTACCCCTTCGGTACCTGGAGAGATGTTGTCTACAGAAACTGAATTGATTGTCATTGCCGAAGCTAGCTGAAAACTCAAAACTGCTAAAGCCAGCAAGGCAAGTATTTTATTCATAAAAACTTGAGAGATAGAGTGTTTAAAAGCGTTTCGGTAGTTACTTAATAGTTAAAACACTACGTCCTCACTTCCACCCATTTATCTTTAACTTTCCTTGTAACTCTCTCAACCTTGCCATCTCTAAGCCAATAAATCTTCCGCGCGTGGCTTTGCGCAAGAGTTGAGTCGTGAGTAACCATAATTATTGTCTTTCCCTGTTGATGTAGCTTTTCAAGGAAATCTAGAACTCTTGCGCCGGTTTTCGTGTCTAAATTTCCTGTCGGTTCGTCTGCGAGGATTATATCAGGGTTATTTGCCAGCGCTCTTGCAATGGCAACGCGTTGCTGCTGCCCTCCAGAGAGCTGGTTTGGATAGTGGCCCATTCTTTCGTCTAATTCGACTAAACGCAGTATATCTTCAGCCTTTTTCTCTCTTTCTTCTCTTGAGACGTTTTGGAAAAGCATCGGAAGCATGACATTTTCCTTCGCTGTTAAATTATTAATGAGGTTGAAGCTCTGAAAGATAAATCCGACTTTTTTACCTCTCAATTGAGCAAGTTCCGACTCACTAAGGTACGAGATGTTTCGGTCGTGGAGTCTGATCTCTCCTTTAGTTGGAATATCGAGTGAGCCGACAAGATTCATGGCAGTTGATTTTCCGCTTCCAGAAGGACCCATTATTGCAACAAAATCTCCCTGCTCAATTTTTATGTTAATGTTATCTAAAGCTTTGACTACGTTATCCCCCATTTCGTAGTATTTTGCTACGCCTCTGAGCGCAATTAATTCGCTTCCATCCATACCACCTCTGCCAATGCTCCATTTAAGAAGTTTTCTATAAGAAGATTTAAAAACTCTCAATTTTGCTTGATACTATGATAATTCCTGTCCGTTGTTTTTCATGTGGTCGTCCAATCGCCCACTTGTGGGAGACTTACAAGCAGCGCGTTGCTAACGGCGAAGAAGCCGGAAAAGTTCTTAATGATTTAGGTCTGGAGAGATATTGCTGCCGAGCAGCCCTTTTGGGCAACGCAGAGTTGCTGCCCAAAATTGCTAAGTTCAAGAAATCGTAAAGCTCTGCTAAGAAATTTTAACTTTATTGCTAAACCCGCACGCCGCGCAAATTATCGTCTTATGCGTTTTAGTTATTCTCGTCGCACTCGCTCTCAAATCAGTATAACACTTATTGCAGAAGCGCGCACGATTTTTTCCAAGTCGAATGTTGAACTGCATAGCGAGACGTTTAATCTTGCGCACGTCCCCTCTATCGATTGCATCTTTAGCAAAGAAAGCATTGACGCGTTCTCGTGCCGTTGTTTTTGACAATTTATTCATCACATTAAGAAGAAACTGGATTATAAAAAGGAATATGGCGAAGACAGCATCGGTGTTTCGCCTCTGTTCGGAGACTACCGCGACCGACGTGATCAGCTTAACTGCTGTGTTCGGAAAGGGAACAGGTGTTTCCTGATCACTATGGCCGTCTTCATATTTTGTCCTACAATAGTACTTATAAAGCTTTCCATGTTCTGTCGAGCAAGCATGCGTTATACAGTTATTGCAATAGCAGGTCTGCCTGGAAGTGGGAAAACCACGCTGGCGAACTCCCTCAAGGAACTATCGCTTCTAAGGAAGTGGAAATTCATTTCTACAGGGATGTTGTTGCGTGAGCGTCACGCAGATCTTGTCAAAGCGAACAGATTTTCAGGGCAGTTCCTTTCTTACCTTGGCAACCTTTCTGATGACGAAATTCGCGTCCTGAATAATAATGCCTGCAGTGTTGCGCAGGAAGGACATCTCATATTAGATTCACGATTCGCAGTTGAAAATTGTAAGAATCTCAATAACGCGTTGCTCATTTTTGTTACTGCCCCTCTTGCAGTCCGCGTCGAACGCCAGAGACGCGCCCACCCCGAGAAATCATATGAAGAAATACAGCGCGATTTAGAGCAGCGAGAAAAGTGGGAAGTCGAGCGCGCGCAGCGTATCTACGGATACGACCATCGCAATACAAAACACTATAAAATTATACTTGATACAGCCCAGCTCACCCCGGGGCAGGAAGTCGAGGCAATTATAAAACAATTAGAATGTCCCCAAAATGAACACTCTCCTTTGGTAATCGCAATTTCCGGCTTGCCTGGCTCAGGCAGTACAACAACCGCGCGTCTTTTGGCAAAAAAACTAAATCTCGAATATCTTAGCCCAGGCAGGATTTTCAAAGATTTAGGGAGAGGCATCGCCAAAGACCAGCCATATTATCCTGTCTTCGCCGAGCTATGTGCCTCTCGCAATATTGCTATCCCAAATTACACTGCATCAAATGATTCGCAGGCAACTGTTAATCTTTGGGAGACCTCGTTTGGAAAAAATCCAGTTACGCATGAGATAATTGACGAAGTTCAACGTCGTCATGCACAAAAAGGAAATGTCGTTATAGACGGAAAACTCTCCCTTCATATGCTACCGCAAGCCCGTCCTAAAATATGGCTCACAGGCGATCTCGACACCCGTGTTCAGCGTGTAGCCCAGCGAGACAGCATTTCTCCTGAAGCCGCGCGCGAGTTATTAACAAAAAGAGAATCGCAGGAGGCGGAAAACTGGAAAAAGATGTACGGTTTCGATTATCGTGAGCAGAAAAAAGACGCGACCTTGGTAATTGACACTTCGAATCTCTCGCCCGAACAAGTCGCAGATAAAATCTTCTCATCTATCCATAATAACCTTTAAAACGCCTTTCTATCTCTCATTGAGATGTGGGCGTGCCGGAGCGGTCAAACGGGGTAGCCTCAAGAGCTACTGTGCTTAGTGCCTTCCTAGGTTCGAATCCTAGCGCCCACATGCCCTCGTGGCGCAACCCGGATAGCGCAGTGGGATCCTAACCCAAAGGTTGCAGGTTCAAATCCTGCCGAGGGCGTTGAAAAGGTTTAAAACATCTTTCTTGATAAGAATAACAAGCGCGGTTAGTTTAATGGCAAAATAGCGGATTTCCAATCCGCGGTTACGGGTTCGATTCCCGTACCGCGCATACGCCCCCTGAGTCATTTTCTATGCGCATCTAAACTGCCCAAAGCCTTAAATATAAGTTATAACAATGTTATAACATGGAACTGATTAAACCTATTGTTAGAGTTGGCAACTCAGCAGGCGTGCTCGTGCCTAAAGATTGGCTTAATGGAGAAGCCAGAGTCACGCTGGTTAAGAAACCCCAAAACATTAGACAGAATACTTTAGAAATATTAAATGCCTATTTGCCCCATATTATCGGACTTTACTTAGTTGGCAGCTATGCAAGAGGAGAGCAAACCAGCACCAGCGATATCGACATACTTGGGATTACGGATAACATAAACAAAAAGATAAAAAAGGGCAAATATGAGATTATATTAATTTCAAAAGACGAGGTTGAAAGCCAGGTTAAGGAAAACGCCCTCCCACTGTTGTCCATGTTAAAAGAGGCACTGCCTATAATAAATAAGGAATTGCTTGAAGGGTATAAGAAATTAATTCTCACTAAATATAATTTAAAAAGCCATATAGAAACAACACTTTCCGCGCTAAAATTAATCAGAGAAGCAATGAATCTCGCAAAAGAGAAAGACGAGAAACTATCCGACAACATAGGGTACTCTTTGGTTTTAAGATTAAGGGAAGCTTACATAGTAAACTGCTTGATTAATAATCATACGCCAACAACCTTCGGCTTGCTTAGCTTAATAAAAAAGCTCTCTGGTTCTGAAGAAGCGTATCGCGCTTATCAACGCTCAAAGGCAGGGCTCAAAGCAAGGAGAAAAATAAACAGCAAAGAAGCTGAATCCTTATACGAGTATCTCTTTCAGGAGATAGAAGAACAAAAGAAATGGATAAAAAGAAGCGGCTGAAAAAGATAGAAAGCCTGAAGAAGCAGGTGGAAAAACACAAGCAGAAAATAAGTTCTTATGCAGGCAGAAAATCTTACCTCATAGAATATTGGGAAAAGGAAATAAGAGGTTTTGAAGATGAAATCGCAGAAGAAGAAAGCAAGATGTAGCGAAAAAACCAGTTAGAAGAATTTATAGGAAACTTATTGGTCTATTTCCATACAGCGCGCATTCCGATATTAAAGTTATTAATGTCGCCCGCAAGAATAACTTTAAAAGCGCTTTTTGTATGGTGTGTGCATGGCTGAAAATATTGTTTCGCATAAGTCATGGTATGACCGCACATACAAATATCAGCTGATTTTATCCGTCATCGTGTTGGCTTTTGCGCTCGGATACCTCGCGTTCTTTTACAGCGTGAACGGCGACATCATTCACAAAGACATCTCTCTCACTGGAGGCACCACGATTACTGTTTCAGGCGCCAACAGTCCAGAAGAAATTCAGAACGCGCTTAGAACGCGTTTTCCAGATGTCACGGCACGTTCTATTTCGAACATCCGCACAGGTGAACAGATAGGCTTCTTCGTTGAATCAACTGCATCAGCAGATGAACTTAAATCTGCTATAGAAGAGCTTCTCGGATTCAAGCTCACACAGGAGAACTCATCCATCGAATTTACCGGCTCAGCGCTTTCTTCAAGCTTTTACCAGCAGCTACGTCTTGCGGTACTAATTGCGTTCGTAGGCATGGGGCTTGTGGTGTTCGTTATATTCAAGACTCCTTTCCGTAGCTTGAGCATCATTGCGGCGGGGTTTGCAGACATCGTGATGACTCTTGCTCTCGTCGATTTCATAGGAATGCAGATTTCGCTTGCAGGCATCGTCGCCTTGCTCATGCTTATCGGATACGCTGTAGACACAGACATGCTTCTCACGACACGTGTATTGCGAGGAGAAGGCCCAATAAACACTAGAATATGGGGAGCTTTCAAGACAGGAATAACCATGACGTTGACAGCAATCGTAGCCATCGGCGTGAGCTTATTTTTTGTTTACGGCAACTCAGAGACTCTTCGTCAGATGTTCACCATCTTGCTAATCGGATTAGGGTTTGATATTTTTAATACATGGGTAACTAACGCTACATTGCTCAAGTGGTATGCGGAGGCACGTCATCTAGCACAATGAAATGGGGCTGGCGCATATGGGCTCTTATCATCGCATTGCTTTTGTCATTGTTAGCTATAAGCCCAATCTTTGAGTCTGGCGTCGTAGTAAAATCTATAGCTAAAGATTCTCCTCTCTTTGAACAAGGTCTCAGACAAGGCGCAATCATCAAGGAAATAAATCGAAAGCCAATTTCAGTCGCAGCAGACTACGCAGATGTAATGAACCAACTATTCACGAACAACACAGATATGCGCGTTGATGTCGTAACTAAGGATGGCAAATATGTTGTCTTCATAAATCAGACTCCCGATATTGTCGTGCAGACCGTTCCCAGAACACGAATCAAAACCGGTTTAGACATTCAGGGCGGAGCACGCGCGCTCATTGAGCCAGAGCAGAAACTCACCAATGAACAACTACAGGACCTGATAGCAGTTAGCAATAACCGACTTAATGTATTTGGATTATCAGATGTTAAGATAAGAGGCGTAACAGACCTTTCAGGCAATAAATTCATGTTAATTGAAGTAGCAGGAGCAACACCTTCTGATTTGCAAGACCTAATCTCTAAACAGGGCAAATTTGAAGCCAGAATCGGCAATCAAACTGTTTTCGCAGGCGGCAGCGAAGACATAACTTCAGTCTGCCGCAATGACGCAAGTTGTTCTGGCGTGAGAAGCTGCACTCCTGTGCAAGCAGGATACGCCTGTAATTTTGCATTCACTATTTATCTTAGCGAAGAAGCGGCACGTCGCCATGCAAATATCACGCGCGGAATCGATGTTGATTTGCTTTCAGGCGGTCAATATCTCAAGGCCAATTTGTCTTTGTTGTTAGACGATCAATTAGTGGACGAATTGCTCATCAGCCGCGATTTGAAAGGTCAGGTTACCACGCAGATATCAATACAGGGTTCAGGAAATGGGGCAACACAGGAAGACGCGCTCAATGACGCGCGCGTCTCTATGCATAGATTACAGACCGTGCTTATCACAGGCAGCCTGCCGTATAAACTGACGATTGTAAAGCTCGACACAATCGCTCCCTTGTTGGGCGGCGATTTCGTGCGTACCCTCTTTCTGGCAGGTTCTGTTGCCTTGCTCGCAGTCGGTCTGATAATATTCGGGAGATATAGAAATATTAAGGAATCGTTCGCCGTTCTCTTCACCTCGTTCTCAGAGATAGTTATAATCCTGGGCGTCGCGGCCCTCATTGGCTGGAATCTTGATTTGCCTTCAATTGCAGGTATTCTTGCCACGATAGGCACAGGGGTAGACCAACAGATAATTATCTTGGACGAAGCCCGCAGAAACCGCGAACTTGCACTTAAGGCGCGCATGAAACGTGCCCTCTTCGTCGTGTTTTCTGCATACGCGACAGCCCTTGTTTCGCTTCTGCCATTGTACTGGGCAGGTGCCGGACTCTTCAAGGGATTTGCAGTAACAACTATCATAGGAATTACAGCAGGCGTCTTGATTAGCAGACCAGCGTTTGCAGAGATGATTAAGAAGATAGAAGGAAACTAAGAATAATTTTTTTTACCAATAAAATCAACAATATTTTCAGCGAAGGCTAAACTGCAAGTCATTCCTGGAGAAACCGCATTCAACACATGAGTTTCACGTTCCCCATGATGAACTACTATATCATTAACTAAAAAGCCGGACGAATCCACAAGCTGTGCGCGTATCCCTGCTCTGTAAGGGATTACGTCTCTTTTATCTATCTTCTCTGAAGTTAAGCCATTTATTTCTTGCAGAAAAGCCGACTTCAAAAATGTTGTTCGTAAATTCTGAACTGCTTGTTGCATAAAGTCTCTCTTTCTTGCCATTTTCCAAAATCCTTTGCACCCAATCATTTCTGCCAAATCCTTTATATTAACTTCTGAGCCGTACGATTCTCTGCCGAATGCGAGTGCTGCATTAGGTCCCGCAAGGCTCAATCCTTCAGTTGTTGGCGTAAGATGAATTCCGAGAAAAGGAAACTTAGGGTTTGGAGGAGCATATATCATAGTTTTTAGATGAAGCCCGTCAATTTGCCAATAAGACCCTTTAAACGGCGCAATAAACAAATCTCTTCTAATTCCACGCACATGTGCCAGACGGTCTGCTTCTAAACCTCCACAATTTACAAGATAAGCATATTCTATTTTTCGCTTATCGGTTATCACGTTTCCTTCAACCATGTTTTTTACTCTTTCCCCAAATGAGAATTTAGCACCCATATATTGTGCGTCTTTTATTACTGATTGCAAAAGTGCTTTGCTGTCAACAATAGCGCCTGTCGGAGAATATATTGCACGCCGAGCAGAAAAAGTGCATACAGGCTCAACCCTTCGAATATCTCTCTTTTCGAGGATTGAGAGTTCAGGAACACCAAGTTCTTTTCCCATCTGCCACACGCACATCAATCTCTCCTCTTCAATATCCGTGCGTGCAATTACCAGAGTGCCGCATTGCTTCATCGGAACTCGTTTATTTACGCAATACTCGCGTAAGCGTCTGCTTCCTTCAAGGCAGTATTTAGCTTTAATGGAATTAGGTTTGTGGTTAATGCCTGAATGTATTACTCCGCTATTTCGTCCACTTGCGTGCCTTCCGGGCTCATCTTCTTTTTCAAGAACAAGCGTTTCAATACCTCTAAATGCCAGTTCGCGTGCAATTGTAGAACCTATAATTCCTGCTCCGATAACAACATGCGGTCGCACCATAATATTTCTTAATCACGCATTATATAAACATAACCCTAAAAATTTATATAGGCAACATTGTCTTTCCATTTATGTTAAACAGATTAAATGGCAGGACAGAGCAGAAAATAGTAGTCACAGGCGGGGCAGGTTATCTTGGTTCTATTTTAGTCCCAATGCTGTTAGATGCAGGGCATCACGTTCACGTGATAGACAGATTTTATTTTGGGAAAAATTCGCTTGCTTCATGCGCAGCAAATCCTAACTTGAAATTAACTGAAATAGACATATCACATCACGAAAACATTCCAATCTTATTTAAAGGAGCAGATATCTTCATTCATTTAGCCAGCATCTCAAATGACCCTTCGGGTGACATTGATCCAAATTTGACAATTCAAACTAATTTTTTAGCAACACTTTCTCTTGCAAGAAGAGCCAAGGTAGAGGGCGTCAAACAAGTGATATTCATATCTTCTTGCAGCGTTTATGGGGCGAGCGGCAAGGAATTTTTAGACGAGCAGTCAGAAGTCGGACCGGTAACTTTATACGCGCTTTCAAAGTTGCAATGTGAAAATGAATTATTGCCTCTGGCTGATTCTAAATTTTCAGTTACTATCCTGAGATTCGCAACACTCTTTGGATATTCTCCAAGAATGAGGTTTGACTTAGCAGTAAACGTTATGGCAAAACGTGCTCTCCAGGGAAAGAATATACTTCTGTTCGGAGATGGAATGCAGTACAGGCCATTTTTACATGTTAAAGACGCGGCGCGCGCAATTATTACTGTAATGGATGAAGACAAAATCATAACAAACAAGCAAATATTTAATGTCGGAAATGAAAAATTAAATTTCATGATAAAAGACCTTGTGCCATTAATACACAAGCATTTTCCAAATGTACAAGTTGAAAAAATAGAAAACAACAAAGACAATCGTTCTTATAATGTGAGTTTCAGGAAATTTAGCAGAATTTGCAACTTTCAAGCGCAGTTTGGAATAGAAGAAGGAGTCAAGGAAATAGAGCAGGCCTTAAAGTCAGGCCAATTAGTCAATATGGATGACGCTATTTATTATAACCTTGAGGTTATGAAGAACATCATTAAAGGACCCCTAATAGATTATAGCATCGCTTCAAGTCCGCGTTGGACTTTGAATTATAACGGGGATTAATGGACTTTCAACAAAAATCTCTTCCGGGGGAAGGAATCTCGCTATAAAAGTCGAATCTTTTTCTCTTCCAAATCGGGTTCTTGCTTGCTGGTTTGCTTTTAAAATGTCCTGCTCTTTTAATGCTGTGAGAAATAAACTCTTAAAATATGTATCTCCGTAATTGCCTGATTGCAAAGTCACATAAAACTCTTTTAAATTCTGCGCTAAAAGAGTTGTTTTATTTGATATGTCACTCTCGTTTCCTTCTACATCTCCTAACAACGTCACATGTGGTAGAAAGGAAGGCGTCGAGTATTTCTTGCTGAATTCGTAGATAGTATTGTTTAATAATCTGTAGTGCTTTCCTTCAGGCATAAGCCAAATAGAGTAGCCCTTTGCTTTGGACATACACTTTATGCAATATATAAGTTTATAAACGTTTTTTATGTCCCCTTCCTAATTTACCGTGCCAACTCAAAAAACCTCCTCCTCAAAAAAACCGAAGATTATCGGAGTCATACTGGCCTACAATGTTGCAAGTATGCTTCCTCGCGCCATTCAGAGAATTCCCAAAGGTCTTTTAGACGATTTAATTGTTATGGATGACGGCTCAAAAGATGGAACTTATGAGGTAGCAAAGAAGTTAGGGGTCAAGGCTTTTCGGCATGTCCCTAATCGCGGCTACGGAGGAAATCTCAAAGCCGGCCTGAAAAAAGCCTTGGAGATGGGCGCAGATTATATTGTAGAAATTCATGGCGATGGGGCGCAGTTCAATCCAATATCTATAACCTACGCAATGCCCCACATGAAAGAAGGCAATGCACAGCTTATTTTAGGCTCAAGATTTTCTGTGCCAGGAAAAGCTTTGGAGAACGGCATGCCAGTCATACGGTTTATTGCCAACAAATTCCTAAGCTTCTTTGACAGAATTGTCTTGGGTCTCTCCTTGACAGAATTCCATACCGGATTTAGAATCTACGGTCGCAAATTGCTTGAAAATGTGCCTTATGATGCAAATACAAATGATTATTTGTTCAGCTTCCAAATCATCGCGCAAGCAGCTTACTACAGAATGCCCGTGCGGGAAGTCCCAGTAGAAGCAGACTATAAGGGAGAGCATACATCTCACGCCCTTAAGGGGGCAGTATGGTATGCGATACGAACTTTCAGCGTGCTAACACAGTTTATACTCGCCAGAACAGGATTATATCACAACAAAGTATTTAAGTGAATGTATTTGGCACGTTATAGATGGATGATTTAAAATGTAAATCCTGTGGCTATGAGGGCCTGAATCGTTTCCTTGAATTAGGGGACATCCCTCCAGTAAATGCCTTTATTCATCCTGAAGAAATAGAAAATGAAAAGGCATATCCCCTAAATCTCGCTTATTGCCCGCATTGCCTTTTAGTTCAATTAGAACAAATTGTACCACCTGAAGAACTATTTAGAAACTATCTGCACTTATCAGCAGGCTCACAAACTAATATAAACCATCTCAAGGAAGTTGCAGATTATTTGGCAGCCGCATTCAATTTGAATTCAAGCGCTAAAATATTAGAGATAGGCTCAAATGACGGGACTCTGCTTGAGTTCCTTAAAAAATATACCCCTAATATCGTTGGAGTTGATCCAGCGCGTAATCTTATTCAATTGAATGAAGAAAAGGGAGTCGATTACATCCCAGAATTCTTCAACACCTCGACCGCTTCCCACATAGCAAAGACACGAGGGAAATTTGACTTTGTTATTGCATTAAACGTTATACCTCACACCCCAAATAATATAGACTTGTTGAAAGCGACCCGCATAGTATTGAAAGATTCCGGAGTGCTCGTAATGGAGGGAGTATACGCATTGGAAACAATATTGAACGGAGAATTTGACACTATTTATCATGAACATGTGTACACATTCTCGCTGCACTCATTAGCTTCAACATTTAGAATGGCAGGATTAAAGATTGTAAATGTCGAAAAAATTCCTACGCAGGGAGGCTCATTGCGCGTCTACGCCATGAAAGACGAACATGCGCGACCTGCCTCTGATGCAGTCGCACGGTTGCTCAAGGAAGAGAATGAAATGGGGCTTGTCAATTCCAGCATCTATGATTCCGTCGGATCAAAGGTTGAAAAATACAGGGCAGATTTAAGAAAAGTTATAGAAGAAGAAAAAAGCAGGAATGGCAAGCTCATTGGTCTTGGAGCCCCAGCGAGAGGCGTAGTGATAATGAATTATTGTGGGATAACAAAAGAAGATATCGAGTATATCGTCGATGACACTTCCTTAAAACAGGGCAAACTTACTCCGGGCGTGCATATCCCTGTCAGACCAATTGACGCACTCAAATCAGAGAAAGACAGGACATTCATCTTATTATCATGGAACTACAAAGACAGTTTCGTAAATCGTTTAAAGACCATGTTTAAGCGTTTTAGGCTAATCACGCCCTTCCCTAAGTTGGAGGTGGTTTCATTTGGCTGATTTATCAAGAGTTGTAATCATAGGAGCAGGAGGTTTAATTGAGAAGGAAAGTCACAAAACCTGCTAGTTTTAACCCCGCACTAAAGCCTCAAGAAATTTTATTTCTTGATGGTCATCAAGAATGTAGATTAGGCATTCTTGAGATGCGGGGCTTGTTCGTGGTTTTGTAGCCACTTAGAAAATCTGCAGCAAAAACAACTGCAGACTAAAGTCTGCGGATTTTAACGAGTGTTAACTTTGGCATCCACTTGCCAAGCCAATTGTTTCGGAGAAGAAAGGGGTGGTGCATATTGCAAACAGCGGCGGAGCATCAGCATTTGAAATTGTATCTAAAATGAAGGATTTTCTCAGAAGCTCTTCAAATATCGAACCTACCGCATCAGCGCAGGGCGTGGTAAATATAGTGAACGACATAAGTTTTTACCCGATAGTCTGTCGTTCACTGATGGCAAAGGCGCACACCGTGGGGAAACAAGAGCGTCCTTTGCTATAGGTCGAAGGGTGAAGTGCTTGCGCCGACCACTTTTCCGTTAAGGCCTTGGCAGGAAGCGCTTAGAGATTATCTGCGTGATTTGGATTCTAAGGCTTCTAAGACTATTTAGTATTGCGCCGAAAAAGAAGATAGAAAGGCAGACCAATGGAAAGCGTAGCAAGACCTAGAATAACATAAAGCGCTGCGTAGGATATGACATTCAACAGCGTGTCTGGTCCCCCATTGACAGAATAATAATCAAAGGCCTGTTCCGGATTCTCGTTGCGTGGGATATGGTAAAAGAAATGGCTATGTGTCGAATCAACCGCATTTAGCATCGCAGGCTTGAGCCGGACGATGACTTCGTATGTCCTAAAGAATGGCTCTCCAGTAATTTCCGCTCCACGCACGCCGCTTATTGAACCCCCTCCAGAAATAACAGTTGTCTTCTGTGAAGCACTCTTAAAAGCTTCAACTATTTGTTCAACTGACCGATTAAACTCAGGTTGATCCTTGACTGTGCCCCATCCGCAATCGTCAGTTACACATTCTATAAACATCATCTTTACTGGAACCCGCTCCGACGTGACATCAGATATGTCCATAATCTGGGCAAGATAGTTGGATTCTACGTAATGTTTATCATTGAACGTCCAGGCATTCGTCCCCCGATAAATTCTTGAATCAAGTACAACCAATGTATTTCCATCAATAGAATTGATGGCAAAGCTTCTCGCCTTTTCTACTGCGCTCTGCGAAGTGAGCGGTCCTCTGAGCGAGTAAAGCATGAAAATAAGAAGGATAATCGCTCCGCCATACGCCATATGGCGACAATACTTGAATTTCTTTAGTCTTTCTGCACTATCTGTCAAGAATCCTGCTGCAAAGATTGAAAATAGGGGGAAGAAAGAGGTGTAATGAGTCTGTAGAACTATCGCCGAAGCAATAAACAGCATGCTAAAGAAGAACATTGCAAGCAAAAATAACTCTCCAAAACGTTTTTCTCTAAATCTGCTTGCGAGATATCCTATTCCAAATAGTCCGAGCACAAAAGAAATTACATCTTCCTTAATGAAGTAATGAGTAATTACGGTATACAAATTCCTCGGTAGTTTATTGATTACAAATCCTTCTCCGTGTGCCAGACCCGGTCCGCTATAAAACTCAACGTTAATCTTCAGAAATTGTGCGAAGGGCAGGTCAACGATTCCCTTTTCTTTATAGAGAAAATAATTGTAAGAAAATAACGGCAGCATAGACACGACCAAAATAAGGCCGAAAATAAGCGTTCTTTTTAGATTATTTTTGAATCTTTTTGAATCTTTTTTATAATCCTTATATAATATTCCGAGCATAAATGCTCCGAACACGACAATGAAAACTCCGGTAATTATTTTTACCAATAGTGCAATTCCTAATAAAACAGAACTCAAGATAGAAATCTGTTTTGTTTTCTGATATTTTTTGATGAAAAAGTAGGAGGCCAGCAGCACGAAGAACATCATGGTCTGGTCTTGGTAACTTGCAGCCCATGTAATGTGAAAAATAGAGACGGCGAGCAAGAAAGCTGCAACAAGTCCCGCCCGTTTATTGAAAAGCATGCCTGCAATCAAGTACACGAGTACAATAGACAGAGAACCAAAGACAACGGACAAAAATCGAGCCGTCAGGAGATGCACGTTAAAGATGCGATATGCGTAATCTGTAAGGTAGAACCAGACAGGACCCTGTGTCATGGTGCTCAACGGGGCAAGCTTTGATACACCAATGGCGTGCGTTCCATGAACCATTTCATCTGCTACTGGAGGTATGTTTGAGGCTACAATGACGCGCAGCACAACTCCCAAAATGAGTATCAAAAGTAGCCATTTTCGCTCATCTCGGGAAAAGACAAAGTCCACGACCTTTCCTAAAAAAGAATCAATTTTACTGTTTTTGTCCATGCTGCCCACATATGACTGGAGGTATCCTTGTTTTATAAACACTCTTGGCATAAAAAGGTTTAAATGGAGCGGTTTTTGTTACGTTTCATGGAAAATAAAAAAGTCGCCCTCATCACAGGAATAACTGGGCAAGACGGCTCATATTTGGCAGAATTTTTGCTAAAAAAAGGTTATTTCGTCAGAGGCATCATGCGCCGCTCTTCCACGCTTCACACGCGCAGAATAGACCACCTTTATAAAACTTATAACTCTGACATGATGCAAAATTCCGAAGTGCAGTTTGCACTTTATTACGCGGACTTAACCGATGCTCCAAGCTTGCGTTCAATATTAGAACTCGTTAAGCCTGACGAAATATATAATTTAGGTGCGCAGAGCCACGTAGGAATTAGTTTTAACAATCCGCTTTCTACGTTTGATATAAACGCCCTCGGAACCCTGCGACTGTTAGACGCAGTCAGGGACATGAACCTGCCATGTAAATTTTATCAAGCCTCGTCTTCTGAAATGTTCGGTATTTCTCCGCCCCCGCAAAATGAAAGCACCCCATTTCAGCCACAAAGCCCATATGGCATATCAAAGGTGGCTGCGTTTCATCTAGTAAAAATGTACAGGAACGCTTATAATATTTTCGCCTCGAACGGAATTCTTTTCAATCACGAATCTCCAAGGCGAGGTCATAATTTCGTGACAAGAAAGATTACAATGGAACTGGCCAGAATCGTAGTTGGCGAAATAAATAAAATTAAAATGGGCAATCTTGATGCCAAGCGCGACTGGGGGTTTTCCGCAGAGTATGTGCAAGCTATGTGGCACATATTGCAGCATTCACATCCTGATGATTTCGTTATTGCGACCAATGAAACTCATACTGTGCGCGAATTTTTACAATTTGCTTTTTCATTAGTCGGACTAAACTATGAAGATTATGTTATCATTGACGACCGTTTTAAACGGCCTGCTGAAGTTCCGGCATTATTGGGAGACTATTCTAAGGCAAAAGACATTCTTAAATGGGAATCCAAGGTGAAATTTAAGGAGATAGCTGAAATGATGGTCGAAGCTGATATCAAGGAGAAATTGGAATCTGAGGGAATCATCCCAATTAAAAATGGAGAAGTCAAGCCCAAGGGATTCTACATCGAGAAAGCCAAGGAAATCCTCAAACAACGCGGCGTAAAAATTAACTAAAGTTTTTTTAGTTACAATCCTTTAAAGAATATAAAATTTCAACTCTATCCGTTTCTTTATTTTTTCTTTTCTTTATTACATCAAGAAAAACAAGAACTTCTAAAGCTTTATTTGCAGTTCTCCATTGAGAACGCGTTTTAATAGAAATTTGTCTAGTGGACAATTCTCTTTCTTTTTCCAAAAGCACCTTAATTTCCTTAATAATTTTTATAATGGACTTTCTAACCATATCTGCATAAAAGGACAGATATATTTTTATAGCAAGTCTGCACAATTATGCATATATTAAATATGGAAAAAGTAAAAAAAATATTAAATGTTGGCTGTGGAAATGATACTTATGGCACTCATAGGATAGATATTTTTAAAACTTCTTCTACAACGGAAGTAGCGGACATTAACGGAAAACTGCCTTATCCAAACAATTATTTTGATGAAATTTATTGTAAATCTGTCTTAGAACATATTAAGAATTTAGGAACTTTTTCAGATGAGTGCTATAGGGTTCTCAAAAAAGGAGGAAAGATATGGCTTAGAACAGACCATGCGGGATTTATTTTAACTTATTTTTGGAAAAGACATGAATCTAACAGGGCTATCGATATTCAATACGCTACCGAAGCATTTGGACATAAGCAAAAAGAAGGAGAAACAGAAGACCATCATTACACTGTGTTTGTCGCAAGTCACTTAAAATATTTGTTTGGCAAATTTAAAAATCATAAGTTTAATTATTTTTATGGGGCAAGCAATAAGTTAAAAATATTTTTGTATAAGTTAATGCCCAAACATACAGGATCTTGTCATATTGAGATGGAGGCTATCAAGTGAATTAACTAAAACAAGTCTTATCTTTTTCAGGTCCGTTATATGGTCCGTTCTTGAACTCAAAAAGTTTTGCTGGTGTGAGAGCTTTAATGCAGTGCCCTCCGTTAAGAATTACATAACAGTCCCCCTCGTTTAGCACAAGTTTCTCAACAAAACTTTTATCAGTATCGTATACAGAAAGCTCAATAGACCCCTTGAAAACAAGCAGAGCTTCATGAGTCATGTCCGTCTGTCGCTTTTGTGCGTTGTGCGCGTGCGGTTTGCTTGCCTCGCCCGCAGGCATTTCAAAAGCAATGGCCTGAAGGAAATGGTCAGGCTCGCTAATCGCGTGACTTCTCTTTTCCGTTATCGTTTCTTTATCTGTTTCACGCGAGTACACTATGTGTAACAACACAGACGGATTTATTTTAGAATAAATTTTCTTTATCATATTTTGGAGCCGTATTAATTTAATAGTAACTAAAAGGATATATTTAAATATCCTCCCTCTTAGCTTTTTGTATGAATCAACCTCTCAAAATAACGCTTCCAGTCATGTTGCATGTAGATGAAGAAATTGCAGCATTTAAGCAAGCTCAGGAACGTTTAAAAGTCGTCGGGGATGCCCACGGCGTTCCTATTGAAGTCGGAGCATTTCTTCTTTATTTACCAGGTCGCAGCAGAACGCCAGAGGCGTTTGCCAAACAACGAGAAAATCAGGCTAAACATAGATTACCTATCCGACTGGTCGAAACAGGCGTTCAGCAAGCTAATAGTCTTGTATATAGTCCCAACAATCCAACTTTCAGACCAGACAAATTGTCAGACTTAGAGCGTACACTAGAGCAAGTTGCCGTTCTAAGGGATTTAGACCCAACCGCAAGCGGGAGTCTCGTTGTAGCGCCCCATGTGGGTCTATTAGTTGTTGATTCACTCAAACAAGGCGATTTTAGGCTTCCTTCATATTATTCAGTTCCGGATTTTGTTGCGCGCAGAGAACAACTTTACAATACAGCAAAAGATAGATTTGCGCAGTTGCATCAGTTTGGTTCATCACGAGGGTTGCAGCTTGCACTGGAGAATACATATTCTGCGGTATTTGAAAACGCAGGATTTTGGGAAAAGAATCCTAAAGACTCTGCGCTTAATTTCGGAATGAACTATCAAGCCTTCCAGGATTTTGCAAGCCTAAAAGATATCTCCCAAGGCAATATTGTATTGGATTTAAATCATTTAACCGCTATGCAAAATATTCCAGCACGATTTAAAAGAAATGCAGATGTAATCTCTCCTAATTCACTCTTTGCTGTTCTCGGCATAAGTTCTTGGGACGAATTTACAGCTAAGGCTGGAGCGATAGGAGATTACTTGCCATATACCAAAGCGTTTCATTTTTCGCCTACAGATGGTCTTGGCATCCGAGTTCCGAAAGGAAGTCATGAGGGCGCACGATGGGGTGACGGGACAGGTCCTGATTTGACTGATGTTAAAACTTACAAACTCTGCATAAAAACGGCACGTGAGCGCGGATTGCCTGCAGCCATAGAAGCAGACTATGCTTTCAGCCCCCTAAACTTCAGAGAAGCAGATGACTTTCTTGCAGCTCGTTTGCAAGATTACAAAACATCTCAACAAGGTTAAATTTTCTCAACCTCAGGAGAAATAAATTCAATGTTTTTATTGAACTTGGATAAAGTTTCTTTGAGTTGAGGGGCTATGTTCCAAGAAAGGATGAGCGCGTACACTTTACCATATTTTAAAAATATTTCATCCCCAACTATCGGGATTCGCGTAGCTGGCGTGTACTTTCCTTTTTTATGTGGTGAAGAATCAGTTACGTAATCAATTAAACTGCCATCAAGTTTGTAGAAATTCAGAAAAGTATTTCCCTTAGCCGCCGCACCAACAGCAATAATCGAGTTTCCTGCCTCTTTTATCTGATGAACTTTCTGTAAAAATCTGCTTCGTTGCAAGAGATTGCGCCGCATGAACTGCTTGTAAATTTCAAGTTTAAACAGCCCGCGCGCCTCTTCTTCCCGTATCCTTTTTTGCGCCTCTTCAGACACTCCATGAGCGTCCTCTTTCTTCTGCGCGATAATTCTCAACGACCCCCCGTGATAATCAACAACTTTAGCAGATGTGAGTACCATTCCCGCCCGCGCGAGTACTGCGGCTGCAGAGCGCACGGTAAAATAGCTTACATGCTCATGATAAATCTGGTCAAACTTCCCGCTCTCGACACCAATTAGCCAATAGGGCTGCTCAAATACAAAACTTCCTCCCACGCTAAGAATATCTGCAACGGCATTGGTAAATTCAACAGGGTTGTCAGCGTGGTTGAACACGTTATTTGCAATTACTAAATCTGCTTGTCCATATCGGGCAAGAATTTTTTGAGCAGACCCCTTTCCAAACAAACCAACAATTGTTTCCACGCCTCTTTGTTTAGCCAACTCAGCCATGTAAGGCGAAGGATCCACTCCAACTGCCTTCTGCCCTGATTTAGTAAATTGTTCGCCAAGATAACCATCATTAGAACCAATTTCCACCACCAAGGCGTCGGGCTTGATTTTCACTTCAGATGAAACTTCTTTCGCATAATCTTCCCAGTGTTTGCGCGAGAAATTAGAATTGGAAGAAGTGTACGAATAATCGACCTGTGAGTATCGCGCTATAGGATTTGTTTCGTATCGCGTCTGCACATGACCGCATTGCATGCACAAATCACAAACAAGCGGATAAATGCTGTCGGGCTCGTTCAGTCGCGATTCAGGCACGAATGTATCTGCAAACGGATGACTTCCCAAATCAATAATCTGCTTTAATTCTTCCGAATCACATACCAAGCATTTCTTACGTACCATACTCTAACGTCTGCTAGGGGGCATTTATAAGCTTTATCTGGGCATTGCTGTGTTGCACGATTGTCTCCTTATCGTCGATAATCTAAATGTTCGCTTAATTTTTTATCGTCGAGACTATATCGAATCATGCAACACAGCTCTGGGCATCGAACAAATGTTTTTAAGCAGAAGCCTCATGCCTCCCCAATGCCCAGAAAAATAGACAAAAAAATGCTTTTAGCCGCATGGTCCATTAACAACCCCAATTGGATTATCAATCAGGCGTACAATATTCCCCTGAGAAATATTTTTAGGGAAGTAATTAATTTTGATCCACAAGAAGAGACGTATAAATATGGCAAGAAAGTGATGAACCAAAAATTCCTAGAGGTATTGAAAAAAGAACGCCCAGATTACATACATTTGTTTTTAGTCTGGGATGAGTTTTATCCGGAAACCCTTGTCAAGATTAAAGAAATACTTCCAGAAGTAAGAGTAACTCACTGGAACGGAGACGACGACATAAAGTTCGAGCATTATACAATTCCCTATTCTTTGGCAATAGACTATCAGCTCATCAGCCAGCTTCAGTTTACCAAGCAATACGACGGAGCAGGCATCCCATGGTTTGATGTGCTGGGGGCGGACATTGTCAAATTTAGACCTATGAACCTCAAGAAAAAGTATGACGTTGTATTTGTCGGCACACCTAAGGGCGACCGATTGAAATACATGAGATATCTTCTCAAGAAAAATGTCAATTTCACGCTCGCGGGGGCAGGATGGGACGATTATCCAGAATTCAAAAAACATTATATCGGCAAGCTCTCAGACGAGGAATTTGTCAAGTTCATTAACGAATCTAAAATTAATCTCTGTTTCTCACAAAACTTTTTTAGCGTACCCCACGTTCTTGAAAGGTCAATGGCGGTAAATGCCTGCAAATCATTTGCCCTGACAGAATATGTCGAGGGATACTTTCCCAAGTTCACTGAAGGAGTAGACTTTGCGACATTCAAGAACGAAGAGGAGCTATATGATAAACTCAATTATTATCTCAAACATGAGAAAGAACGGGAAAATATTGCAGAGAAAGCCTATCAAAAAGTAACAAAAAAGTTTTCGAACCAAAAGCTGTTGGGCGATGCCTATAAGTCCATCGAAAAAGACAAACGACCTTTGTACAGCACAACTGCGAGAAAAAATCTGAATGAGCATCCAGTTTATCTTGAAGAATCTGATTTTGACAAGGGCTCCGATTATATCAAAAACAAAGTGGGAAACTCGCGCTACGTAGGTTTCACAAGCCAGCACCACGAAATCCTTCCCTATAAGGATTGCTTCCAAACATACTCAATGGACTTGATAAAAAAGCCCATCTCCGTCTGCGATGCCTACCTATATTCTTCACTCGTAGGAGACTATGCAACACTTTCTCTTTATTACGCTTATAACTATCTGGCAGACCAAAGCTATGTTTATGACAATCTCGATATATCACAATATATGGTCGAAAGAGCTTATTTTATCAACAATATGGATAAATTCGCTTCGATGTACAGGGGTAAAAAATTCCCCCTCAATCCAAATGAAGTCGCGTTCTTGACCATGCCATTAGTGCGAGCCAAAAAAATAAAGCGCATCCCTGTAATAAATGTCGACCACATTCTCTTTACTTATTTAGATTTAGACTTAGTTGTTCTACGCAATCAAAAAAGGTTATTCACAAACCCCTTCATCTACAAACTGTTATTTTATTCGATATTTATCAACCCCCAAATACTCAAACATCTCTTAGTAAATGTCTTGAAGAGAAGCAAGCATCCCCGCGCAGTCAAGATATCTAACTTCTTCAGCAAGTTATTCAAACCGACTGCTTTGATAAAGTCGGCCGCCTAAAAAGATATAGCGAAGGACGCGAATATTTTATCAGTTTGCGCCCCCACTATAATATCCCAAACTTGCTTCAGGGTTGTCGACTTCGGAGATAAGCAAAACAATCTAAACCGCGAACAATGGTATAACCGTTATCAATTAACAATCTTTGGCAATATTCTTTTTGATTTTTTGGTAGATGTCTATCTTCAAAAACTATCATAGACGGCTTTATTTTATCAAATGGAATCTGTTTCAATATATGATAATCATATCCTTCCGTATCAATCTGCAGGAAGTCTATTCTGTTAACTTTATGCCTTCCAAGCAAGGATTTAAGAGTTAGAACTTTTATCTTTTTAGTTATCAATCTTTTATCCAAATCCTTAATTCTGTCTCTATGTTTAATAACATTTTCTTTAAAAAATGAGCCTATTTCATCATACCATAACGGAATATCTTCCCCCTCGCTCTTTTTTAACATATAGAATTTTTTGAAGCCATTTTTTTCTCCTATTGCTACATTTTCAAAAATTAAGCCATTAAATCCTCTGTAATTATTTTTGAGTTTTCCAAATACATAATCAACGGGCTCTACTAAAATGCCTTTCCACCTATATTTTTTTGCGTATAAGTAAGTTGGATCAAATTTCATTCCGTCATTAGCCCCTATCTGAATGAAAAATAAATTTTTATTTTTATTTGAATATCTCTTTATTATTTTGTCAAAATCTTCTTCTAAGTAGCCTTTCTTTATTAATATTCTAAAGAGCAGGGGATAGAAAATCTTGTATTTTGCTAAGAATAGATATACACTCTTCTGAATTTGCCTTAACATAATTAATCAAAAACTTTCTTGTTTAAAAATCTATCTTGGCTTGACCAAATTTTTCTTATGGCTCTCTTTATTGAACCAATTTAAACGCTTTTAAACTTCAGAATTCCACTCGTCGAATTCTGACAGCTTCAGGAATGAAATTCCTGAGAGTACTCAGAAATCGAAGATTTCCGACATGTTCAAGACACCAAGAATTCTGACACAAGAGAATTGCTGACAATGGTAATTCTCTGTGCAGAGAAATCCATAAAATATTTCTCTTGCAATTGAATCATCAAGAATTTATAATGTCAAGAACCAAGTTCTTGATGAGTCCAACACAAAAAAACCCAAGGACTTTTTGATGTCAAGAAGCTTGACTAAAACCACACCATTTATGGTGTGGTCGCTTCTTGAGCATCCAAACCTCAAGAATGTTGGAAATTTACATTCTTGATGGCATTCAAGGACACAAGTCCTTGATGACACGAGCGCCTTTTCAAACCACACCCCTCAAAGATTTTTAATCTTTGATGGCCATCAAGAACCGTAGTTCTTGAGGCTGAGAAATTCTTTGAATTTCGAGGCGCTCAGGAATCCATGATTCCTGACGTTTTAAGGTGTGGTGGCGCATCGTGTTTTTGATTCTTGACAAAACTACTGCTAATGAATCTATCATTTAATCTACTTGGTACGCATGTGTCCCTGTACTCCTATCTGCTTTGGACGCACAAACAATTATAACTGTTCCAACTTTTCCGCGTACCTTGAGTGCCACCCGTGGGGGGACAAAAAGCCGGTCTCCAGTGTCAAGTGTATATTTTTTTCGCTGTTTGGCATTAATATCTTCAAGAACAAAAGTCGCCGTGCCAATAACTCCGTACAATTCAGGATACTCCCTCCAATGATTTCCCATCCAGCCACCCTTAATAATATGCGCGATTCGTATCTGTTCGCAAGAAAAATCAGATATATCTCCGTCGAACAAGGTGGTAATCGTTCGCGCATCGTTCGTCTGCACGTCATGCTTCGCCTCATACACGACCTTTTCAATTGCCATAAAAAAAGATTTTCTTCTCACTATTTAAGTCTTCGCCAGCGCCTTAAATTTATTCCAAAGGCTCACGTCTAATGAAGAATCTTTCGCGCGCTTTATTGGAGCCGCACGATTAATTTCTTCAAGCGTCTGTGATTGGATACTAGGCTTATACTTCTTAAATATCTCATAAAGGCTCGCTCGTTCCTGTCCGACATTTATCACCCCAACAAAATCGCTGTCAAGCAGAGCAATAATTGCCTCGGCTAACTCAGATATGGGAATCTTTGAACAAAATGAATCAAGAGGAGCAGCGTCATAAGGAATATTCACCGGGTTAAAAAAACTTGTTCGGACAATGCAGTGGTCTTTAATTGTGCGTGCAGCACATTCTCCGCCCAACTTTGTCCAGCCATAGGAAGTAAATGGAATCGCAGAATCACTTTCGCTATAGGGTCCATTTTCACAAGGGTACACGTAATCAGTAGAGATATAAACGAATCTCGTGTGAGGTTTATTTAATGCCGCTTCTACCAAATTGCCTGTCCCATTAATATTGACTTTGATAGCCGAGGCAGGATTAGTCTCGCACTCTTTCATATTAATAAGCGCAGCGCAGTGTATGATTGCATCAATCTCATGCTCATTGAAGTAGCGCCCTACCTGTTCTTTGTTGGTAATGTCCATATCGGTATGCGTAGGCGCGAACACTTTCCTTTTGAAGAAGTTGGAAGCAAGCAACGCCTTTCCGAGTTTTCCCGTGCCTCCGGTAATTAGAATGTTTTGATAGCGCATCTACTTCTCTTCTCGGAGGGCATATTTAAAACTTTTTAACCCCCGCAGTTATTCGACCAATCGCACCGCAGGAGCAATGCTCCGCATCACCTTCGTCTTGATGTCGCGCACTACTGCCCAATCTCTTTCATCCAGCGACTTGGTCGCAATAAGAAGAGAGACATATAAAACTCCAAAGACGGCCGCACTAATAATCATTCCACTACGGCTTTGCCCAAATGAAATGGCCATAACATATAGGAGAACTATGGGAACGATTGCCACACCAGTCACTCTTAAGATATTTCGTTTCACAGGATAGAATCCGCATTTCTTCTTTATCTGGAAAAAGAGAGTTAGGTAGAATCCAATCCACGAAACTGCAGTTCCAATGGCAACTCCAACCATTCCATATTTTATCAAAAGCACGCTCAATGCCAAATTGACTGCCGAGAACGCCGCGAAGTTATACAATATAAGTTTGGTCTCTTTCTTCGCAGATAGCAGGTTTGTAAATATGTTGATGAACCCTGAGAACATTCCCCCTAAGGCAAGAATGCGCAAAGCCGCCTGCGCGACCATAAATTCTGGTCCGAAAAATAAGTTAAGAATAGCTCCCGGAAAGAAGAAGATAACTCCAAGAACAGGTATGTTAATCATATAAATCCATTTAGTGATTTGTTTGGTAAGAGTTCGTATCACGGTCTTGTTATTACGCGACAACTCTTTTGAGATAACAGGCAGGAAGAGCTGGCTAAACAAGTCTGGGGCCATGACAAACAGGCCAGCAAGAGTAGTGGCTGCGCTGTAAAATCCAACAATCTCTGCGTTGGTAAAATAACCCAGAACAAGAGAATCTATCCAGTAAAACATGCTTAATAACAGCCCCACTAGAACAAGCGGCCACGAATACGAAAACAGTTCGCGCAAGAGTTTGCTTTTCTCTGAACTTCCAATCGACACGCGCACGCGCACGACCGAAATTAATTGGCTCTTTGCAAAATAGAGTATTGCTGCAATTGCAAACACATAAGACAGAACGTACGAATATGGGGTCGACAGCATACCCAACCCGATAGCCATGAGTCCTGCAATTATTACAAGGCGTATTCCATTATGAAATATGCCAACAAGAAATGAAGCCGTTTTTGCACGTTCATAACTCCGCAAGAACGCGATACCAATGCTTCCCAAAAGCGAGAGTGGCACAATAAAGCTGAATATCCTAAGGAAGACCGCTAGCTCTGCATTTCTAAAGATGCCAACCGCAATAACTTCTGCAAGAAAGAATAAAAGCAAACCTCCAACAATTCCCGAGCACAACATCAAACGCGTCGTAACAGAAAGAAAATACTTAATCCGCGCGCTATCATTTTTCCCAAGATAGTACGAAATGTATCGCACTAATCCATCAGAAAAACCTAAAGAGGCAAAGGCTATAAAAAATCCCGTTATAATGATTGCTAATGAAAAGTTACCATAGACTCCAGCACCAAAATTGCGGGCGATGACGATTTTATACCCATAAGTGAATACCTTTGAAAGCACTATGCTAAAAAATACGAATATGGATGTCTTGACAAATGTATTGAGGTAATTCCTCGTTTTATCCTGCTTTTGCATCCATCTTCATAGTAAGAACAATTTAAAAACAATACGGGCGGTGTATACCTATGGCTGAGGATATTGTAACTGGGCGTGATAAACGCGTACAGTTTTTCATCAACCTTTTTCCTAAATCCCTTCGACTACGCTTTAATCCGAGACGCCATGCTATTGAGAAGTTCGTTCAATACGCGGCACAGAAGATGCCGCGCGACGCACGCGTGCTAGATGCCGGAGCCGGTCCATGTCCATACAAATCGTTCTTCAAGCACTGCCGTTACGAGGCGACAGACTACGCAAATCCGCACCATATCCTTGATTTTACCTGTACGCTGGATAAAATTCCCAAGTCAACCAATACCTACGATGCAGTACTTTCGACAGAGGTGCTCGAACACGTCGAATACCCTCAAAAAGTTATGGATGAAATATACCGAATCCTCAAGAAAGGAGGCAAACTTTTCCTCACAACTCCCCAGGGTTGGATGATTCATCAAGCTCCGCACAATTACTATTATTTCACACGCTACGGACTTGAGAGTCTTCTCAGAAATGCGGGATTTAAGAAATTCAAAATAAAACCCATGGGTGGATATTTCAAATTTCTTGCAGACGCTCTAAGATTCAACAGCATTTTCGAACAATGGAAGCATAATAAGTTGATTTATTTTCCACTCTGGCTTATCGACCTCATGCTGTTTCGCATACTTGCTTCATTCATCTTATTCCATATGGACTTTATAGACCGAAAACATTTCTGGACAATGGGTTATACGGCAGAGGCAACTAAATAGTATTTTCAGGGATTTCTATTTCCCCACGCCTTATCTTGCTTAAATATTTCAAACAGTACCACAAAGAAGAAATGTAGTATCGTAGACGCAATCCCTCATGTAGAGTTGGGCAGCCTATAAACTGCCACGTTCTTAAAATCGTTATTCCGAATACCGCCCAAGCAAATGCTATCTTCTGTAGTGCGGTGCGGTTAAAGTTCTTGAAGTTAAAGTAGAAGTGATATATTTGATTCATGTAATTTATTTTTCTGGTGGGAACACGTTCAACACTCGAGACGCGATGAATGAGTTTTGCATAAGGGGTTAGATACAAAGAAGCGGGACGCCGCAGGTGCACCCTATAACTGAAATCAAAATCCTCTCCCAATGCATATTGCGATAAGTTTTCATCGAACTGCTCGTGCTGAAATACCTCTCTTTTGAATGCCATGTTGAAACCAGATAACCAATCAGCCATGATGACTTTGGTGAGTACTGAAGGGTATACTGTTCCATAAGCTGACAAAACACGCGCGCTATTCGGAGACTTGTGCTCGATATAAAACATCTTGCGTAAGGCTGTTTCAGTTTTTCCCATCTTTATTTCAGGAGGCAGATAATAGCCGCTCGCTCCTAAAGCCTCAGGATTATCATTAAAAACGCGTAAAATCTCTTCAAAATAATATCTCTCAAGCGATACATCATCGTCCAAAAACAACACAATACGCGATAATCTGCTGATTTTTTTTATTCCCGCGTTGCGTGCTCGAGTAAGGGAGGGGGCCGATGAGTAAATATAACGTATTTTTGCGTTCTTCAGGTTTTGCACAAGTTTTTTCGTTTTATCCTCTGTGCTCTGGTCAACAACGATTACCTCTCCAATCTTGGGAATAATTTCTTTGAACGAATCCAATGTCTCTCTAAGGTCATCAGCTCGGTTATAGGTGGGTATAATTACCGAGACATCTTTAAGGGAATACATATAAATCTCCATTTTTCAGCATTAAAAAATCTTTCTGGAAGGTCATTTTTTGATGTCAATTTCACGGGCTGGTGTAAACCAGCCTTGAGAACTAATTTTCGGTAGCTTCACGACATATGTCTTGTGCTTACACAGCGTTTTAACCACCATTAAGTTTATAATCGCCAAGTTACACTTTTTTATTATCTCATGGAGCAAAGATTTGTTATAACGGGGGGGGCAGGGTTTATAGGTAGTAATTTCATCCGTCACATGATAAAGAGATATCCCAATTACTCTTTCGTAAATATCGATAAGTTGACCTATTCTGGTAACCTAAACAACCTCTTAGATATAGAGAAAGAACAGAATTATAAGTTCTTTAAAGAAGATATATGCGATAGAAAAGCGATGTCTAATATACTTGATGAAGGAGACGTCATTGTTAATTTTGCCGCGGAATCCCACGTAGATAATTCTCTTTTGGATCCTGAGATATTCATAAAAACGAATGTGTTGGGAACTCAGGTTCTTTTAGACGTAGCCCGTGAAAAAAAAGCTAAACTCTTTGTCCAAATATCGACTGACGAAGTATACGGGTCACTTAGTTTTGAACAGCCCCCCTCTGTAGAAACAGATACGTTGAAACCTTCCTCGCCTTATAGTGCTTCTAAGGCTGCTGCAGAAATGCTCTGTTTTGCGAACATACACACTCACAAACAGCCCATCATTATCACGCGATCCTCGAATAATTTTGGGCCGTACCAATTTCCAGAAAAGGTAATACCTCTCTTTATAACAAATATTATTGACGGAAAGAAGGTTCCCTTATACGGCGAAGGAAAAAATGTAAGGGACTGGATGTATGTACGAGATAATTGCGGGGCAATTGACACAGTAATCCACAAAGGCAGCCCGGGAGAAGTATATAATATAGGGGGGCGGAACGAAATAACTAATAAAGATCTCACCAAGCTCATACTTGCAATTATGATGAAAGATGAACTGCACATCAACTATGTTGAAGATAGAAAAGGTCACGATTTACGTTACTCGCTCAATTGTTCAAAACTCTGTGCGCTTGGATGGTTGCCCGCATCAAGTTTTCAGGAAATGCTTAATTACACAGTCCAGTGGTACACTTCAAATGAAGGATGGTGGCGACCATTAAAACTAACGCAGGGAAAGCGAACATCATGACTTGCAAATATCTCATTCTCGGAAACGGGTATTTGGGCAATCGTTTCAGAGCATTTCTTGAAAATAGTGTACTCTCGGGATCTAAGATTGTGAGTGTTGCAAACGCAATAGAAGAGATAACGAAATACGACCCAGAGATTGTTATCAATTGTATAGGAAAAACAGGTATTGACTGGTGTGAGGAGCATAGAATAGAAACAACCGAATCGAACATTCTTGTGCCCGGCTATTTACTGCAAGCATGTCAATCTCTAAAAAAGCGATTGGTTCATATAGGGAGCGGCGACATTTATGAAGGAAATAATAATGGCAATGGATTTTCAGAAGGCGATGAGCCAAACTTTACGGAAAATCATTATGCCAGAACAAAGATTTCTGCAGAAAATTTGCTTAAGGAGTTTAACAACGTGCTTCAAATACGGATACGAATGCCTATAGATAACATACCCCACAACAAGAATCTAATATCGCGACTTCTTATCTATAAGAAAATTATAGGCGCAGAAAATTCAGTAACCGTTATTCCCGACATGCTTAGAATAACAAAAGAATTAATGGATCGAAACCAAAGCGGAGTATTTAATTTGGTAAACAAGGGAGCAATTACTCACGAAGAGATATTGGGAATTTATCAGGAAATAACTAATCGGAAAATGGCTTATCAGGTTATCTCTCCCGCCCAGCTTGATGCGGTTTCAAAGGCAAAACGTTCAAACTCTGTGTTGTCCACTAAGAAACTAGAATCTCTATCCATCGAAGTTTCTGATACACGAATCGCAGTGCGCCAATGTTTGATGGAATACCGAAAGAATATGGACTCGCAAAGAAAAATAAAGGGCATTGTGCTTGCCGGTGGAACAGGTTCGCGGTTATTGCCTCTCACTAAAGTTATCAATAAACACCTGCTCCCGATTTACAATAAGCCAATGATATTCTATCCTCTTGAAACACTAAAGGCGATGGGCTTAACTGATATCTTGGTTGTTTCAGGAAGAGAACACTGCGGGCAAATTCTTAGTTTATTGGGGAGCGGAAAAGAACTCGGTCTCAATTTATCCTACGAAATCCAAGAAGAATCCGGAGGGATAGCCCAAGCCTTGGGACTCGCAAGAGATTTTGCAGGAGACAGCGGCATTGCAGTAATATTGGGAGACAATATTTTTCAGGACATATTTGATATATCTGAGTTCAAAGAAGGAGCAAAAGTATTTGTTAAACAAGTAGAAGACCCGCACAGGTTCGGAATTGCAGAAATAAATGATGACAAAATAGTTTCAATTGAAGAAAAGCCGAAAAATCCCAAATCAAACTATGCCGTTACCGGTTTATATTTGTACGATAATAAGGTCTTTAATATTATAGATACTATAATTCCATCAGAACGTGGGGAGCTTGAAATTACGGATGTGAATAACGCATATATAAAAATAAACCAGCTTACATTTGACTTTGTTAAGGGGTACTGGACCGATGCGGGGGCGTTCGAAAGCCTTTTCAGAGCTAATAGCCTCGTCAAAAACGGTTCTCACGACGTCCTCCAAATAATGTAAACTTATGAAAGTTCTTATAACTGGTTCAGCGGGATTTGTCGGGAAGAAACTGTGCGAGCGACTTAAATTAAAACATGAGATTTTTGGGATTTCAAGGAGGAAATCTCCCACAACTACCCTCGTATTAGACTTAACTTCACAGCAAACAGAAAAAGTGCTCGGGGAGCTGAATCCGGATGTTATAATTCACTGCGCAGCCTTAACTAATGTTGACTACTGCGAAACACACCAAGATGAGTCCTATAAAAATAATGTCTACGCAACTAAAAATTTAGTTGAATGGGCAAATAAGAATAATAAAAAAATAATCTATATTTCCACGGACTATGTCTACTCGGGGCAAACCAATAATTACGATGAGAAATCAGAAACGAACCCGCTCAACATCTACGGAAAAACAAAGTTGGAGGCTGAAAATATTGTGCGCACACTTCCCCTTCACGCTATTCTAAGAACGACTGTCGTTTTTGGATATGACCCCGGAGGTCTAAATTTCCTTATGCAACTTCTCAATCTTACCGGTCCCCGCAAGATACCCAAAGACCAAATAAGTAATCCGACAGATATAGCGGTTTTAGGCGACTACATAGAGCACATACTCAATAAAAATATTAATGGGTTATATGTTGCAACAGGCCCAACACAGGTCAATCGATTCGATTTCGCATGTCTTGTCGCAGACGTTTTTAACCTAAATAAATATCTTTTAGAGCCTATTACAACAGCAGCCCTGAACCAGACGGCGCAACGCCCGCTTAACAATGGGACTAATTCAATAAACCTCAGAAAATTAACAGGATATTCCTGTCCAAGTTTGGTTAATTCCTTGCAAGCAATACAGACAAAAATACAAAGTTATAAAAACCGCTAAGAGGTTCCAATGTAATGACCTTGGAATGGAAAAAGTGGGAAAAGACAGGAGATTCTCATCTGATAAATCGTATACAATGGACTCAAAAAGAAATCGAAGCAGTCCAAGGCGTCTTTAATGCAGATTGGTTCGGATACGGGGAATTCAATAAGGATTTTGAGAAGAAACTTTCAGACTATACTGGCATAAAGCATATTCATTTGACGAATAGCGGTTCATCTGCCATTCTCGTTGCGATAAAGAGTCTGATTCACCAAGGCGCACTAAGGCGCGGCGATTTAGTGATTCACCCAATAACCACGTTTGCCACGAGTATTTCATCAGCTATCGATTTCGGCGTAATTCCTGTTTTTGTGGAGACAAAACCATACACATATGTTATTGATCCTGAAGAAGTCGAGCGCGCTATCAAGAAATACCCCCAAATTAAGGGTCTTATCCTGCCTCATTTGCTAGGAAATGTACCTGACATGAATCGTATTCTCGCAGCCCTTGGAAATCGATTCCTTATTGAAGATTGCTGCGACACACTGGGATGTTATTTTAATGGTAAACACGTAGGTTCATTTGGCACAGCAGCCGCATTTAGTTTTTATGGTTCACATCACATAACTGCTGCCGGCGTAGGCGGGGCTTTCGGAACTAATCGCGACGAGTTAAGTCCCATCGCGCGCAGCATCATCTTTTGGGGAAGGGATTTCGGTGCGGGTGAAGAGTTTCTCAATCGCTACAAATATCTCACCCTCGGAACCGACAGCCAAATGACTGCAATTCAAGCCGCATTCGGTGCACAACAAATGGGCAGATTACCTAATATTGTATCTGCCAGAAAAAAGCAATTTGACGAAATTAATTCGTTATTTAGACAATATAATTTCTTTCACCTTCCTCAATCGCACCCAAAGGCACAACCGAGTTGGTTTGCATATCCTTTAGTGGTAAAACATGATGCTCCCTTTTCTCGCGCAGAGTTTGTGTCGTACTTGACGGAGAAGAAAGTGGAAATTAGACCTGTTATGTGCGGCAATATTCTCAAACAGAAAATATTTCGCACTGTTGAGTCAATCCCCATGCACGATGTCTTCAAAATAGGGGATGAAATCGAAGAATCCGGCATGTTTATCCCGTGTTGGGGTATGCCGAATAATCAGAAAAACGATTATTATGGAATTCTCAAGCAGTTTTTGGATAGTAAGAATAAATCTTAGTAGGCAGGTTTCAGGACGTCAAAAACATTCTTGTTTAAAAGAGGTAGCTTCTGAGCTTCTTCATCTGAACCAATAATTTCCCCGACCTGACTCTTTGCCATTGCGGCCCAGACACGATACGTCTCTAAAGCCTGATCAAAACCAGATGCCCAAGCCCGCCGTGTGGACTCATCAAGTTCGCCAAACTTGCTGCGCATTTTTTCAGCAGCGTGTCTTCCAAGCATGCTAGGCTCAACATTTCCAGATAAGAACGTGGTCCACCTTCCCAGAATGTGTTCTATGTCTGACGAGCCAAGAAGCGCGTCGCGATCGACTGCTCCGATTATAGCATTAAGCGCGGTTGTATTGGTATCGCGCAGAGATTGCATAGTTCCGTTATCATGCTTTCCATAGGGAGAATTATTGCTTTGGGTGCGTGCATACCTGCGTAAATGCTCACGCATAGTAAGGGGATGTGCTCCAGCCACCTTAATCTCTACTTCTGGTCGCAATAGAGGATTCAACGCGCTCACAATATCAGTTTGATAGAATTTCTCGCCGTCAAATTCATCTCGTGGGTTCACGAGTGTCAAAAAGTGTCTGCCCAAGAAAGCCGAACCATTACAATCCAGTCTATCAATCCATCGAGGCAGCCATACCCCCATGACAGGCTTGCCTTCCTCATCCGTATCTTGGTAGGGAGGCAAAGTACGTTCTATACCATCTACTCCCTTAACACACAAGGGTTTCAGGTAATGGGTGTGAGCCGCAATAGAATGAGCAATAAGAGTACGTTCTGCATCATTAAGGTCAAGGTCTTTTGTCGCCTCATTGAAAAGGAGCGCTCCAGCTTCACCGTGGCGTGTAACCCGCTTACCTTCTTCATAGCGTTCAACAATCGCATTTCCCATATCATGTAAAACTCCCCCAACAAACCCTACAAAGAGATGGCTGGGATCAGTTACGTAATCCATATGCGTAAGTCGCAAGGCATTAATATAATCTCGCGCTAAGTGCCCTACTCCGTGACCAGGGTCCATGTCGTCAACCTTCAAACCAAAAGCATCATACGCCGTAAGCGTTTCTTGAACAGTCCGAATTCCTCGTTTAATTGCCTCCGCCGGTGTGGCGTTAGGAATGCGAACATCATTAAATCGCAACGGGCTAAAGGAGTTTCTCAGTGCATTGATTGCATTAAATACACGCGCATCATCGCGGATGAGCGCCAATAGTCCTTCCTTGTCCATACGTGCTGACTCAAGGTTCACTTTAAATACTTTTGTGTCATCGAAACCATTAAAAATGTATGCGCGTTTGCATTCCTATGGAAATCAAGAAGACACCATTCGAAGGTCTTGTTGAGATTTTACCAGATGTGTTTACAGATGCTCGTGGTACTTTCTTCGAAAACTATAACTATGAGAAATTAAAGTCCATGCATATTCCGCTTAAATTTCCCTTAGAATTCCAATCACGCTCAAAAAAAGGAGTTATACGTGGTTTGCATTTTCAGAAATATCCCTCTGCACAAGGAAAACTGGTCAGGGTGATACGAGGCAAGGCGCTTGATGTAACAGTCGATATACGAGAGCATTCTCCAACCAATGGGAAATGGTTTTCCACGATTCTTTCAGGAGAGAATAATAAGATGCTCTGGATACCTGCGGGTTTTGCTCACGGTTTCCTCGCGCTTGAAGACGATACAATCATGCACTACAAAGCGACCTCTCCTTATAATAAAGAATCCGAAGGAGGAATAATCTGGAACGATTCCGAACTGGCAATCATCTGGGGTATAAAAAATCCAATTCTCTCTGAACGTGACAAGAAGCATCCTTTATTTAAGGAGATAGGTGCGCTCTTTTAAACTGAGGAATTCCACTCGTCAAAGACGAGTGGTTTAATCTCTAGGGAAATTCTGAGACCTCAAAATCTTCTGATGTCAAGGAACTTGAAAAAAACCACGCCCCCAAAGATTTTTAACTTTGACGGTCATCAAGAACAAAGATTCTCGACGACCACGCGAAGTATGGCGTTTACATACCTCGGTCTGCGACTGGCGGTTCTTGGCACTTCTGAAAAGATATTTAAAGCAGTCTTCCACGTCATCATCATGAATGTGTCGATTGTTCTTCCCATCTACAAGGCGAACAAGGAAATTTTGCAAAGGGTCTTGACTGCAGTAAAAAAACAAAAGTTTTCTGGGGGTGTTGAAGTGCTTCCCATTGACAAGGGTTGGGGGATGGCCAAACAAATGAATTACGGAATCAACAAATCAAAGTATGAAATTGTAGTTACTCTCCCCCAAGATTGTATTCCCGAAGGCGAGCACTGGCTCGAAAATCTGGTTGGACCTCTCAAGGATTCAGCAATAGTTGCAAGTGCATCGAAGGTGCATTTTCCCGTGCAGTTATGGGGCAGATTTGGTATTTTTACTCGCGCCATGACTCTTAATGAGAAAGGAACTATAACTCCTCTGTTAGATGAGAAAGGAGATGCCTATCGTAAAAGCACTCTAAAAGAAGTAGGTCTCTTTAACGAAACTCATTTCAGAACAGCTGGGGAGGATTTTGACATGTATATGAAAATAAAAGAGAAAGGTAAAATTGCTTATCCTAACGCAGTCGTGCTCCACGTTCACCCAACGACGTTCAAACAACGCCTCAGAAAGACCTATCAATATGCTAATGGATTTGGAGCACTCTTAAGAATGTACGGGTTTCGCATACCACGAGGATATGTGGGTCTTTTGAAAGCATTACCAATTGCCGGAATACTACTCCAATTTGTCAGCTACCCTTGGCGTAAAGGTCTTGCCCTGCTCCCTGCTTATTTAGTTACATCTGTTATAAGCCACCCTTACTTTCTGCATGGCTTCTGGAAGGGATTTTTTTCCGGAAAACAGACGGTGTAGCGTTTAAGCGATTTTGAGGCTATCTGTTCGCGGATAAAGGTTTATATAAGAAGGACTTTTTCTTGGTAGCAATGGACGAATCAAGCGCCTCAGACCATAGCGAAACCATTATACGGGAAAGAAAAGAAAAAGTTCTGAATTTTATAAAAAAAGACACGAATTTTATCTCTTACGTTCTTCTCGCAATCATAACCTTCCTTGCCATAAGAATAAGAATCGCTAATCTGCCAGGGCTGAGAGATATAACGACTGGAGACTGGACACTTGGACCAGACCTCGATCCCTTTCTATTCTTGAGATGGGCTAAGTATATCCTAGAGCATGGCGCTTTGATGGTTGTCGATACTATGCGATATGCGCCGCTCGGATACGACACCGCATACGAACTCAATCTGCACGTCTATCTAATTACTTGGTTCCACAAAATAGCTGTATTTTTTGGGTCGGGCTCAATAACTCAATCTGCAGTGCTATATCCTGCAGTCATGTTCGCCTTGGCAGTTATTACCTTCTTTTTTATGACTCGAAAGTTCTTTGCAGAAAATATGGGCAAAAACAAGGCCAACATTATCGCGCTTGTCGCATCTCTCTTCTTATCAGTCATTCCAGCCCTGCTGCCGCGAACAATTGCAGGCATTCCAGAAAAGGAAGCAAGCGGAATTTTGTTCCTCTTCCTCGCGTTCTATTTTTTCATGTGCGGATGGAAAGCAAGAGGTCAAATCAGTAGATACACCTATGGTCTGCTTGCAGGAATATCTACAGATCTCATGGGCCTCGTATGGGGCGGATATCTCTACATCATTCTTACCATAGGTCCGGCAGTTCTAATTGCGTTCCTTTTGGGAAAGATGGATAAAGGGAAAAAATACCTTTATGCAGTCTGGCTTCTTACCGCTTTCATCCTCCTGTTCCTTGGCACGAACCGTTATTCCCTCTCTGAACTGTTGACCTCAACGACAAATCTTCCCAGCGTCCTTGCGCTTCTCGTTATAATAGTCGATTCAATTTTATTTGATACACGTATAAAGAACTATTTATCCCATGAGAAAATAGCTAAAATTCCAAGACCGATTTTTTCTCTTTTAACAACGATAGTCCTTGTACTAGTTGTTAGCGCTATTGTTTTCGGACCAAGTCTGATAGGAGAGAAAGTCCTAACTCTGAAGAAATTCCTAGTGACGACGTCTACAGATCGTTTGAGCGTCACTGTTGCAGAAAATAAACAGCCCTATTTTGTTGAATGGGCCGACAGTTTCGGACCTAAAATAGCAGGAGTAAAAATAATATTCTGGTCATTCTTTTTTGGGGCCATTGGCTTGTTCTACAGGGCAATCAAGTCTCTTAACTCAAGAGAGAGAATGCTCTCCACATTGGCATTTACGTTATTTTTAACTTCAATCATCTTTAGCAGATATTCCGGAAACAGCACCTTCAACGGCACAAATGGTTTGAGCCTGTTATTTTACGCCCTCGGACCCATAGTGCTTCTGGCAACATTAGGTTATTACTATCGCCTACACTACAAGTCTGGAGAACAAGAACGGCTCAAAAATATAGAATTCAGTTCTATCTTTGTCTTGTGCTTCTTTTTGATAAGTCTAATATCTGCCAGGGGCGGCATTAGACTGGTTATGATGCTAGTCCCTGCGGCATCTATACTTGCCGCATATCTCTCGGTTGAAATAGCAAGTCTCGCACTAAATACAGAGAAGTCAACTAAGCGCACAATCTCAATAATCTGTGCAGGCATAATAATCGTAGCCTTTATCTTTTCAGGATATCAGTTTTATAAGACTTCAGTCGCCACGGCCGCAGGTTACATTCCAAGTCCGTACAATCAACAATGGCAGAAGGCAATGGCTTGGGTGCGAGAAAGCACGCCCCCAAACGCAGTATTTGGTCATTGGTGGGATTACGGGTATTGGGTTCAGACTCTAGGCGAACGTGCTACTGTTCTGGACGGGGGCAACGCAAAATCTTATTGGAATCATCTTATGGGTAGATACGCACTTACAGGAACAAGCAATAAGGAAGCGTTAGAATTTCTGTACGCGCACAATACCACTCATTTCCTCATCGATTCTACAGATATCGGGAAATATAGCGCCTTTTCCAGTATAGGCTCTGATAAAAACTATGATCGCGTTAGCTTCTTTGCAACATTCAATCAAGATTTAAGCCAGATTCAGGAAAGAAAGAACTCAACCGTCTTTTTATATTCTGGAGGCGTTCTACTGGACGCAGATATAATTTATGAAGATAACGGGACAAGAATATTTCTGCCCGAAGGCACGGCTGCTCTTGGTGCCCTCTTAATAGAAAAATCATCTACAACTGGGGAGATGATAAGCCAGCCAGTAGGCATATTCGTGAACCAAGACCGACAGTATAACCTTCCTTTAAGATATGCATTTGATGGAGAGCTAAAAGACTTCGGTAGCGGCATCGAATCTGGTGTATTTTTCATTCCCCGTTTGATTAACGGCGCCAATGGATTGCAAATACAAGATGACGGTTCACTACTCTATCTAAGCTCTAGGGCCGTAAATTCTCAATTTGCACGGCTATACTTCTACAATGAGGTCAATCCAAATTTCGAATTGGTTCATTCAGAGGATGATTTTTTTGTTGCCGAAATAAAAAAGCAAGTGCCCAGCTTTAACTCATCAATCATAAGTTATGACGCGCTACGTGGTCCAATAAAAATATGGGAAATACACTACCCAAGCGATATCGAATTTAAGAAAGAATACCTCAGCGAGGAATGGCCTCCAGAGCTACTTCGGGTTTAATTGTGTTAACACCGATAAAAAAACCTATCTCGCTGTTCTTATAGAAAATCGATAAGGTATAAATAGCTTCTCTAAGTGGGGGGGGTATGGCTGTACGACCACAAGACGCAATCAAAATTTGGCTGAAGGACAAATACAATATTGGATTTGTTCTGCTCATAGTTACCGCATTTCTGTTGCGCCTCTATTTTTTCATCCAAGCTTATAATCAACCGCTTTGGTGGGATGAAGCCGAATATATGTCAACGGCAAAACACTGGGCGTTTGGCGTGCCGTATAATCTTAATCCGCAACGACCCCCATTATTTCAACTTCTAGCAGTTCCCTTATTAAAGATAGGGCTTGCGGAAGGTGCTCTGAAATTTTTGCTTGTTTTGGTCCCTTCAACTTTTGTAATCGTCTGCATATACCTCCTAGGTAAGGAACTCTTCACTAAAAAAATCGCACTTATTGCTGCATTCGCTTCTTCTTTCATATGGTCTCTATTGTTCTGGAGCGCAAGATTTCAGCCAGACTATCTATCATTGAGCTTCCAACTGTTATCTCTTCTATTTTTCTGGAAGCTCTTTAAGGACAATAAAAAATCGCACGCCATCTATGGGGGAGTTTTTGCAGCACTTGGTTTCTACTTCAAAATTTCCGCATTATTAGTCCCACTCTCACTGTTTTTATTCATATTGTTCAAAGACGGATTATCTTTCATAAAACATAAGAGATATTGGATTGCTCTTCTTGCCTTCATTATAACTCTGGTGCCATTTGCCATATGGCAATACGCGTTATTCGGCAATCCTGCCGCATTCGCTCCATCGTATATAGGAGGAACAGGCATAGGGCAAGGCTGGGATTTGGGCTGGATGGTCTTAAACTACTTTTACCAATTTCCCAAAGGCATATTTTTTGTCCTGTTTATATCAGGGATTTGCGTTGCGTTGTTCAATCTCGCGATTTCATTTGATATCCTACTTCAAAATAAGGAGAAAAGGCTTGACGCAAATGTGTTCTCTTTAATAATCTTGCTCACGCTTAGTCTGTTCTATATCTTCTACATTAGAGGAACAATAGAGGACCGATGGGTTTTTCTCATGATTCCGTTCGTCATGTACTTTTCTGCCACTGGACTAACCTTCTTCTCTGAAAAAATCTCGCCCCATAACAAAAAAATCGCAGCCATACTGATTATAATCCTCTTATCTATTTTTATCTATTACCAAATACAACATACAAACTCTCTCGTCGAGATAAAGAAGTCTTCTTATCTTCCTATTAAAGAAGCATCTCTCTGGATAAAAGATAACTCAAACCCGCAAGACAGTATTCTCAGCGTTTCTTACACCCAAACCGTAACCTACTCCGAGAGATTGGTTTTCACTTATGCTCGTTTATCTCCAGAAAACTTTACTAAACTTTTAGACGAAAAGAAACCTGCCTACATCATGTTATCTATCATCGAGCCCAATCATCCAGACTGGCTTATCACTCAAAGAAGATATTCTGACGGGAGTATGGAGATAGTAATGCCCTTCTTCAACTCTTCAATTAGCATTGCACCCCAGGGCACGCTCAAAAGCCTGGATCTTAAACCGCGCACTGTACTCGATAAGAAATACCAATTCGACTATATCTATCCACAAGACTCGCTTAACGGCATCTTCATTTATAAAATAACTTATCTTTCAGACAATTTATAAAGCGTTCTTAAATAATCTCTTTATGTGCGGAATAGCAGGTTTCACCTGGGAAGATAAATCCCTTATAAGAAAGATGACGCGAGCCATTCAGCATCGCGGTCCAGACGACGAAGGTTTCTATATAGATAAAGACATATCTCTTGGGCATAGGAGGTTGAGTATTCTCGACTTATCAGAGAAAGGTCACCAACCAATGTTTACTGAAGACGATAACTATGTCATTATATTCAACGGAGAGATCTACAACTATCCCCAACTTAAGGAGCAGCTAATAAAACTCAGGTACAGATTCAGTAGCAATTCAGACACAGAAGCAATTCTTCATGGTTATCAAGAGTACGGGGTTAAAGTTTTACAGCATTTGGATGGCATGTTCACCTTTGCACTATGGGACAGGCGCAAAAAGGAGTTAGTGCTTGCGCGCGACAGATTAGGAAAAAAACCGCTATACTATTACAAGAACGAAAATGGAATTGCATTTGCTTCCGAAATAAAAGCATTGCTTGAAGATACAGAACTTGATAGGGGAATAGATATGCAATCCATCTCTAATTTTCTCACCCTTCGTTTCTCTTCAGGAAACACAACTATCTTTTCTGCTGTGCGAAAGCTCGAACCTGGAACCGCAATTTTATTCTCTCAAGGAAGGATAAAAAGGCACTCTTATTGGAAGTTGCCAGTATTATCAGAAACTCAAAAACCTTCAAGAAAAGAAGTAGATTCCTTGATAGCAGATTCAGTCAAAAAAAGGTTACTTGCAGATGTCCCAATCGGAGTCTTTCTTTCTGGCGGTTTAGACTCAAGCACAATAGTATCTTACATGTCTCGTTTCACAGATAATATCCAAACATTTTCAGTAGGTTTCAGCGACGGCTCAGACGAATCTCCCTACGCGGAGAAAGTCGCACGAGCCTACAATACAAATCATACAAGCATCATGCTAGACCGAGACATCTTAGGCATTCTACCTCAGGTTGTATGGCATCTCGACGAGCCATTGGCAGATCCCGCCTCGCTACCCACCTATCTTTTATGCAAGGAAGTTTCGAAGAAGGTTAAGGTTGCGCTCTCTGGAGAAGGAGGAGATGAGGTCTTCGGAGGCTACGACTCCTTTAACAAAATCCCTGCATTGAGAAGGATAGCCCGGACGCCCTCATTTTTATCAAAGGGAGTTGTTTCTCCTGCACTATCTGCAAGCTCAGCCATCTTACGATATCCTTACAAACAAATGTCAAATCTAGCTGCGGAAATAGCAGCGCATCCAAAAGATTTAGTAGAAAATACCAAGCGATTATTTTATTTTCCGTTTAATAGAGCTGATAAAAGAAATCTTTTTGTTGCAGGAGTTGTAAAAAAGATTAATCCCGCAACCGCCGTTGACTCGCTGATAAATTCAGAAAAAAATATAGAAAACCAGGTAATTCAGTTTTATTTCAAAGAGTGGTTGCCCAACGATTTGCTCATGAAAGTAGATAAAACGAGCATGGCTCACGGATTAGAGGTGCGCGCCCCCTTTCTCGACGTCAAGCTAGTAGAGTATTATTCGAAGATTGGTCTAGAATATAAGTATAATCGGAGACTTTTTAGAGAGGTTGTTAAGGATCTTTTGCCCAAGACTATCCTCCGCAGGTCAAAGAAAGGTTTCACTCTGCCCTTGTCCAGTTGGATGCAACGGAAAGAATTTGTCCAGAGAATTAAGCCGCACATCGAAGATTTGAAGTCGCGTCATATCATTAAAGGAACCGAGATTGACAAAATAATGAAAAATACCGGCGCATTTAGAAACGATCATCGTCTCTGGGTACTGTTGAACCTAGAACTATGGTATAAGGAATACATAGACGGACAAAATCCGCGCAAGATAAAAATCTAATGAACAAAATAAAAGTCAGTTTCGTGATAGCCGTACTTAATGGAATCTCGACCATTAAAGAATGCCTTGCATCGATACTCTCTCAAGATTACCCATCGGGTAACTATGAAATTATTGTCATTGATGGGGGTTCAAATGACGGAACTCTCTCCGCTGTAAGGGTGCTCCAGAAAGAAAACGCACAGATAAAGCTCATGCACAACCCCTTCACTCTATCCGAAGGAAAAGGTAACGGGAAAGATCAGGGTGTTTCTTCCGCAAGAGGCGAATATATAGTTTTTTTAGATCATGACAATATCCTTCTCCATAATGACTGGCTGGCTGAAATGATGCGGCCAATGGGAGAAGACAACCAAATAATGGCTTCGCAATCATTTCTTATGTATCTGCCTGGAGATCCTCCATTTTTGAAGTACGTGAACGCGCTTGGAGTGGAAGACCCCTTCGCCGTAGACTACTCTCTGGTATCGCAAGCAGTTTTGCGTCCAGAGCAATTCGAGTCCGTAAACGGATACTATGTCCACACGCTAAATCCAAAACATGTCCTCTTTGGAGGAGCTAACGGATGCCTTTTCAGAAAGGAAGTTTTCGGGATAATCGGAGGTTACACTAGAGATGTCGATGTCTTTAAGGACATGGCAGATTGCGGAATGAAAGTCGCCATCCCTCAGAAATCAAGGTTATATCACAAAACCTCAAACAGTCTGTCATCATTTATGATAAAGAAAGGAAAATATTATTGCCGCTTCATCAGGAACGATTATTCCTGGAAGAAGTATAACTGGGCCGGGAATGATTTGAGAAGCAAGATACGATTTTGGTTGCGCGTTGCTTCAAACCTTAGCCTGCTTGTTCCGTTTATAACTGCGATTAAACAATTCAGCAAGAAAAGAAAATTATTCTGGTTGCTTCATCCGCTTTACACATTTTTCATAACTCTCGAATATGGGATTATAACTCTATTCTTCATTAGAAACTATATCGGGTACGTTAGTAAACGCTAAATTTTACGCGCCTTCAAAATAATGTCAAGACCATGCCGATTATATTGTGCATACGTCTTGTTATGATGCCGGTCAAAGAAATTGAACGGAACGTTCTTCCTTAATAGAAATTTCATGATGATATGCAGGTAGAGATTAGCCAGCAAACTGAATGATTCCACTACGTTAAAATGCTCGATACCAAATCCAGCGCCGCGCAGCTTTTCGATAATATCTTCATTTGAATAGTGTCTTTCATGTTCAAAATATTTAACTGGGTTTATCACATGGCGCAAGTCCTTGTTTGGCACAGATATGATAAGATGGCCTCCCTTTTTCAGAAGGCGATGTATCGTGTTAAGCGCACCAACATCATCTTTCAAATGTTCAAGAACTTCAAGCATGACAACCACGTCGAAATGCCCCTTCTTTAGCTTTGCCGGGCGCATAATGTCGTCTTCAAGAATACGCGCCTTTGTAACATGCGACCTTGCCTTTTCTATCTTCTCCTTATCGATATCAACTGTCACTGACTCAGCAACAGTATTTTCAACTAGCTTTTCAATGTCAGGTATATTGGAAACTCCAATGTGCAATATTCTCTGTTTTTTGTGTGGTGCTATAAGGTTGATAACATAATCTATGCGCGTGAAAGCAAACGGTTCAATTGGGTTCATAAGTCGAAATAATATTTTTTAAAAAATTTTGCAAACGTTTCATTCCGCTGCGATCAACGCGCGGTAGAGTATTGTATCCAATCAACAACGCAGAAGTAATCTCATGTATATTCATTACTGCCTTAATGCCAAGTTTATGCTCGAGATAACGTGCGAATTCGACTTGATGGTCATTAATATGCTCACCGAAATCTGCACGCCTAGGTACTGCGATGATTGGTTTCTTTTGGGTTAGAACAAATTCAACGAGCGAGGTGGCAGAATGGCTGATGACGATGCGCGCCTTGGAAAAGTACGGTTCAAGGTTATCTGCAAAATCGAAGTACTCCGCATTCTGCGGAGTGTATTTATTGAATCCCCTCTGAATAATAACTTTCTCTTTCAATAATCCTGCAATCTTGTCCATGTGGCGTATAAGACGGTCAAATCCACCAGGGTGAGTGCCCACAGTGACAAAAATCATAGAATCTCTCCGCGATAAATCGCACGACGACCATATCTGCGAGCCATTGAGGCATGCTGCACTATAAAAACGTCAGAGAGAAAATAGCAGACGCGAGCAGACCAGTCAGGAGTCTTAACGCGCACAACAGTGTCAATAAAAACAAGGGGTATGCCAAGAATACGCGCGGCAATACCTGCGGTTATAGAAATCTGGGCACCATTCGTAATTACAAGATGAACTTTCTCGCGCTTGAAGACATTGTACAAATCCATCACGCTCTTTATGTAAGCTACAGGATTGAGTTGTAAAAGAACATCCTTCTCAAGGTAATACGTCTTATACTTCCCCTGAAATCCTTTATCACGAACAGTCATTGGCGCAGATTCGGACTCTGTTATGAAAATGGCACGATGATTTTCCAAGACGCTAGGTGTAAAAAGAATACGCATTTGTCCAGAATGCCCGCCTTGTGAAGAAACTAATGCAATCGTCATTGAATCCAGATACGGTGGTGCATTTTTAATTGTTGCGGGAGAGCGTCATAGGTTCGCACGATAAATGCCATTGGGGAATGAACAAGCCGCAGGCGAATAACAGCCAAAAACATTTCTACAGATGCGGTAACGAGCCGAATGCGTGAATCTTCTTTACTCTCCCAAATAGTAGGTCTTTCTATAACTGCGAATCCAAGTTTTCGTAATTTGTATAAAAGGTCAATATCAAAGGCCCACTTCGTAATGCTCATTTTATCATGCACATGTTCAATGGCGCGCCGCGTAAATAGTTTCGCCCCACATTGTGTGTCCCTATAGGGAAAAAGGAAGAGCGAACGCACGATTAGGTTGAAAATGAAGCTCTTGACTCTGAATAATGATGTCTGCCTTGTAATAACGCTCTCGCGTCTCCATCTGGCTGCAATGACCCCATCGCACCGATTAACAGAACGCACAAGGTCGTAAAAGGCCTCTGGGGGAGTTGCCATGTCGGCATCGGCAAACCCGATTAGGTCGTTGGGTCGCTTGAGCGCGTCTTTGAATCCCGCAATAATGGCAAGCCCCTTTCCGCCTAGTTTGAGGTCGAGATAGTGGATACGCGGGTTGGTTTTTTGCGCATTCTTCACCACAGAAAGAGTATTGTCGGTCGTATTGTTAATTACAACGAGAAATTCATAGTTCAGCTCCCGCTTCTTTCTCAGGTCTTCAAAATACTCTCCGTATCGCCTGAGCATTGGCAATATACGTCTCTCCTCGTTATACGCAGGTATAATAATCGAAACGCGCATATCAACTCGAGAAGATGGGGCTTTTTAAAACTTTACGAATCCAAGATACAGAGATTCCCCCTGATTAAGCTACTTATTGCTCAAGAATCTCTGTCTATACATTCCCACACCGATACAGCACAATCAACTGGAATGTCTATATTTGCGAGGTCTCAAAAAAGAAGTTTTTGACACATCCAACCCTCAAGGATGCCTGGCGTTGCATTCTTGGCAGTGCTCAAAAACCAGTGGTTTTTGACATGTGGTAAAACTCAAGGACTTTTTGATTAGAATTTTTGGGTTGAATACCCCGCAGCTTGCTGTGGAGTAAAACTGCGAAAATCTCGTAAGATTTTCGAGGCGCTCAAGAACTTTGTTCTTGACGATTCTAATTAGAAAATCGTGAATCAGAAACAGCAAGATTTGCTTAAAGTTGCAAACCTTGTGTGCTCAAGATGCAAGTCATCAGGCATCTTGACATTTCCGAATACAGAGAACAAAATCCTTTATCTAAATCGGAGTAGATTTTAGTCTTTTGTTCTCTGGCTAAAAAACTGCCAAGATGAATTCAAGGAGTTTTTTATACCGCGGAGCTTGCTCCGGTTCGGTAGGAAATTTCAACGATTTTCTTTATTTATGTCTTCTACTATAACTATAATCGCTGCTAAGGGAAACCCACAAGAACAACGCTGAACTCGTTACAAGGGCAAATGAAAATTGCATTATGTTTTTAGAGAAAATGAATAGAAGCACAACTTCTATAACTGGCATTAGGACGATAAGCCATATGTGGCGCACATTGCCGATAGAAATTTTATAAAGAAGAACCAGATTCGTAAGACTAATTAGGCTATAAGCTATGCCAAGGATAAAGAGCGAACCTGCCGCCAGCGGTAAATGCTTACCAGAAAAGATAAACACCCACAAGCCGGGGAAGAAATAAAACATGGTTAAGGCAACAATTATCCCAAAACCAATAAATGTTAGTGCATTGAGAAAGACTTTCTCAGATTTTTCCGCGCTGGATTTTTCAGCAGTAAATGAAAACATTGCCTTGCCCACCGGCATCGTTGCAAAGAATATAGTCTTGGCAATAGTAGACGCAATTGCATATGTCCCAACAACGCTTGGCTCAAAAACTATTCGCGCCACAACGATGTCAATAGCAAAGAAAGTCATTATAGAAAATATCGTAAGGAAAGATTTTTTATCGTAATTATATTCTATTTCTTTCTTAACCAACTTCTTGCTGCGATTGAATAGGGGCTTGAGGTTGATAAAAGACACGGCATAAGCGAGTCCGGCCCCTAGCAGACCCCCGATAATTGCACCATATACTGCAAACCCAATTATAACGAGAACAAGAGAAAGAGCCAACTTGCCGACAGACTCTATAACCATGTTGCCTCCGAGAGGCAGAAACCTCTTTTTTCCCTGAAGCAATCCGCGGTTAATTGGCATATAAAGTGAACCAAATATCATTAATCCGTTTAGAGAAAGAAGGAAGTAAGGGATATCGAGAAAGACGGACAAGGGTATAGACACAATTAGATAAGTTGCGAATAGCAATAATGCGGGGCGCATCATTTTTCGCATAGACCGATTCATTACCCCAAGAACATCAACTTCTTTATTACTAGCGTTTTTTGAGACAATGGTCTGAACAGACTCTGATAAAATTGAAAGCAGATAGATGATGGCTAAAAGTGTTGCGAGCAGACCATAATCCGCAACGCTCAAAAATCTAGCCATGCTTAAGTGAAACGCAAAATTGATGAGGTTGGCTACGCCAAAACAAAAAACGAGAATGAGGCCGCCACGAATAAACTCTCTGTTAAACATTTAAGAGAATACTCCTCCTCTAAAAATGATGAAGCCAATAAGAATAATAATTAGTTGGAATCCCCAAATAAGAAGTACTGCTCTGCGTTCAGTAGGCACTAGTCCGAGCCGCTTCTGCACCCAAAGGGCTACATGTGTCAATCCATACAATTCTGGGTAAGGAGTCTCAAGTGAACCGTTCTTCTGCGGCTTACCGAACGACGGCTTGACAAACCGCCCCCTTGCCTTTAGCACAACTTCGATTATCACCGGAATGAAGAACCAGACAGCAATCTTCTCGAAATTTCCCAATATTGCCATAATTGCAATCATGCCCCCAACAGGATATGTTAAACAATCACCAGGAAAAACTTGCGCAGGAAAGAAGTTAAATAGCAAAAATCCGAGGAGGCTTGCAATCATGCAAATTCCAATAACTGCCAACCAATGATTCCCTGTGAAGTAGGCAGCAACACTCAACGCGCCCAATATTAATATTCCTTGTCCAGCTTCCAGACCGTTAAAACCCGCAAGGAAATTAAAAGTAGCAGACGCACCAGCAATTCCCAACGGGATTAAAACTAAAGGGTAGACAAGACCGAAGTCAACCACGCCCAAGACAGGTAAATCCATGCTTGCCTTTCCGGCATTTATCGCCATAAGGGGCAGCGAAGCAAGACTGACGAGCAGGATGCGCGAGCGCCGTGATAATCCTCCGTGTTGCCATCCCAACAGGTCATCAATAAGACCGATGCCTCCCAATAACGTCATAGTCACAAGCAAACTCAATATTTCAACCAAATAATCCGAGACCTGCAAATAGAATATTCGATAGGCAATAAAAAACAAAACCCCAACAATAAAGCTGCCCAGAACAATTACTCCTCCAGAGCCAGCGACAAGACGGCTTTCATATTTGTTCATGTCTCCCCAAACCAACTTTATTTGATGAGCTTTCCGTATCCAATAAGGCATTATAATAAGAGTAAGAAAAAAACTGACGGCAAACAATACAAGGGGGTAAATGGCTATCATGTTATGCAAGAATTATTCGTGATTTATTAAGGTCATCAATAAGATCCTCTGCCCCTTCAACCGTAACGAGACCAGTTTCGCCGCAATAAGGACACGTTTTTTTAGGGTTAAGTCCCTCATAACGGTATCGACAATGACGGCATACTTGTTCCACAAAGCTTAGCGTCTCAGGACTTATATAAATCTTTCAATTAAAGAGCAGCGGCGTCAGAAACACTTCCATCAGCGCAGCAAGGAAAAGCACAAGTACCGCCGCGATAATAAGATTAAGCGAGTCCTGCAGAATATTCCAGAATCGGTCAGACGTAGCTTCATGGCGTATAACTGCTACTGAAATAATTCCTCCTGCCATCGCTGCAATAAAGTATGCTGCTATTTCAGGCAGTCCGTGAATCATATACCTCACGAGCCCTATCGGCAACTCCGCAAGACTCGACCGCGTAAAAATGCTTATGGCTGCCGCTATGACGCTCGCGTTCCATGCTAAGATAAAGATAGCTCCCGCCCCAAATAACAAGGAGAACACTATTGTAAATATAAGCACATAAATATTGTTCGCAAAAATAAGGAAAAGCCGTTCCTTGTTGCCAGCAAAAGCCGTCTGCTGCACGCCTTTAGCTCCCCCGTATTGAGCTAAGCAGCCATCGTATTCTGCCGGTCGATTAATCGCGCAATACGTCTCAACTTGGGCCTTGAAGCTCTGCGTCGTCGGCAAAAGTATATACCAGAACGAGTAAGCTACTACGAAACCAACAAAAAGCCAGAGGAAAGCCCAGAGTGCCTTTCGGTGTTCTTTGAGCAATGGGAAAGCGCCCAAATTAGAAACCGCTTTCTTTTCCTCAAGCTTGATTAGATAATATACGAAAGGCAGGGAGAACATCACAGTAAAAGTGACAACAAGCACACCAGAATATTTCATCAATACTGCATCACGGGAAAAAATCCAATTAACAAGCAATATTGAAGCACTGGCATAGAACAGTCCAATGAAGAACATTTCCCACGGTCGTCGTTCAGCCTTTTTTGGACCGATAATCATCTCTAACATATTGCACTTAATCGATTTACCCTTCAGACGCTTAAATAGTTTTGTGCTTCTGAACAGGTTCAACTGACTCCATCATCTCGCTCAGATCCTGCTTTAAGTCAGCCAGTTCTTCTTTTATTTCTTCTCGCAATTCGGTAAGACGATTAATTTGCTCGCCAAGTGTCATTTGTATGTCAGAAAGATTTCTTTTGACGAACACCTGTGATCCAACATCAACAAAAAAATCCTGCTCAATTCTTTTAGTCTTTACAAAAACGCCCTTTCCTAAAGATGCTAAAATCTCTCCTTGCTTGTTATGCGCGAGTTGTTTCAAGCCAGAATTAAATTCTTCCATTTCCTGAATCTGCTGATTGATAAATCCGAGCCGTTCCTCATGCGCTTGGGCTTGCTGATAAGCGATTTGCGCGCGCGCAAATAATTCCTGTTCCATGAACGCAAAGCACTTAAGGCAGTTTAAAAAGTTTTCTGAAGACCAGACTAAATGCCAAAGCACTCCCAATGTAGTACCATATCCAGCTTCCTGCAAGCGAAGTCGTCTCAAACATTCCCTTGATAAACCAGAATATAATCAAAAGAGGAATCATCGTTATTAGCGCAGGCTTCATGGAGTGCTTCATGGTTTCCATGCTGTGCTTGAGCATCTGGTTGGTTAGCTCCATCTTTTTCTGGGAATCAGGCTGGTTTTTTATCTCGCTTTGAAGCGATTTCTGCTTTTCCTTAAGCTCGCGCATACGCTCCTTGTCCAGTACAAAATAGTTTACTAATGAAATAAAGAATGAAACAAGTGCTGAAATCGTGACGACACTAGCGAGCGGATACGCGTTTACAAGAGTGGTAAGAGGCATATTCTTTTGAGCTGAAAATCCTATTTAAACTTATTGACCTTCCCAAGCAATTTATCCGACGAATTTGCGCAGCGCAGGATGCATGTCGACCGCATGCTGCTGCGCGATATTCTGGAACAATTGGTAAGTTATGGTAATAGCAAGCAAGAGTGATGTTCCAGAGGTCAAAACTCCGAACAAGTCTGCAATCGCGGCAAGCGCCCCGACAGCGATGCCCCCCATAATGGTTAATGGCATCACATATCTGCTTAAAATGCTCTCAAGCACGCGCTCGTCTTTTCTGAATCCAGGAATCTGCAATCCAGAGGCCATGATATTGCGCGCAATGCTTGCGGCATCCATACCTGCAGTCTTAACCCAAAATACCGAGAACATAATAGACAGCAAAATGTAGAACACGAGGTGCGTTACCGCCTGAAAAATATGCGATGTCTGCAGGCTTCCTGTAATTACAGAGGTTACCAAATCTGTGCTTCCAATCCAGTACGCAAATCCTGCAACAGGAACTCCATTGGAAAAAGTACCGAGGAACGTAGCACGACCCAACCATCCTTCAATCAGGCCTGCAAACAGCTGCAGATTTGCAACAAGCGCCGCAACCAGGATAACTGGAATGTTCGAAGCATAGAATAGCGGCAACGGCCACTTTACCATATGCCCTCGCAGACGATCAAAGCTAAGTGGCAGTTCAATCTTCAAACTCTGCGCCCATACAATGCCTAAGAAAAGAGCAGCAGTAATCGCAATAATCGCGAATGCTAAAAGTGCCTCGCGCGGAGCCCCGTTAATAATTGATTGTAGCACGACCAGCACCTTGCCTGTGCACGCTGTTGTTCCAAAATCAGTGAGGCAGCTGGTTCCAGTAGGACCAATAAACTGGAACAGTCCTGTGAACAGATTCAATGCAACACCTGCAACGATGAAGAGCGACACGCCTGAACCAAATCCCCACTTGCTAACAACCTCGTCCATGAACATAATCGCCAGTCCTCCAAGTATAAGTTGAATAATCAAAATACCAGTAAAGCCCGGAGCTGCCTGCAATCCCTGCATAAGAACATACACCATCGCTTCAAACACAATGAAGAAAAGAACTCCAAGTTTCTGCAAGCCCTGATACAATTTCTTGCCTTCTTCTGTTTTTGTGTTAATCGTCAGAATTCCAGAGCCTACGAGCAGCTGCAGGATAATCGATGACATAACAATCGGCCCGATGCCTAAGCTAATGACGCTTCCAAAGTCCGTGCCAAACAGCACTGCTAAATATCGAAAACGTTCCAGCGCATTATTGCTCAGCCCATGCAAGGGAATATTATAAAGAATAAAGAACGCCCCCATAATAACGAGCGTCCAGCGCAGCTTAACGTTGAAACTTACTTTCTTCTCAACTGGCTTGCGCACCTCTGGCAAATAGGAAATAATTTCTTGCAATCCCATCAGTGCTTTACAAAAAAAGACTTTTTAAACGTATCTTGATAATGGGTTTTTGCAGGGTTGGGCTCGGCGGGAGCATAAGACCAACTGGTCATTTTTGACTGACTTGTAAAAAATTTCTATTACAGAGTTACAGCTTAAAATTATATATTTTAATTGGCTTCTAAATAAGTGAATAGCAAAACAAGAAGACATAGTGGAAGAAAAACTCCAAGATTTAAAAATAAAAAAGAGATCCTTATTAAAGAAGGACTAGAGCCTCAACCATATTGGAACGATTGGCTTGATTATAGAGACGGAGTAAGAGGTTGTGACGATAGAAAAATGCTGAGAGACGAGCATATGCACTTCTCAAACTATTTTGATGTTAAAAGATGGAATAAAAAACTGAGACTTTTGATTTTAAGAAGAAAAGCAAGAAAAGCATCACCGAAATCTTTATAAATATAGCAACTATAGCTACTATAGAAACTATGGCAACTACAATACAAGTCAATGAGAGTACAAAAAAGAAGCTCCAATCATTCGGAACTAAAGGAGATTCTTATGATGACATAATCAATCACCTATATTCAATGGCTGTTAAAGAGCAGCTACGCCAGTTCTTATTTGAAGGAGATGCAATACCTATTGAAGAAGCAATCGCTGAAGCTAAGAAAAAATGGCCAAAGTAGAAATTGTACCTTCCTTAAAAGAGGAAATTTATAAGCGATTTAAAGGAAATTCTATTGAAATACTAGAACATCTGCGGTCTTTGGAACACTCTCCATCTAAAGGAAAGTCTCTTGGCCATGTGGGAGGAATTGTAGTAAAAGAACTGAAATATGAGGGTTTTAGGTTTTATTTTATTACAGATTCTCATAAGATCCGAGTTTTTAATCAAGAAGCATTAACTGACTTACTAATACGATTTGTGAGAATGTCAGATAAGAAGGAACAACAAAAAGTCATCGAAGAGATAAAGCACATCTTGAGAACAATCGGTCCAACAGGTTTCAATTAAGCCCGCATCCCCTCGAAAATACACGCTGAACCCAGACGACGGCAGTGGCACAACATCTCTTCTTCTTTGCAACTACTTACTTTTATTCACAGTGCTAATCTCCCCGCCAGCCTTCGCAACAGCATCTTTGGCGGACTGCGTGGCCGCGCGCGCGCTGATTTTGAGTGCGATAGACAGTTTATCATTGCCAATAATCTTGTAATTATTCAAATCTACAACGTAATGTCCTTTCTCCTGCTTTGCCGTGCCTTTCTTCACCATCGTGGAAAGCGTGTCTAAGATGCTCCGCAGAGTTATGCTCTGTATGCGCGCACGCCTTCCTCTGCGTAAAGTTTTGTCCTTGCCGAAATAGTCATTGCCATAAAGATTAATCACAAGGGTTTTCTTCTGGTCGCCGCGCTTGCCAGTGCCTGACATGCCTACACCGCCTTGATTTCCAGAGCCGCGTGTACGATTTTTCCTGCCTCGTCCATGCGTGCGCGAGCCCCTCCAACGGGAAAACTTGCGTCTTTTTTTCAGTTTCATAACATCCGCCCCACTAATTTATCGATAGCATCTTTATGATTTCCAAGAACGCCCCTTCCAGTGCCAAAGTGCCTCTTGCTCTCAATGCCTCCGCGTGGCGGATGCAGCCTAAAGAACGGCTTTACTCCAAGTTCATCTAATCTCTTTTTATCAATCTGCGACATAACTTGTTCAACATCAATTTTCTTTCCCTTCAGAGGCTCAGCTCTTTTCTCCAGAAGTTCTTGCAGCATCTCTTTGGAAATATCTCCATATGCAATAAAGTTTCTCACACCTTCAAGCATCTTTCTGTTCTGGGGCGTGTCTGCAATAAGCGTCGCTGCATACTTGCGCCGCAATCGCATGCGATACATTGTCTCTTGCGCGTCGTGATTTATGCTCACCATGCCAGAAATGCGTATCGCCAAAATCATCTTTTCACCTCAGTTGTCTTCAAGAGAGCGTAGAAACACGCCTTGACAGCATTAAACGTGGTGCGCGTCTGTCCATCAGTTACCCCATAGATGTCTTTTATGCCGGCGAGTCGCAATAGCTTTTTCAACTGGTCTCCAACTACAAGACCTGTTCCCTGCGGAGCAGGCATCAGCTTCACGCGAACGCTGCCGCACTTGCCTTGTACAATAAATGGAATGCTATGTTTCTCACTGCACGAACAGTCAAAGTGACCACATCCTAACTCAATGCGTTGTATGCTAAGTCTTGCTTCCCGTTGCGCTTTCTCCCGTGCGGGTTTTGTTTCCTTGCCTTTTCCGAGGCCAACACCCACATGACCTTTCTTATCCCCAACCACAACCATTGCCGAAAACGAAACAACATTTCCTTCCATGGTCTTGCGCTGCGTCTGGCGCCAGGCGCGCCGTTTTCCGCCGCCAAACTTTCCCTTTGCCTGCCCTATTAATATCAGGTCGCTTTCAAGCTTAAGCAGGCTGTCCACAATTTCAGGCTCAAGGATTTTCTTTCGCAAGTTAAGAATATTATCAATATCAGTTTCTTTTCCAGATTTAACATCGCGCCCGATTTGCGTTTTAGGCGCCCAGGCATCAACGCGATTCGCCCGATCGCGCTCTTCAGGAGAAACTTCCGGCTGAGCTTCTGCTGCAATAGAACCATCATTGCCAAGTTTCTGAATCTCTTCAGGCACTGCTTCAATCAGGTCTTTCGGTTTATTCTTTGTTTCCTTTTCTGCCATGGTGTAAATTTCCTTTCAGCTTTATGAATAGTTCACGTGTGCGCGGATTGCTTTCCAATCGTTTGTCATCAGGCAGGGCGCTCGCATTGTGCGGCACGCTCAAGCCGCCGTCGACAACACCCCGTAAGGCTGCATAAACGCGGCCATTTTTAACATTTCTCTGCATTCCAATATCCAAAATAGCCTGCGGTGTTGATGATTTTGCTTTTCCAGCGAGTAGTAGCCCTGTCAGATAAGCTGCGCTCAGGCTCTTCAGGCTGCCTGCATGCGAGCCAGGCCATCCATGCTGCAACAAGTCTTTGGAACTAACTCCAACAACCACGCTGTCCTGCGCAATGCTTGCTCGCACAATCTGGGCAATGATATACTTGTTAGTTTTTCGTACGACGAGGCGTGGTGACTTGGACATCAGCAGGCTTAATCTGGCGTTATAGTCTGTTTTTGCTTCGTGCCGGCGTCGTTTGATTGTTCTGCTTATTCTGTTCATTTGCTTGTTTTAAGCTGCGCGATCCGCTCCTTCAGATGCGTCTTGCTGTTGATGTGACGACCTTTAAGTTCCTTTCGTAATACGATGAACTGCCCTGAGTTAATAATTTCTTGTTTTCGCAGTTCAGTAAGATATGCGCGCATCTTGCGGATGAACAAAACATACGTTCGTTTAGACTTGTCAACATGAATGCGCACACTTCCTGCCCGTCTGCGCGGACGTTCCGTGCGTTCGGCGCTTCGACCGCGCACTTCTCGAATGCTCAAAGCACCATTTTTTACAAGGTCCCGAATATCTTGTTTAGTAATCGCTTCTTTCACATCAGCAAGACGTTCCTTATTGAACCTTATTCTGTTCACGCCAACGCCAAGCGCGCGTGCTGCAAGATTTCTTTTCTTTTCCAAGTTCATTTAGCTTTCCTCCCTCGACTGAATACTTGAAGACCGCGTTCCTGTGCCTGCTTCATAAACTCGATACGTTGTTTTGCACCCAATGTTCTTGCGAAGATAATTAGGCGACTTGCAGAAGCTTGTTCAAGCTCTTTCATGTTATGCACAACCAGCGGTTTCTTGCCTTGTACAAGTCCTGAAGTTGCACGCTGTGTTCCATGCCCGATAGAGGGAGATGCCGGATAGCCCACGCGCTTCTTGCGCATTTTGTTATGTCTTCCACGCGGACGTCGCCATTTCTGCAATTTAGGACGATTCTTACCCAGTCGCATGAACCGCACAGTCTCACTTCGGGTAAATTTCTTTGACATTATATTTCTTCTCCATCCTTAGAGGTGATGAAAATACCGTCCTGAAACACACGCCTATCTCGATTCGCCACCCATGTGGCTTTCTCAATGTTTGCCGCACTCTGACCAACTGATTCAACGTCAGCTCCAGAAAGTATAATCTGCTGGCCCTTGACATCAACCTTCACTCCAGGAACAATGGAAGCGAATCGCTTTTCCTTCTCACCCAAGAAGTTATTGATAATCAGCTTAGACCCTTCAATCTTTACTGTCATCGGGAAGTGCACGTTGCAAATCTCCATGTGGTAAACAAACCCTGTCTCAAGACCTCGGAAAAGATTGCGTATGTGGGCCGCAACCGTCTTTATGATGGCAATATCTTTTCTGTTGGCGCGTACATGATTAACTTCAATCGTTTTTCCGCTAACTTTCAAAGTGATTCCCGGCCTGTCAAATTTCTTCGTAAGCGTTTCGCCTCCTTTTTTGCATGCCAGCATATTGTGCTTCAGCTCGCACGTGATTCCTTCAGGGACAGCTATAACTTCTTGTATTGGCGTTCTCATGATTAGTAAAAGTATGCAATGATGCCCCCTCCAAGGTTATTCTCAAGTGTTGTATAATGAGTCATAAGCCCCTTGCTGGTCGAAACAATGACAATGCCCATATTTCGCGCAGGCAGGTAGCGTCGCACATATTTCATGATTTCATCAGTGCGCGCAACATAACGCGGCTTTATGGCTCGGCACGCATTCAATAAATTTCCAAGTTCAATGTCAAGATTTCTACCTTCTACTTTGTATGATTTGATGTATCCTCTTAACTTTCCGATAGCTAAAACCGCGAGCAGAAATTTCGAGTGCCGCTTAACTTGAAGCGTTGTTTTGCCTGCGCGCTTGGCATTCATTATTTGGTTAAGCGTATCTGCAACAATATCTTGGCTCATGGTTAACTATATTTTTTGAATCCGATTTCCTCCGCAATCTCTCGGAAACATTGCCTGCACAATCCCAGATTATACTGGCCCATATGTGCTCCCAGCCTGCCACATCGGCGGCATTTCTTGGACGCAACACCTGTCTTGCGCTCTTTTGGCTTGTTATGTTTGGTAAATTTCTTGAAGATAGCGGGTTTGCTGCGCAGTTGTCGCGCTATTTTATTCCAGTCGCTTGCAGTCATCGTTAGTTAAACTTCGTCTTGAAGTATTCCTCCATGTAACTTACAATTTCATCAACTGTGACATGTTGCCTCACAGGCAAGTTTCCGCGCTTTATCTTCTTGGTTTTCACGCGTACGCCAGGTCTTTCAAACACAACAGTAGCGTTGAAACCCCTAATGCCGATATCCCTGACATATTCCATGTCTGGAATGTCGATGTACTCTTCAATACCAAATGAAAAATGATTCGGGGCTACTTGGTTTCGCTTCATAGTATTATCAATCGCAGTCAGCAATCGTCTTAATAGCATAATTGCTTTCTCTCCGCGCAGCGTAACTCTCGTTCCGAGCTCAAGTCCTGGCCGCACGTTTAGCTCAGGAATGCGTCGCTTTGGACCTGCCTTGATAATATGCGCCCGTGCATTTGTCAGAATTTCAAGAAGCCGCTTTGCCTTGTCAAGCTCAGGACCAGTGGCTCCTGCACTCAATACAACTTTAGAAATAAAGGGCTTTCTCATAACATTCACAGTTGCGCTTTTTTGCGTTTTCATTGTGCAATAACGTGGTCGCTGTCCAAAACAACAACACGCCCTCCTAATTCAATATGAATGCTTTTTCCTTCAATAGACTTCACCTTGCCGCTCTGTCCGAGACTTCTGCCTGAACGTACGAACACATGTGCGCCCTTGCCCAATGCAATCCAGCGCACAACCTTGTTGCTCAAGTCAAGCTCGGCTGAGCTTCCAACTTCAACTTTGTCCTTAGTGAGAACATTCGTACCGTCGTGGAAATTAACCTGAAGCATTTTTCCCCGCAACATCGTTTTGCCTATAACTTTGGCAACGCGCGTCTTGGCCGTAGTTGCCTCAAGAGAGAATCGACCAGCGCTTGTAATTACGAGCCTGTAACGTTTGTCCGCATCAAACAATCCAAACAAGTGCAGAGGCTCATGATAATCGCGTACAACACGTCCGTTAATCCTTAAGGCTTTCTGCTTAATCAGGGTATGCACTTCGCGCGCCGTGCGTGCAATCTTTAGCATGTCCCTCACCGCACTTAACACGCTCACGCTTGACGTGTAGTGGCTCATCGGTCTTGCTATGTACTTTGTGCCTTTTCGTGCTACTGGCACTAATGGTGTGACTTCAAATCTTGTTAGGTGCATTTTTCTTCTCCTGTGTTCCCTCAGCTTTCACACTGAGGCGTTTTTTGTCGTCGAGCGTCAGCGCGGTAATCTGCAGATTGCTTGGATGGAAAAAGACATTAACCTTGCTTCCATCTCGCTTTGGTCGCGTGATTCCCTCAAGCATCGCCCGTGTGCGCTTCACATCAACGCTAGATATTTTTGCTTTCTTGCCAGCAAATGTTCCTCGCATAACAAGCACTTCGTCTCCCTTTCGCAAAGAAAGATTGCGTCGCTTGTGTTTAACGCGTAAATCCTTCGACAAATGAGCACTTAAAAAACTATGTTTGATATGAAGTGGCGCATTGTACGCATACTTGCGCTGTTTTCGCGGCTGTCTGCTTGCAATCCAGGATGTTGAAAATGTTTGTCTCATGCCGCTCTTCTCCCCGCATTCAAATAATCTTTTTCAATACCGCTAACTTCTGCTAAAAGTTCCTTAGAAAAAATTAAGCTCATATCACGATAATAATCAGGCATAATGCCCAAAACAACACTATTTTCTACATAAAACTTTAAGTCAGATTGTTTTAAAAAGATATCATCTAAATAGCAGCTAACCTCGTTTAATCTTCCCTCGCCTAAACCTTTTCGAGCCAAGATCACACAAGAATTAATTTCTTTTACTCTTTTTAAATATTCTTGGAAGTTCTGGCTGGGGGAAGTGGTAATTGAGCCGTCTATTTTTTTCATTCCCAATCTTCCCATTAAATTTTTTATAACTCTCATAGTACAAACTGCGCAATTTTCGCAGCAACAGACCATCGGTCTGCTGCTTCACGCGCCATTACTCCCTTGATTTGTGTTCCTTTCGGGTTGCCCTTATCGTCCTTCATTAATGCAACTGCATTATCTTCAAACATAATGTGCTCTCCAGTCAAACGTCGATAAGATTTTCTTTGCCTGATAACAATCGCATCAAAAACTATTCCAATCATGTCTGGCTTGCCGGCCTGCACAGACACCTTCACCATATCTCCAACACGTGCAGTCTGCTGTCTGCCCTTGCGGCTTTTACCGTGTTTTACGCCTGTAATGCGCACAATGCGCGCTCCGCTGTTATCGCTCGCAAGCAAATTGCTTCCAATGTTCAATCCTCGCGTTATCTTCGCTGCTACTGCTTTCATTTCCCCTTCACCTCTTCCGCATGCGCCTTCCTGACAACTTCAATAACGACAAAACGAATAATCTTGCTCAACGGGCGGCATTCCTGCACTTTCACATAATCGCCAACTGCAACACTCATATCTGCAGGCAATCGTGCGTGCAAGCGTGTCTTATCTTTCATGAATCTTTCATACTTTGGCAGGTAAATCGTGCGGTCAAATTCCACAACAACTCTCATTGCAAACTTCTTTGTAACATAACCCTGGAATATTCTGCCGTGAGTAGCCACTACAGCATTCTTCTCCCTTTTTGGGGTCGCTTGTTTCTGTTGCGTTTTCATAATATAATTCCGAGCCTGCTCGTATGAGATCAGTCGCTAATAGACGAATCAGGGAATCCCATCTTGACCAAAATTGGTCTGACGCTTCTCCTGTGATTCCCCTGCAGTTCAATAACGCCGTCCTTGACAGTCCCGCCGCAGGCGAGCGCTTCTTTGAGCTCTCTTGCGGTGCTCTTCAGGTCGATGCTATTATCAAATCCTGAAACCAGCGTGGTCAGCTTGCCATAGCGTCGCGCAACGGTCGAAATCGTTATCTTCTGTTCGCTTTTCGCGAGATCTTCCCATGCGATAGCTTCAACAGGTAATCCTGTTCGTGGATCTATCTCCATGTCTTATTGAGGTGTTTTCGTCCTGATTTTTCGGTCTGGGCGAATGTGAGTAGTCGTGCAATAGCCTTTTTAATCTCTTTGGTTTTGGCAGGCGTCCTGCTTGAACTTGCCTGCACCCTTACCAGTTCGAGGCGCAATTCGTTCATTTTAGTTTCGCGCGCCTTCTTGTCCATCTTCAGAATCTCACCCATACGTAATACTGCCATGGTTATTTCGCCTTCCTAGAAGAAGCTCGCTTCTTAATTATAACTGCTGGTTTCTCAACAGGCGGCAGAGTCATCGCATGTGCTCGCGCTCGTAACGTAGCAAGCAGGGCATCGTCAATCGTAATTTTATCATGAATTTTTGCATCAGGTGGCAAAATACTGACCTTGATTCCGATAATGCCTGCCATTGTTTTGGCCTGAGCCATAGCGCGTCTTACTACTCGTGCAGGATCGCCTGTTTTCTTAAGATAGCCCTGTGCAAATCTCCAGCTTCGCGCGCGGTCGCTTGGCAGTTTGCCAGACAACACAAGTTCCACACCGAGAGCGCCTGCGCGCATAATTGCTTCAAGTGTACGGTAAGCAATTGGCTTGAATTTCAAGGAGCCCTTGCGTTCAAGGCTCAAGGCAATATCATCTGCCACGAGTTGTGCATCAAACAGCGCTTCAATTATATCTCGGATTTCAATATGAGGATTATCTAATTTAAATCGTCTTTTCAGTGTTTGAGTTAGTTCATTTATTTTCTCCCCGCGCGTGCCAATTACCATGCCTGGTCTGTTAGTTGCAACAACAATCTTCTCTCCAACAGGAGTATATTCTATAGTTACTTCGCTTATGCGCCCCTTACCAAGAGAGTTCTTGATATACTCGCGTACCTCAAGCTCTTCTTCTTTCAATTTAACGAATTTTTTTTCATCCATGTTTTTCAGCGGCCTCGCGCACTTTAATAAGAATATGGGTTCGCTTTCCTAATCGTCCGCCCCGTCTCTGCGGCCGTACTGCCCAGCTTGGAGAAGCATACGTGATGCGCGCCTTGTCAAGCGATAATCCATGTGCAACACAATTACCCCTCAAGGTTTTCAACAAGCCTATGATTTCTGTCGCAGTCGCAACCGGATAGCGTCCAGCCATAATCTTTCCATGGCGATGCGGAATTTCTCCCTTCATCGGAACAGCCCGCTTCTTCTTAATAACAAGCGCTAATTCCCCAAGAGCCTGTTCAATGCGCATACCTTTGATGAAAGAACAAACCGCCATGCTGTGTTTCAATGAAGCAGTCAGATTGCGTCCGAGCGCACTCACTTCTTCCTTCTTCGGTGCGTGTTTTTTCTCCTCATGTTTCTTCTCATCTGCTTTAACTTCTACTTTATCAGCAGGGTTGTCTGCATTTTTTTCAATGTGCTTATCTTTAACCTCAGCCGGCGCTGGGTGCGTGTGTTCTTTCTCAATTTTTGGTGTTTCTGTTTTCTGGTTCATTTTATTTCTTCAGTGTCTTCGAGCTCTTGGTTGCTCCAATACCTGCAGCCGAGTGAGTAACGCGCTTGCGCGTCATGACAAATTCTCCAAGTCGATGACCAATCATTTCAACAGTGACATGCACGTCTTCAAATGTCTTTCCGCTATGCACTGCAATAGTCTTGCCCACCAAATGCGGCACTATCACCAAATCTCTTAAATGCGTCCTTATTCTCTTTTTCTTAACTTCTTTCTCTTCGATTTCGCGAACAAACTTTTCAATGAGTTCAAAATGTCTCAGCACAGTGCGCCTGCTTCTGGATGGAAGGTATTGTGCAACTTCTCTAATGCCAAGGCTCTTTAAGTGTGCAAGAGTTTTTCCGCGATATTTTTCTTCTCGTGATTTGAGTACCACTTCCATGCTCATCGTCTTCCTGTTCTCCTTGGCGCAATGTGACCGACACGTCTTCCCGCAGGCGCCCATCGTTTGGCAATCTTGGACTTGATGCGCTTTCCTCTGCCGGACCCAAACGGATGATCAATGGCATTCATTTTCACTGCAGAAGTGCGCGGCCATAGTTTGCCCCGCGCTTTCATTTTATAGAATTTTCTCCCCGCACTAATGAACGGCTTGAGTTTTTTTCCATGACCTGCAATAATGCCGATTGTAGCCCTGCAGTTGCCATCGAGAATAATTTCTTTCTTTTGCGGAGTCAAGATTCCTACCTTGTTATGTTCATATATTTTGACTACTGCAGCGCTCGAACCCGCAGTACGAACCATCTTTCCCCCATCTCCAGGATTCAACTCAACATTGTAAATGCGTGTAGCGACAGGAATATCCTTTAGTGCAACAATATTGCCCTCTTTGATTTCATTTCCAAGCACAACATTTTGTCCTTCAATAGCGCCTGCAAAAGCCACATTGTAAAATTTGCTATTGCCAATATGTATCTGCAACAGCGGCGCAGAATGAGCAGCCGAATGCAATAGAGAAACAATGCGCGCCTGACCAAGCATCTGCGGATAACCGACTCTGTAAACGAACGCCTGCTTGCGTACCCTGTAGGAAAGACTTCCCTTGCCCCGCGCCTGTGAAATGATTCGTTTACCCATATTATATTAATCCTAATTTAGTTGCAACGTCTGCAGCCTTGTGACTGCTTGCAAGTCTGATATAAACAAACTTTCGGTTGTTGCGCATAAGGGTGCGTATTGCCTGCACCTTGACATGAAACATTTTCTCTACGATTGGTTTAATTTCTTCTTTGCGTGCTCCTCGCGGAAACTCAAACAGGAGTGTATTCTCAAGGTCAATAAGCTTGACTGCTTTTTCCGTGGTTACTGGTTTGAAGTTCATTGTTTCAATTCCTCCAGCGCATGCTCACTAAAGACCGTAATTCTTCCCAGAGGATAGAAATCACTGATAGAAAGTTCTTTCACGTTCCGCACATCAATGCCCGTAACTGATAATTTTTCTTTCGCGCCAATGACTACAAGCGCTCCTGCATTTGACTTGTACTTGCGCGCACGGCTCTTGCCCTTGCCTGCGCGAACTTGTTTTTCCTTGACAGCCAGACCAGATAGCTTAACCTTTTCAAAGAAGTTCATCATCTGTTTTGCTTTCACATGCGTCGGTAGTGAGATAACAAGCGGCAACGCAATCGGCATTTCATTCATGCGCTCATAGCGCGCCTCAATATACCGCTTATGTGTAGTCGCAGCAAGTGCAGAAGCAAACGCCTTCTGGTATTCTTTATCGTTAATCTTTTTATCGCGAACAGTTATTGCCTTAGGTGCATGCGGTCGTCTTCCGCCGCGCGTTCCAGATGATTCAGCACCAACCCAGTTAAACTGCGTCCCACGCCGCCATAATATTTTGCGGGGAACTCGTGACATGCCTCGTCCGTACTGACCCTTCCAGTCATGGCGCTTGTGGCTGATAATGCCTGAGGCAACATGCCGTCTGCCTGCTCGCGGGTCTGTTCCATACGGCTGTCCGAAACGCTCAGCTTCAACACATTTCAAAACCAAATCTTCACGCACTTCACTCGCAAATACTGCAGGCAGTTCCACGTCGCCTTTCTTTGTGCCTTGTAAATCATAAACTGCAACTTTCATAGTTTCAGCTCCGCAAATTCATATTTCTTCTTTAGCATTTTCCTCGTCGGTCGCAGCGCAGGCGTGATAACAATCTCGCGTTTTGCCGCGCCTTGCACGCTGCCCTCTACCACAATATAATCTCCAGCGATTAAACCGTAATGTTTGAATCCGTGGTTCACAGGAATAGGTCCTTGCTGTGCATTTGCATGTGTAATAGGTTTGATATTGTATTGCACGCGCGTAAACATGCCCAACTGCCCTGCTTGGGCAACTCTGAAAGTTACGTGAGCAGGATGCCATGGTCCCAAACTTCCAGGTCTGCGCACGCCCTTCTCTGATTTATGTGACTTAAGCGAAATGCCAAATCGCTTGACAGGTCCAACAAGACCCTTGCCACGCGTCAAGCCGCGCAAATCAAGCAAGTCCCATTTAAGAATATCTTTCATGCTTAATTCCTTGCCAATCCAGGCTTTTACAATCTCCAGCGCGTTCTGTCCACGCACCATTAATTCAACCATCGGCGGCGTCTTTTTGAACATATCTTTCATAACCGGATAGGCAATCACGCGAATTTCGTCGTATCCCTCAGGGACATGAAACGCAGGCACTTGCTTTGGCACGCGAAGCACACGCTTAAGTTCTTTATCATGAGAAACAATAACGTCTTTCATAACAATCCCCTGTTTGTAAAATCTAACTGAAAATAATTTCAATTTAGGAACTTCGAGAATCGTTACAGGCATTGCAATTTTCTTATTTGCCGTCAAAGACTTATCCGTCTTATCGCGCACAATTGCACTCGCCATTCCAACCTTGAACGCAATCAAACCCAACACCCCATCTCCCTTAACCGCGTCCCAGTTCACTTGAGGCACAGCTTTAGCTGCCCGTTTCCGCGGCCAGTATTGCAGGCTTCCAAATCTTGGTTGATGTCCTCCCATGTGTGTTTGTTGTATGTAATTAAGTGTACTCTAAAAGTACAGAATGGTCCAACTCAACCATCGCCGCTCCCGGCTGATGTTTTCCCGTGACCTGCTATCTAACTTATCTAGGAGCTATCAGACTCCCTAGATTCTACTTCATCACCTCATTTTGAAGGTATATAAAGCTTGCG
>JBBSYO010000021.1:0-5186 GCA_038045185.1 Nanobdellota archaeon | reverse complement strand
TTAGAAACATATTTAAATTGAGTTTGAGTTGCTGAGGAATGATTAGCGATGCATTGCTGGGGACTTTCTTGCAGATTTTGTCTTTAAGGGATATGTATTTCCAATGGGAATCTGTGGGGGTCTTTGATTTCTTCTTGCCTGCCTTGTTAATCTTCGCCATCATATTTGGCATCCTGACATCTACACGCGTGCTGGGAGGCAATAGGGGAATTAACTTTTTGATTGCGGCAGCTATTTCTATCATGGCCATACGGGTGCCGTTCGTGTCAGAATTTTTTACCACGATTTTCCCCAGTTTTGGTATCGGACTCGCGATAGTGATTATTGTGGTTATTTTGATGGGGCTATTTGTCAGCAAGGGCAATATAGACATTTTCGGGAATGTTTTGATGTGGGGAGGCATGGGTGTGGGCGTGATTATTGCAGTCATTACCTTCAATCAGTATAACTGGTTTGGTTCGCCTTGGTGGCAGGAGAACTGGGTTTCTGTGCTGTGGATAGTGATTATTGTATTAATTATTGGACCGATGTTGCTCAAGGACTCTGCAGAGGATAAAGAAAAGAAGAAAGAGCGACGTAGCAAGTTCCTGAAGTTTGAGCCTGTGCGTGATGAGGATTAACAATGGTCGCTGACGTTTCTGCTATTACGTATTTTGCGCCTATCGCGGCTTTTCTGGTTGTATTTTTAGTTGCCTTTGCTATTTTGCATAAGTCGCAGCTGCTCGGAGATTTGAAGTGGGTTAATCTCTTTGTGTCTCTTGTGCTGGCTGCGCTGTTTATTTCGGTTGCGAGCTTGCGCCTTTATGTGCAGACCATTGCGCCTTGGTTTGGGGCACTTCTTATCTCACTGTTCTTTATTCTGCTGCTTATGGGGTTCATTGGGGGCGCAGATAAGACGCATGGATTCTTAAGAGTGTTCTTTTTAGTTGTGGCTATCCTGATTTTTCTGATTTCTGGAGTGGTTGTATTTTCAGATACGCTTGCGCCATGGCTGCCTGGAACTCCAGAATCGTTTGGCAATCCGGTTTCGTCGTGGCTGTACTCTCCGCAAGTCATTGGGGCAGTAATATTAATTCTTATTGCGGGCGCAGTGAGTTGGGCACTTATTAAAGCGAAGTAGTATCTCTCGCAAGAAATTATTTGAGCGTGGTCAAACCTGATAACGCGCGGTCAAAAAGCATTCTTCGTTTAGCTTTTCTTTATCTCCAACAAACAGAACTATCTGCCCCTGTTCGCCATAAACTCCGATATCTCCTTCTTTTCCGATAAGAGTTTTTTCTGTTAGCTGTTCGAAATCCTTAAACTCGCGTGATTTTCTGAATGGGGCGAACTTATTTTTGTATAGTTCTATAATTTTTACAATTTTCTGGTTTTTTCTATTTAATGGCTTTCCGCTTAGATTGCCTGTATAAACCAGAAATTGTTTTATCGCTGATTTTGCTATTTCTATTGATTTTTCATCGTTTGAACAACCACATTCTATACAGAATCCAGGTTTATTTTGTAAATTCATATAGTAATCTGTTGAGCCTGGCTCGAATGGGTCCCAGTTGAAACTGGCTATTTCTGCATCGAAGATTGAACAATCCCCTATCCATTTTTCATCGCATATAACAAACGGAGGAGAGTTTGGCGTGGGGCTGGCGTGAATATCCAGCATTGCATCTGCGCGTTCAAGATAGGGGATGATTTCCAGAGCTGTTTTGCCTTCAAGAGAAGATTGAATTGCAACGGGCTGCTCTTTTAGAAAACAACGATTGAGATTGTATTCTACTAAACGCTTATTCTGTTTAATTGCCTCGAGATTTGCATAAATAAAAAGCACGCTTCCGGATTCTATACTTAATTGTGGGATTAGTTCGTCAAATGCTCTTACTCCACAGATTTCATTGCCGTGTACGCCTGCAAGTAATACGACGCTTTTTCCTGGAAGCGGGCCCTGTAATTCAACAATTTTTGTGTTCGATGTCATTTTACTATCTCCTTGACTTTTTTAGGATTTTGGATATCTCCTCCATGTTTGCATCTTGAAAATTCCCCCCATACCACGGAGTTTCTTTTTCTGGATCAGCAAATAACCGCTCTGCTGTTTTGCCAGAGAAGATTCTTTTTAAGATGGATAACACCCGCTCATTTTTTGTACGGACGACAAAACTCTGATAACCTTCCCTCTTAGCCTCTTTTAGTTGCATCGCAGAAGCTAATAATCCGAAACCAGAACCTTGTTTTTTATCCACAATTCCCAACTCTGCCCAATAAAATGTTTTGTCTTGGTCTATGCCTCTGGAAGCAAGCAACGGTCTAACAAGCGGAAAGTTGACAGAAACTGTTCTGTTTTGGGGGGTCTTGTATCCCCAACTAAAACCAAATGGTTGCTGATTGCTATCGCGCAACAGAAATCCGATAAACCCCTGTTCGCCCAATGCTTCTTTAATCAGGTCATTCTGATTAACGAAATCCGGGTAGAACTCTATGAGGTCTCTTTCGCAAGCCACGCATTTTTCTAAGCCTGCCGATTCTCCCCGAACCCCTGTTCCTTTATCCTTGTCAAATTTCCATGCATAATCTGTAGGAACAGCGCGAGATGTATATTGAACTGCGCATTTTTCTTCTCCATTTAAACGAGCTCCTGAACAAATTCGTTCTTCATACCAAGGATTGCCACTAAATACTTCCTTGTAAACAGGAGAAAGACTTGAAGTGTTTTCAGGAGATATTCTTTCTATAGTTGTCATATTCTGAATACCTCCTTTCAGTTTTAAGGGCGGTAGACGAGAATCGAACTCGTGTCCACGGAACCACAATCCGCTGCTCTGCCGTTGAGCTACTACCGCCTATGAGAAATGAATTGGCAGAGGGGGTTGTGAAAACAACCAGCACGTAATGTGCCTTTCGCCCCGAATAACCCTAAATAAGAAAGATACGTACGACTAGAATTTGTGAAAACAACCAGCGCTTATGGGCGCCTGTGCTCCGAATCTAACTTGATTTTGCATGTTTGAATTATCTTTTTGGGCTATTTAAATCCTTTGATGTTTTGGATATTGTTGCATGATTCGCCATAATCTTTATATCCTCTCTATTTAACTTTTTTACATGCAATCTAATATTAAATTACAACGCGTGAATAAATTTTCTTATGTCAAGGAACTTGACAGAAAACCGCACCTTTCAAGGTGCGGTAGTTCCTTGAGCATCCAAAACACGAGCGCCTTTTCAAACCACACCTTAAAAGGCGTGGTGGCGCATCGTGTTTTTGATTTTATGGCTTGGTTTGGAGTTATGTTTATGGCGATATCGTTCTTTTCTTTTGCGTCTGCATTTACTAACCCTGTTTTCGTTGAACCTACGCCTGCTAATTCTTCCAATGTTATGCGACCGATAATTGTTGCTTATTCTGCTTCTGCAGAATCTGCCAATGAACGCGGATATTCTTTTCTTGATTTTAATAATTCTCTTGAATTATGGCTCACATTTGATAACATCAATGCCAGCAATTATACGCAAGACCTTTCCATTTATGGGCGAAACGCCAGACTTATCAACAACGCCACAATTAACCGCGCTGTTTTCAGGACAGGAACTGGCTCGCTCGAGATAAAAGATAAAACTTCAACAGCGACGATTTCATCAGCTTTGAACTCAAAGTTTAACCCTTCTTCAGGGTATAGCGTATCATTTTGGGTCAAGCCCTATCGGAATGCTTCGGGCGGAATCCTTTTCGGGTCAATAAGCGGGGCGTATAATGGGACGTATTTTAGAATTGATAATTCGACATTTGGCGACGGAAGCAGATTCAATCAAAATTATGGGGTGAGCAGTACAATTTTGCCTGTTCCTTTGCGCGCAGGCTCTACAAATTCCGAGTTTAATGACGCCTGGCAGCACTACGTTATTGTTCAGTTCGGAGATTACACAACTCTTTATAAGAACGGGAGAATTTATGGCGGCGGAAAGTTTCCCGAGTCCCGTGCTTGTAACGCCATTACCTGCATAAATCAGTCAACTTCTGCTTTCTATATCGGGTCTATTCTAACTCTCGGCATTAATGCAGGTGTGCAGGGCTACTACGATGATTTTATGTTTTTCAGCAGGCCGATTGGGGCGGAAGAAGTAAGCGCGTTGTATAATTACGCGGGAAATGTAACAACACAAGCGCAGATATATCAAAGCTCCAACGGGACAAAAACTTTCCGAGCTATTTTTGTAAATAATTCTGGCGGGATATCTGTTACTGAAAACCGCGTTATAAACGCTTTTAATACAGGGCCATTTTTTTATCGGACTAATGCTTCCTTTAACAGAAATACTAATCGAAGCTATGCAAGTGTATTGACTGCCTGCGCTTTCTACGGCTCTTCTTCGTCCTGTGCGTTAAGCAACAATATTCTGAATGCGACTGCCCATTACAGAATAAATAATGGGGCTTGGCAATCAATGGGGCGGCAGGCTTACAGTTCCTGGAATTCGTCAGAGTGGGGCGGATTCTTTGGTGACAGCCTAATATCGTACAGCGGAACTGCAACCTGGCCGAGATTTCTTGATGGTTACATGGGGTCGTATATCTACACTAACCCCTTTCTCATGCGCGGTGTCGGAGGATACCGATGCGACCAAGTTCTGTCGCAGATAAATGATTCAATTCCAAACAACACAAAAATTCTTTTTAATTGCGGCGCGAATGATGCATACCAGCCTGCCATCAATATCAACGCTACTTTAAGAAATATAACTGCTATTTTTCAACGAGCCCAGGATAAAAATCTTTCAGTTTATGTTGTAAGCGTGACTCCGCAACAGAATCTTTCTTTATGCGGACGCATACAAACCATAAATGCTCATTTTCTTAATTGGTATCTTTACAATAATACAAACGGTTTCATAAAGGGATATGCTGATGTTTACAATACTTCGCTTAAATCTGTTGACAATTGCGGATACAACCAGAGTTATTTTCTAGATCAAGTGCACCCGAACGATGATGGAAGAATGGTTATTGCACAAACAGTATGGACGCAGGCTTTGCGCGGGCAAGTCTATGACGGGTGGAATAACCAGTTCACGCCAACAGTTGCAGGCATGTATGATGTTAATTTCACTGTAACAAATCCGACGAGTGAAAGCAGTTCTTATGTATTTGAGGATTTATTTTCATTTGGAAGCTACCCGAAGATAAGTTCTTTTCC
>JBBSYO010000020.1:52834-55331 GCA_038045185.1 Nanobdellota archaeon | reverse complement strand
ACATGGCTCCGCGCGACATCCATCCAGAGATGATTTGAGAGCGAAGTTTGAGTGCCCATTGTAACATAACCGCGCCCGAGATAGATGAGTCCTTCTTTACCGAACTTTTTTTTGTCGCTTGCGTCCCGACCGAGAATAATATCGTATGGCATGAGTGTTCAAGCGCGCGCTTGTATATAAGCGTTGTTTTTGCGCGGTTTTCTGGGGCAAAACCTTTTTAAACGCTGTTGAATAGAACGTGTGATGGAAGCAGTTGTTCATAAAGAACGAGGATTGGTTGCTGAAATGCGCGCGAATCCATGGATGTTGTCTACTGTTGTTCTCGGTGTGCTTTTTTTGATTGTGCTCTTTGCTAATACGTCTGGGGGCGGTGTTAGCGCAGTGAGCAGCCAGAAAGTTGGGCAGGATGTTGTCGATTATCTAAATGGGCAAACTGGGGGAGGAGTTGTTTTAAGTTCTGTTAAGCGTGAAGGCGACCTGTATAAAGTTACTGTGACTTATCAGGGAGATACTGTTCCGTTGTATGCGACGCTTGATGGCAAGAATCTCGTACCTCAAATAACGCCGCTTGATGGTGCGGCTCAACCTGGTCCAACAGGCGGTCAACCTGCCACTCCTAATTCTCCAGTGACGATTGACGCGGATAAAATTGCGAACGCGCCTGTGAAAGGAAATGCAAACGCCCCTGTGACGATTGTTGAGTTCTCTGATTATCAATGTCCGTTCTGCGAACGCGCGTATCAAACTCTGAAGCAAATCGATACAGAATATATTAAAACTGGCAAGGTTAAACTTGTTTATATGGATTTTCCATTGAACTTCCATGAGCAGGCGCAAAAAGCAGCTGAATCTGTGCGCTGTGTCCGCAAGCAGAAAGGCGATGAAGGCTATTGGAAGATGCACGACAAGCTCTTTGAGAATCAGGCGAGCTTGAGCGAGGCAAACTTTAAGCAGTGGGCGCGTGATGTTGGCGCAAATGGTGCGCAGTTTGATGCGTGCCTTGATTCAGATGAGTTTGCTGATGAAGTGCAAGCTGATGCAGCATATGGTGCGCAATTAGGCGTGTCTGGAACGCCTGCATTCTTCATAAATGGCGTTGGGCTTGAAGGCGCGCAGCCATTTGCATCTTTCAAGCAGGTTATTGATGCGCAACTTGCTTAATCCTTGCAATAGTCGTAAGCGCCATAAATGTTTATAAGCTGGCTTTTTTATTGACTTCGATGAGAATTCAGATTAATACCTTGGGGGTTTTTGATTATCTTAAACATTCTCCTTTAATAGATTCAGATGATGAGGGGTGGAAAAAGAAAGAAGTTAAACTTCCGAGGCCGTATGTGACTTTGTCTTTTGGTGATGCAGAACTGCCTTTTCCCTTGAGGCGTGTGGGTATTAATCTTCGTGGCAACGGGCTTGTTTACAGCGCAAATGCATACATAACTGTTGGTCGGCAGATTAACTCTGACAGATTATCTAAAGAGCTGGCAGACAGAATACCCGAAGGTTACGCTTGGAAGGTTATTAGGGCAAAACAAGATGGCGCATATATTTATGATGGGGAAAGAACCCCTGCCATTGCATTTTGCGCAGTCAAAATAAACCAGTCTCGTCAGCCTACTTTTATGTTCTTCATGGGCGCCAATGGCGCGCGAACACGTCGCATTGGTTCGGAAGAAGAGTTTGAGGTTGAGATGGCTTCTTTTGAAGATATAACCTCTTATTTTATAAATGCCTGCCTCGCTTTAAGAGGAAAAACAAAAACTTCTGCAAGAAAGATAGAACTTCCGTCTTCCTTGGAACTTAGTTGTTTGAATGCAACTTACAGCTCTTAATCACTTATTACACAGCAATTTTTATATACCTTAGTAGTTAGGAATAAAGATGGAAAAACACGTTTTGCCTCAATTGCCTTATTCGTATGACTCGCTTGAGCCGTACATAGACGCGCGCACGATGGAAATACATCACACGAAGCATCATCAGGCTTATGTTGACAAGCTGAATACTGCTCTTGAGAAGCATCCTGCGCTTTTTGAGAAGAAAGTTGAAGAACTCTTAAAAGATATTAATTCTGTTCCTGAAGATATTCGCAACGCTGTTCGCAATCATGGCGGAGGACACGCGAATCATAGCTTGTTTTGGGAGTGGATGACGCCGCATGCGAAAGATAAAGAGATGAATGGCAAAATTATTGATGAGATTAAGAAGGCTTTTGGTTCGGTTGAAGCATTTAAGGAAAAGTTTAATGAAACTGCTTTGAGTCGGTTTGGAAGCGGCTGGGCTTGGCTTGCTTTGAGCAAAGGGAAATTAGAGGTTTATAGCACTGTGAATCAGGATTCGCCTTTGATGGAGGGCAATATACCTCTGTTAGGTTTGGATGTCTGGGAGCATGCGTATTATTTGAAATGGACTTCCAATAGGAAAGGGTATGCTGAAAACTGGTGGAATGTTGTTAATTGGGTGCGTGTTGATGAGTTGTTTGAAAAGGCGAAGAAGTGAT
>JBBSYO010000020.1:0-52734 GCA_038045185.1 Nanobdellota archaeon | reverse complement strand
AATGTTGTTAATTGGGTGCGTGTTGATGAGTTGTTTGAAAAGGCGAAGAAGTGATGTCAGAAATGCTGGTTCAAACCGCGCCTCTCAAGAATGCTTGACGTTGTATTCTTGACGACTATCGGGAATTCATTAGATGAAATTCCCGAAGCTTTAGGGCGCCGCATTTCTGAGCATCCAAAAGTCCTACACAAAAAACTCAAGGACTTTTTGATTACTTAACAAACTCTACGTTTTCCATTTCTTTAAACTGTTGGTCTCCTGTGAGGAACCGTGCGTTGTTTTCTTTTGCCAGTGTGTATCCTATGCAGTCTACGTATGAGAGTTTTTTGTCTTTGTTCTCAAGCCTAAATTGATTTGACTTTTTTATAACACTATCGTTAATCTCAATTGCGAACTCCAGATATGCATCGTATATTTTATCGGCTTTATCTTTGCCTTCTGTTCTAAGCAATCCATAATGTAATTCCATCAGGTTTAATCTTGTTGTTATTATCGCAATGTCTTTTTTGTACTTTTCGTAATCTGGATTTTTGGCTATTATTTCATAAAAGGCGTAACTATCAAAGAAGAATGTCTTTATTTGTTCCATCCTTCTTTTACCATATTTTTGAATTCCTGCCCAGATAATTTTCTTTTTATAGAGCCGAATGTATGAGATATATCTGCTTTTTTAACGACTTCGATAACGATAGTTTCATTTTCTTTCAGCTTTCTATCTTCGATGAGTCTATTTGGCACTATAACTGCCATTGAATTGCCCCATCGCTTTAGTTTTACTTCGATTGCCACAGTTATACTTTAGTATCATTAGTATATAAACATTGCTATTTCTTCAAAAACTCAACTTCATCGTCTTCGAGCTTGAGCTTTTGCTGGATTTGAGTGCTTTGCAAAATAGGTCTGAGAATCTCAAAGTCGCGCATGACTCGCTTGACAGAGCAGTGGACAGCACGGGCGTATTTCTGGGCGATGGTTTTCTTTTTGGCGGTGCGCTGGTTGTTCATCCAGATTTTTAGCACGCGCTTTGGACGTTCGTATTTGGTGAATGTGGAACGGGGTATTTTTTTGGCGTAGGAGATGCCTGCACTCTGGAAGATGTTTTGGTAAAGAAGGAAACGCCAATGTTGCTGGCGATAGATGCGGCCGCGGTGGATATCGGCGTTGCTGAGAGCGTAATACGCCTTGAGGAGAGATTCTTCTTTGTATTCGCGCGGAATGTTTTCTTCTATCCAGAGCAGGATTTCATCGAGTGAGAGTTCGGTGTTATCAAACAGCTGCAGAAAGTCCTGCCTCTGCTGAAAGAGGAGCTTGAGAATGTTGAAGATGCTTTCTTCCTTGTTGCGTTTTTCAGGGTCTATGGGGGCATCACTGTCTATGGTGTATGCTTGAAGATCGTTTAGCGCTGCTCTGAGGTCTCCTTGTGATTTTATGGCAATCTGCCTAAGAAAATGCTGGTTTTCTCGCATGCCTTCTTTTGCGCATATCCCTGCGAGAAATATTTGAATTGTGTCGAGTTTTAGTGATTTCATCTCAACTAGCGTGCAGAGCGGTCGGAGAGGAGCGAGTTTCGTCTGCCAGACGTCGTTGCCGGTGATTATGATAGGATGGGACGTTTGGTTTATTATGCGTATGAGCTCGGCTATGCCTCCTATGTCGGTTCCAGTAACACCGTCGACTTCATCCACTAAGAGAATCTTATTTTTTTTGAAAAGGCTTTCTTGTCTGGAAGCTGGTTTGAGTATTTCCTCTAGCTTGATGCGATTGCGAAGGTCTGACGAGTTTAATTCGAATATTTCTGCGTTGTTCTCGCGTGCAGCTACGTGTGCCAGAGATGTTTTCCCTGTGCCTGGAGAACCGTAGAGGAGAATTGCTTTTTTCTTTGGAAATTCAGATAGAAATGTCCTGACTGCCTGGATAGCTTGTTCGTGGCCAACCATATCTGCGTACTTCTTTGGACGATGTTTTTCTGCAAGGGTCATCTTAGAGCGACTTGCCGCGGCCTGCCATGACGAATGAGGCGAGGAGTGCCTGAAGCTGCACGAATTCATCACTGCCTTCAACCATGCGGAATTCGATTTCGCCTGTTTTTTCGGTGAGTTTTAGCTTTAGTTCTGGCTCAACCGGCAGGTTCCAGACCTCTTTCTGGATGGCTTTAATGACATCTATTCCAGCAATGCTCTCCTTGAGCATAACATCCAGGAGTTTCTCGCGTGCATTCATGAAGTCACCTGCGAGCGCATAGTCTAGGACAATGCGAATGTTTGCTGGTTTTGAGCGTGAAGAAATGATGTTTATCATTTCTGCGTTGACATCTGGGGAGATGGAAGCTGTTGCCTGAATCAAATTAATGGCACGTCTGCAATCGCCTTCGCTGGATTCATACAGAGCTTCATACGTATCCTCGGCTATCTTCAGTTTCTCTTTTTCTCCGATTTTTTTTATGACTGAGGCAATATCTTTTTTTTCGAGCAGTTTGAATCTGAACACAACGCATCGTGACTGTATCGGGTCGATAATCTGGCTTGAATAATTGCATGAAAGAATAAAGCGACAGGTGTTTGTGTAGTTTTCCATTGTTCTTCTTAGTGCTTGCTGCGCTTCTCTTGTGAGGGCATCTGCTTCATCGAGAAATATTACCTTGAATGGCACGTTGCCCAGTGATTTGGTGCGCGCGAAGTCTTTGACTTTTTGTCTGACGACGTCGATGCCTCGTTCATCTGACGCATTCAGTTCCAGATAGTTTTGTTTCCAGGTGTCACCGAATAATTCATGCACGATGATAAGCGCAAGCGTTGATTTTCCTGTTCCGGCTGGACCTGCGAATAAGAGATGGGGTATGTTAATCGACTGCACGAGTGAGCGCACGCGTTTTACAATCTCCTGCTGTCCAACCACTTCTTCAAAAGTTGATGGTCGATACCTTTCGGTCCATATGTCGGTCTGCGTCATGGACGTTTCTCGGGCAGTGGGTTTTTATAGATTGTTGTGTTACAGAAAACGCGCCCGACAGACTTACTTTTTCACGGTCTTCCAGGTGCAAAAATGAGGGCTGTTCACGGTTTTTTGATACTCCCTCGGAAAAATATTTTTAGCAGAAGAAAGGGGCTTAGTATCTTCGCAATCAATAATCTCAAATCCGTATTTGACTAAATATTTTATTATTGTGCCATACGTTTTATGATGATGTGCGCCCTCTCCGCTGACTCTTTTGCCCTTCCACTTTGCAATTCTCCAATCTTCATCAAAATACCTGTCAATTTCGCGGAAGGTTTTAAAAAACCACTTTTTCTTTTGTAAGCAAATTGTAACAGGGTTCTTAATAGAAAAAACAAATAAACCTCTCTTCTTCAAAACGCGCTTCACTTCTTTTAATGCTTTATCCCATGACTTCAAATGGTCCATCATTAAAGCAGATAAAACTATCTCAAATTCTTCTGACTTATATGGCAGCTTCTCCGCATTGCCCAAAGTAAACTCTGCTTCTGGAACTTCTTTTCTGGCAATTTCAATTAAGCTACTGGAGAAATCGATGCCTTTAACAATCGCCCCTCTTTCTGAAAGTATCTTGGCATAGAAGCCCGGTCCACACCCCATGTCTAATATTTTCTTTTTCTTCACATTTCCGAGCATTTTTAGTGTTGTAGGCATTTCAAGATACTCATTGTAGAACCAGCCGCCCTTTTCCTTGTTTTTCCTCAGATCAGAGTATTCCTGCGCCAGAAGATTATACGTTTCTTTTATTTTTTCTTCGGTTTTCATGAGCCACTATCAGAGAGAGAATTAATAAACTTGGTCATTAGCACGTTTATGCGGCGCGTTCTCTGTGGAGGCGTCGTCTGCGCTTTTCTTTGCGAAGGCGCTTGCGCTGCCACTTCCACCGCATTTGACCTTTTTTTTTCCAGCGCCGTGAGGATCTTTTCATGTTTGTATGGGGAAAAAGTGGTTTTTAAACTCTTTGTCCTAGCGAATCCTTATAAGGATGCTTTTGCTCTGGAGGTCATGCAATTTTGGTATAGTGTGCAGACCGCAATTCGTGAAGCAGATATTGTAGTGGAAGTGCTGGACGCGCGCCTGCCTGAGTTGTCGCGTAGCGCAGATATTGAACAGATGGTTGAAAGGAACAGGAAACAGCTTTTATTTGTAGTTAATAAGTCTGATTTGGTTTCACGCGAGTCAGTCGAACGCTTACAACGGGAACTTGGAGTAGGGCGGTGCGTGTTTGTTTCTGGGGTAAAAAATCTTGGCATGCGCGTGCTTAAGGAAAGGCTTTTTATGATTGGTAAAAAACTAGGGTATTCGGATCCGCGCGTGTGTTTTGTTGGATATCCGAATGTTGGGAAGTCTTCTGTGATTAATGCTCTTGCCAAGCGCGCAAAAGCGAAGGTTTCTCCTCATGCAGGCACGACGAAAGGCATTCAATGGATTTCTGCTGGAGGCTTGCGTATTATGGATAGTCCCGGGGTTATTCCAGTCGAGGTTCATGATGAGGCACGCATTGCTCTTATGAGCGCACGAGACCCTGAAAAATTAAAACTTCCTGAACGCGCGGCAGTTGTGTTGCTTAAATATGTTAGAGAGAATCACCTTGCTGCTTTTGCGCGGTTTTATGGGATTGCTGTGGAAGGTGATGAGAACGATTTGTTTATTGCTGTCGGTACTAAGAAACGATTCCTGAAGAAGGGTGGCGAGCTCGATTATCGGCGCACGGCGATACAGATTTTGCGCGATTGGCAGCACGGCAAGATTTCACTCATTGCTTGAATATTTTTACAACCCTGAATTCTTCACAAACCACCAATATATCCTCGCTAAATTTCTTTTTCATCTTCCTAAGCCTCTTCGTAAAGAATTTCTTGTGTGTTTTTCTCCAATAGGATAGTGCGCGATTACTTTCTCCTTCTTTTGCAGCAAATGTAGGGTCTACTTTTCCAAATGGCTTGACCTCAACTTTAGTGATTATAATTAAACATCGCGGGGTATTTGTGGAGTCTGTTACGATGTTCTTGATTCCTTTTCTGGGCAAGGGCTTTTTTCTATATTTATAAGAGTCATAAAGTGAAGAAGTTGCTCTTTTCTTTCCAGAAATAACCAAATTAGCAAGTAAGTCTGCCTCTTTTTTAGTATCTCCAAATTTCCAATAGGACATTTTTTTCATGAGGTTAGAACGAATCGTGATTGAGCTTTATGAGTTCGATTTCTTCCTTGGTATGCGTGCCCCGTTCTTCACCGAGCAAGGTCTTGTAAAATCCTAGTTGTGAGTTAAGTGCTCTGCCGAGCGTACCTGCTTCTTTTACTAGGAGAGCAATTTCCTGCTCTTCTAAAGAGGTCTTATTGAGCACGCGCCATCCTTTTATCTGCTTGTGCTTGATTGGCGTTTCGTATGCAAGTGATTTTGTGATATTTTCTTTCTCGAGCAACTCATCATAAGAAAGCGACTGGAGCAATGTGCGAGATTTCTTGACGTCCAGTTTGGTATAATCCTTTATGACTAACTCAGTTTCTTCGTGGACATTGGTGAGCAGCTCCTTGAGGCGCGTTTTCAGGAGCGAGCCTTCTTTGCCTAACTCGACCAGACTCCTCTGGATGCCTTCTGCAATCTTTTGTATTGCGTATCCTTTTTGGACAGTTTGTATTGCTACGTCGAGACTTGGGTAATTGCGCATTTCCATCTTCGTAAGATTGGTTATGCTTGTGTCAAATAACTCGCGTTGTTTTTCCAGCAATTGGATGTGCTCGTTTGTTTTTCTGAGCAGTTCATTGCTGTTAAGCAAGACGCGTCTGAGGTTTTTGTGATAAAGTGTTATTTCATGTTTTCTTTCTGAGACAGCGATAACTAATGTGCCTGTCATGCGAGCGCTGCGTTCGGCTGACTTATGACGCGTGCCTGTTTCGTTGGATAGAATGTGGCTGTCCGGCGTGAGCAGCACATTGGCATGCATTATTTTCTTCATGTCGTTGGAAAGAATAATTGCTCCGTCCATTTTCGCCAGCTCCATCAGCCTTTGTGGCGTAAAACGGCAGTTGATTTTGAATCCCCCGTCGATAATCGCTGGAGTGAATTCATTTTCGACTACTATGAGCGCACCTTTCCCTATTTTGACTATACCTTCTAGTGCGGTGCGAAGGTTTGTGCCTGGAGCTACCATGCGCAGAATGTCGACGACTTCTTCGTCGGTGAGCTTTTGATTGTAATCAGGCAACTGAATAATTGTTTGTTGCACGTCCTTTTTATCGTCATCTATATTGTTTGCGATTTCTGGAGTTGTTGCGTCCATGTTCGTCACAAGATGCTTTTACTTAAATAGTTTTATGTCGGGCAAGGCTGACAAAAATCTTATCTTTAGGGTTAGGGTGCGTCGAACTTTCTGCTTTATGCTTCTGCCGTAATATTGGCTCTGATGGTCTGATGATTGAATATTGCTTTATATTAAAGAAACCTTGTTAAGAGCTTCTTTTATAATCGGAATATTCTTTTTTACAGCTTTCCAGACTCTATCCAGACCAATTTCAAAATAGTTATGGCTAACTAAATCTCTAAATTGGGCCATATCAAACCAAGGGACTTGCTTGTTCTTTTCTTTTAATGCTCTTGGAATGTTTCTGCTTGCCTCTCCAATTATTTCAAATCTTCTTATTACACCATCCTGTAAAAGCTTATTTTTCTTGAAGTTTTCTTCGGAAACACTTAGCATATATTCTTCGATTTGCGTTATGCTATCCCTTATATCATTTAGGTACAGTTTATAGTCTCTTTTCATCTTATTATAGGTATTTCTTCGCTTAGTATATTTTTCCTTAACTCTTTTCTTATTCCTTCATATTCTACTAAATCAACTTTTCTTTTAAGTTCTTTTTCTAATAAACCTTTAATGTGTGCAAACTCTAGTAGTCCTGTGTCGTTGTCTAATTCAACCAATATGTCTACATCGCTTTTCTTGGTCTGTTCTCCGCGGGCATAGCTACCAAATATCCCTGCCCTTGTTACTTTATGCTTCTTTAGGAGGGGCATTATCTTTTCCTTGATATTTTCTATTTCGCTTTTCTTTTTCATATTTTCTCTAAGTTCTACGTGTTTTTAATGGTTGTGTACACCTTCTACCCAAAGAACCGAAGTCGAAAAAGTGCTCACAAAGTGGCTAGAATAAGCCACCCGATTTCAACTGGTGGAGAACTCGACAATCGACGCTAAATCGGGTATTTTTGCAGAAAAGGCTTACTCTATATCTCTCTGTCTGCCAGCGCCCCCTTCTGCACACCACGATACTATTATAATAAAAATTAAAATTTTGGTTTAAGATATGCTCCTATGGCTTTCTGTCGTTGAAAGCAAGCCTCGCTTAAATCCATTTCTCTTCTGAACTGAACATCTTCTGTGTCTTGTCTTCCCACATATTTATTTAGAGCGCAAGCTAGAGCAAATTCCAATCTCAATCGCCAAATGGGTGTGCTTGATATGTGCCTGTATTGTCTTTCTCCCATTTGTCTAGCTTTCATAGATTTCATTAAACCAAAAGCAACCTTTCCGGCACTTCTACGAATAAATGAACTATGTTTATCATTCCAATAAAGAGGATTTTCATCAATATCATCTAACTTTTTATAAACATGATCAGAAGCTATCGGATCGTAATCTACTGGATAGGCTACTAAGTTTCCAGCCCATTTATTTTCATAGGCTGCAGTCACACTTTGCGGTACTCCCAAGAAGGTTCTGTCTACAGGTTCTGGTAATTCTCTTCGCGTCATTCTGTTCTCACTACCCCCTTTCACATTACCATTCTCTAATGGTTTTATTAGTTCTTTCATAGTGGTTACACTGAAATGACAGTATTTAAATATATATCCTCCCAAATAGTAGGATAATGGATACTAGGATACTAGAAGATTTGGGATTGACGCATACAGAAATAAAAGTATATTTGACTCTCTTGGGATTGGGTTCTTCAACTGCAGGAGCGATTTTAGAAAAATCGAGTTTGCCCAACTCTACCGTTCACCGTGATTTGAATTCACTTATAGAGAAGAGTCTTATCAATTTTATATTAGAGGGCAAGAGAAAGGTATACCAAGCTACTGATCCAGAACAATTCTTTACCTATATTGAAGATAAAAAGAAGAAGTTTGAAGAAATCCTGCCCGAGTTACGAGCAAGACAAAATAATGCAGTTAAGGAAGAGATGGCGAGCGTCTACAAGGGAATTAGGGGGATAAAAGAGGTTTACGAGATTATGATTAATGCAAAAGGAGAATACAATACGTTTGGCGGCGGTCCGATAACAGCCGAGATAATGGGTCTTACCTGGTGGTTAAATCTACATAAACGGAGGATTGAAAATAAATTGCCTTCACGTCAGGTGTTTGACGCTTCTGTAAAAAATATAGGGGGCGCCGAGATAGAAAAGAATAAACTCACTTCAGTAAGATACGTGGATAAGGAATTTGCTCAATTCCAGGAAACCGTCATAGTTGGAGATTGCGTGGCCATTGCTGTATTTACAGAAAATCCTTACGCTTTCTTAATAAAGGATAAGGCTGTTGCTGAAAGCTACAGGAAACATTTTGAGCTCCTTTGGAAAATAGCTAAAAAATAATTCAATATCCGATGATTATGTCATACTAACATCACGCCCCTGCCGGTTCATTCGAACTGAAGTTCTCATACCGTCAGTGGCTTGCTGTTTCATCTCATTCAACAGCCTGATGCTCCCACCGGGATTCGAACCCGGGTTTACGCCGTTCTCCAAGGGCTTGCAAGAATGCAAGCCCGATAATAGGAATGCCTGTCCGCAGAGGGACTGAGTGTATAATCTCGACGATGTAACACTCGGCGTTCGAGAGGGCGTCGTCCTTGACCATCTAGACGATAAGAGCTTAGCTACCTAATCTTTCAAGTCTTTTTAAATGTTTTTCGTTGGCAAATCCTATTTCTTTCACATAACGAGCAATGTTTTCTTTACGCGTAATGAAGAACTGATTATCTTTAATTATTTTTGAAGGAAAATATTCTGCGCAAATAAATGCTTCTCTGGCATCACTTAGTAATTGAGGAATGTAACTGGTAAAACAAATTCTGAGATTTTTATTTTTCTTTGAAATCCGATGGATTGATCCGTCTGTGTCAATAAGACCACGAAGGCAAACTTTAAGAAAGGATTTGTTTTCTTTAATCCAATCGGGAATTCCTTGATTATTCTTTTTCTTGTTGCCTGTTCCCAAGCCCTTATTTGTTAGATCTTCCACTACACCTCTGCCGTGCAGGACAGCCCACATTACACCATAATTGGCATCTTTACGGATAGAAGGAAATTCTCCATATATCTGCTTAATGAGGTTGCTCACGTAATAAGATAAATACGCGCAGTCATTTTTTATATGACCTGCAATTTTAAGAGTATAACACCTGGTTGTGTCATTTACGCGTTTCTCAACATGTCCGTCTCCCAGTATGATTCCGATTAATTCGGCTAAATAAATATTCTTCTTCGAAGGAGAAATAACTTTAGTATTGCCCTTAGAATTTTTCCCGCCCTTTGATCTTCCCCAGTTATCTGCGAGCTTTTCCGCGATAAAGCATGAATAATCTTTCTTTGTCAATGATAATAAATGATTAAATAGCTCTTCTGAAATGAGTTTTTGTTCATTTCTTAATTCATTTTGAAGATAATGAGAATTTAGATTCACTCTTTTGCCTAATTGATTCCAGGTTAAATTCATTTTAGCCTGTTCAATTAACTCTCGCTGTTTTCCTTTTTCTAAGCGAATTCTCACTTATTCTAAATGCGTCGCTACTATAAATAGTTTCCTTGACCACTAGACTACAAGGGCATGAAGGGGAGAGCGGAAGACGGTTTAAAAGAGTTGTGTTAAGCCTTTTGGAAAATGGATAGCCCCGCCAGCTGAAAGAACTGTGGTTCTTAGTGCTGTCGGTTCTAAACCATTTCGCTTCGCTCAATTGGTTATAGCCCCGCCAGGATTCGAACCTGGGTCTCGGGCGCCAGAGGCCCGAATACTTGACCACTATACGACGGGGCTAGGGTTATAGGGTGTTTTCAGGGCTTAAAAATCTTGCTCGAAAGATATTTATACAAACTTGTTCCTAAATGTGTATGGCTGTGGGCTGGATATTGGTTATTATGGTGATGGCTGCGTTGGTTGTCTTTGTAAAAGCAACTAACATTGGACAGAATATCTGGTCGTACATTCTTGTCGGCGCCGCACTCTTTTTTGTGTTTACTGTGATTTATGTTGGAGCAGTAAGTGATCCGAATTTCGCGTCATTTGACGGGTTTGTTTCTTTTGGCAGGGTGTATGCGACTTGGTTGGGGGCTTTCTTTGGTAATTTCGCGCAGATAACCGGGAATGTCGTGAACCTCGATTGGGGCTTAAATAACGTAACTACAGTCAAATGAAGTCCTTTATCATTCTTGTTAAGATTCTGGTGCTTTCAGCATTGTTGATTATAAGTAATAATAATTTGGCTTTGCATGATTCTGCGGAGCGCGATAAGTTCTTTGATTTGTACTTTGGCTGGCTTTCTGGTTTTTATGACAAAGCAGTTTATGTTACTGGATATGCAGTGCGGGCGGAGTGGCTACCCGGTCAAGATTTCGGAATTAACAAAACTTCTGATGTGTTGAGATAGATTTTTATAGGAACTTTATGGTAGGTGTGTGTGCCTCTGTAGCTCAGGAAGCACAAAATATATAAACCCGAGTCGTGTTATCAAATATGAGAATAGAAATTAGGGACAATTTAACTAGAAATTACTTATTTGATTCTGTTAAGATATCTTTTAATCTCTCTTGGAAAGGTCTAAGAGGCAAATTTGGAATACCAAAATCCACCTTGGAACATTATAGAAATGGATCTTGCTTTATACCTGAAAGTTTATTTGTAAGATTGATTGAATTTTTATCTGAAGCTGATAAAATAAAAGTTTCTTCTAACATTGAAAAACTACCTGATAATTTTGGGCAAGTTATGGGGGGAAAAAAGGCTTATCTTATTAACTTTAAGAAATTTGATGAGGGCAGGAAAACGGGATTAAAAAATATTAAGAGGTATCATAAAATAGAAGATTCTTCCTTTAAAGATTCTTTAGCTTCTTTACAATTATCTCATTCAATATGTCAATGTGTAGGTGCTTTTATCGGGGATGGATGTTTTAACCTTTATAATAATAAATTGTATCATATAGAATTTGCAGGCGATAGAAGATATGATGTGCAATATTATAATGAATTAATAATTCCCACTTTCAAATCTGTTGTTCCCGATTTAAAACCTCATATTTATTCTTCTTATGGAAAGGTTAATGGTGTGAGGATTGTTTTTTATTCTAAAGACCTTTTTAATTTTTTTAAACATGGTTTTGGATTCGTTCCAGGCAAGAAAGCTCATACTATTGCCATTCCCGATAGAATTATGCAATCTAAGGATGAACTCGTTAGAGCAACTATCCGAGGCATATTTGATACTGATGGTTGTGTTTTTATAGATAAAAGAAAAAGTTACAAATTATATTATCCTAGAATAGCTTTACAGACTGTGAGTAAAGATTTGTATAATCAATTAGTTTCTTATTTATCTCGACATTTTAGCCTATATAATACTTTTAATGAAAAAAGACAAATTTATATAATAGAGATTTACGGTATTAATCAGGTGAAGCGTTGGATGGATCTTATAGGTTTTTCTAACGAGCGACATCTTGACAGACTTGCCTCAGTAGTTCAGCGGTAGAACGCAACATTGGTAATGTTGAAGTCGGGGGTTCAATTCCCCCCTGAGGCTTATAGAATCACAGGTCTAGTTAATACTTATACGATTGTCAGGCTCTAGTTGTTCTCTTGTCTGTATCTACTCAAATCGCTAGCCGCGACACCGATTTTTCCCAAGGTAGTTCCTCTCTCGTCTTTTATTTCAAGATTAAACTCTTTAATCTTCGGAAATCTATCTTTTTTTAATACAGGAAAGATATATTTCACGCAGACCTTTCTGTTATTTCTGAGAATGTTTATTTCATCTTCTCTTGCAAAGGCGGTATAGATATTTCCTAGACTATCTCGCAACAGCAAGTATTTGGAGACGAGAGAAATGCTCTCGTTTTGAGAATTGTTTAGACATGTGTCTAATATCAAGAACTCTTTATTCTGGGACATATAAAAATAGTGAACCCAGAGTGTATTACCGCTATCATCTGTGTTCTGTCTTATCTTGAATTCGTTATCGATAAAGTTATAGTCCCAAGCTAAAATTATTTTATCTTGTTCTTTCCATCTGTTGCTTGTACCAGAGCTTTGATTACGAATCTGTAAGGATATTTTCAGATTCTCTTTGGGGGGCGCCTTCTGTGTTGCTGAGATCTCAAAATTGTCTGCCGAATCTTTCTCGGTTTTCTCTATAAGCTTCTTTGAGTAATATGTTAATTCTTCTTTGTTAATCGAGTTTGAAATGCCAGAAATACCTATTTTAAATATGATATTGTTTAATTTTACTAATCCCAGATAACCTTCAAATGAATAGAAATTATAAAGATAATCTGTTTTGTAATATCTGCTGGCATCACCAATCTGCTCTAATTCAATCGGTTCAAATCTCAAATTAGGGTTCCTGATATTTTCATCCAGTTTAGCAAACTCTTTGTCGGCTTCTTCTATTGTGCTAAACTTATACGTCTCTATGTAGAGAGTTCTAAATTCTTTAACCTCTAGAGTCTCTTTATCAAATTTTTTAATAAAGTATTCGTTGTTATCTTCTTTTATAAGTCCAGAAGAGTGCCTCTTTAGAATGTAGCCACCTTCTATATCCTCAGAATCAAGAGTCAACTGTGCAATACTCAAGTTTATTATTTGAGACTCAATTATCGGTTCTTCTGTTATTATGCCTGCATTTTGCTCTGGATGCTGTATGCTCGCTTCCTGCTTTTTAGATGAGACATAGAAGCCGCCGAAGAAGGTCAAGCCCAGCAGAAGAATAATGGAGGCGACGATAATTGTTATTTTATGTTTTTTACGCATGAGTTGTAAGTCGCTATTCATTTTCATTAGAATTTTTGGGTTGAATACCCCACAGCTTGCTGTGGAGTAAAAATTCTAATTAGAAAATCGTGGAGTAGAAATTTCCGAATACCGCGGAGCTTGCTCCGGTTCGGTAGGAAATTTCAACGATTTTCTTTATTTCTTCAATATCTCATAGATATGTATTAGATTAATCTCTGCTACGGCAAGAGGCATTTTGAGATGCCATTCCCGCAATGTTGAGGGATGAAATTCTCCAATGAAGCCGATTTCTTTGCCTTCAAAGATGACTGATGCTGTGCGGCCCTCTATTAGTCCGTTGACCTGTGTTTCTTTTAGTTCGTAAGTGAGATTGAGCATACGGAATAGATAATCAAGTTCTTGCTTTATGATGGTAAAGTTGGCTGGCGTGTGCGCAATTATGAGGTGCTGTTCTTCTCTGATTTGATTAAGTTTTCTGGTGAATACTGCTCCTGTCTCGCATATTTTTTGAGGATATTCTGCGTGGAGGTTGTGCGCCAGTGTTCTTAGCGTCGGTATTAGCAGGTTGGGTCTTAGATAAGCATACTCGGTGCGCGGGTCTTCGACTTCTATGGGGTGCTCTACTTTTTCCCTTTCTTTTTCTTCTGCTGTAATAAAGTGTAATGATGTAGTTTCGAGAAAGCCCAAGCCAACCAAAGATTCGATTATTTTGGTTTCGGCTTTGCTTTCGAACGCTTCTTCTCCTACTGTGGAAATGCCTGGAATGATGGGTGTGAATTTATCATAGCCGTAGGCAATAGCAATATCTTCAATGATATCTGCTTCGTGTAAGATATCTATGCGCCAGCAACCGTAGGTGACGACTCCTTTATTGTAATCGTGCCCCATCCGCGAGAGAAGCTGTGCGATTTCTTTTTCAGTTAGAGTGATGCCGAGTGTGCGTTCAATTGATTCTTTATTCAGCTTTATTGTTTTTGCTTTAAGGTCTGGCGAGATATGTTTATTATCGCCGCGCATTTCAACTGCTTCAATCGTGCCACCTATTTCTGCACAAAACGTGACGAAGACGGATAGCGCGGCATTGAGTATTGTAATGTCCTGACCTGAGCATTCGATGAAGACATCTTTTGTTTGCGCGGTGACGTGACCAGTGTTCTGGCTGTTAATTATCGGAGGCATGGAAAGAATCTGTTTTTTTGCGTCGATGAATATGGGAAATCTATCCGCGCCATCTAGCAGGTGTGCATATTCTTTTCCTATCGGGTGTTTTTGCAGAATCTGGTGAGCGTTTGCTGATTTTGTAAAACCGAGAGGCGTGAACTCGATATCTAATGGCTTACGAGATTCGTATCTGATTGGGAAATTTATTTTTTCCATTGGATAGATACCTATGCCGCATTTCTTGCGTTGACGGCCAAGCGTGAGTGCTAACTTTTCTTGTAATCGTATAATCTCTTTAAGAGTCGCATCTGTTAGCGAAAGGTTTTTAACTACGGCACAGGCTATGTGCGGTCGGGGACATGATTTAACGCCCTTGTCTATAACGACTGTGTAGTTCGGTTTACGGTCGTGCGCTACGGCGTATGTTCTGAGCCCTGTTTTTTTGCCTTTGTAAGCCTGAAAGGCGCGAAGAAATCCGCGCGCCGAAAGAAGGTCGGGGCGGTTGGCAGATATTTCGAGTTCCACTTCTTCATTAGTTAGTGATTCGAGCGGGGTGCCAAATAAACTAAGGTCGGTTATTGTTGAGTTGTCTAACTTAAGGTGCTGTTCAATCAGTTTGCGCGGAAATTTTAGCTTTGCCATGTCAAATAAACACTATTTTTTTAGTTCTGAGCGTGTTTAAATCGTTGCTGTAAATCTCACGCAGGTCTTTTATGGCGCAGGCATCCATTATGATGCGGTCAAATCCCTGCCCCCAGGCGAGTACAGGAGTTTGATTGCCGAGAAGAGAGGCTGTGACTTCTGGTCGGAATATGCCTGCTCCGCCCAATTCAAGCCAGATTCCTTTTTCTTTGTGATAGACGTCTATTTCAACCGAGGGTTCGGTGTAGGGAAAAAAACTTGGTTTAAAGCGTATATTTGTAAATCCCATTTTGCGGTAAAATATCTGAAGATATCCAAGCAAGTGACGGAAGTTCACGTCTTTGCTGACCACGATGCCGTCTGTCTGATAAAATTCGATGCCATGCGACCAGTCAATTGTTTCATTGCGAAATGCTTTTCCTATGGAAAAGAATTTTGCAGGCAGGTCTGATGGTTTAAGTGATGCAAGTGTGTGGGCTGAAAGGGATGTTGTGTGTGTTCGCAAAGCGGTGCGTGTAGCCTGTTGTTTATCCCAGGCGTAGTTCCAGCCCCTGCTTCCTGCAATGCCTTTTTCGTGTGCTTGTTGTACGCGTGTGACGATGTCTTCTGTTGGAAGGTCGATAAAGCTATTTTTGAGGTAAAACGTGTCCTGCATTTCTCGCACTGGATGATCTTGCGCGGTGAAGAGAGCGTCGAATATCCAGAACGAGCTGTCTGTCATCGAACCAGTCATTTCCTTAAATCCGAGGTCTAGCCATACTCGTTTTGCGAACGCACGAGCTTCATTGACGAAGTGCTTTTTTCCGCCGTGCATTTTTGGCGCAGCACTTTGGAGATCGTATCTCCTGAACTGCTTGTCTGATGTTCCTTCCCTGATGAGTTCTGGGGTGACCTCTTCTAGTAACTCTTCGTAATCCATTTTTTCGCTGAGCAGTTTTGTTCCGAGAGGTGTTATTTTGTAGTTTAGCTCTTGTTTTTCTACTATTTCGATAATGTTTTTGCGGCTTTTAAGCAAGTCATAAGCATATTTTTCCTCATCTGACAAATCGTTTTTGTTTTTTGGGAGTTTTTCAAGAAGTTTTTCCTCTGGGAATTTATGCACAATTTCTTCGTGTTTTGCCTTGAGGACAAGTTTGTTGTTCGTGATATCAAGCAGTGCTTTGCGCTTGAGCGCCCCAAGTGCGGCTTTAAATTCGTTAGGCGATAGACCTGACGCTTTTTCTGCTTCTTCCAGAGTCATGCGCATTCTTTTTTCAAGTAACTGGATTAAAACACGTTCTGGCAGATTGTTCTTTTTGTAATAAACACCATTAATCCCCAAATCTATTACCTGATTTTGTTTTTGAGTGAGCTCAATTATGTTTTTATTCGCGAGAAAGCGCAGACCGCGCGTGACTGAAGTGTCATCGAGTCCTGTCTTTTTCTGTATTTCATGCAACGGAAGCGTGATAAATGGCAGTATTTTCCTTTCTAAAGGCGAAAGCGAGGCCTTGATATTCTCCATGCGAAGCTATGGCTTGGTGTTATTAAAAAGGTTGTGTTATCGTTTTCGTGAGTTGTTCGGTTGATGCCCCGAGAGAAATAAGCAGGGCGCGTGCTTCGTGCTTAGACAGGTTGACGGCTAGTTTGGTGCGCGCTTTCCTGCAGTATTTTATGACTTCTCTTAATCTTGCGAGCGTGCTTGCTTTTTCAACCGAAGATAACTTTTTGAGCGCCTGTGCATTGATTCCTATCGCGATGTTATTGGTTTGCGCTATACGTGCGATTACTGGAGTGATTATTGTGAAGAGCTTCTTTACATTGTCGTGACCTGCTAAATCTAAGACGAGAACGTCGCAGCTTTTTGATTCAATAATCTTGCGCGCCTTTTCTGAGTTTGATGCTACAATGGTTTTCATTGGGAGTCGATTTGCGTTCCGAGCCACTTTTCATTATTAAGGAATTTTTTGAGGTTGTTTGCATCTTTCCCCATAATGAATGTTTTTATCTTGTGTTTCCTGATGAGTGTCGAAGCTTTCTGGTCAAGGACAAAATGTTCTCCTGGACTGAATCTTATTGCATGCGCCTTTGCTTCAAATTCTTTCCATGAGATGTGTGGGATTAGTTTTGCTGCTTTGTTTTTGCGCGGGTCGCTGGTGTATAGACCAGGAACGTTGGTTAGGTTGACGAATTCTGATTTCAGATAGGCTGCTAGTTTAGCGGCAGTGGTGTCTGAAGTCTGATGCGGGGCATAGCGGAGTGCTCCAGAGACGACAACGTTATTTTTGTGAAGCTCTGACCTGACTGATTTCATGTTTTTCGGGAGTGCTGAATTCGCCTCTTTTCCGAATACTTGCATGATAAGCTCTGCATTCATGCGCGTTGCGCGAATGCCTGCCTCTGATTGCTCGCGATGGTTTTTGTGCTCTTTTTCAAGAAGGGTTATGTACGCGCGGGCAATTGAACCGCCTCCGCAGACGAGCACGAACTTGTGCGTGCGATAATATTTCTTCAGTGTGGCGCGCAGTTTCAGCAAAAAATTGTCATTTTTTTGCTCTGGTATGATGACACTGCCGCCCAAGCTCATAACCAAAGTTCTTCTGTCACGAACGTTAAAACCACACTCTTTAGAGTGTGGCGTTCGTGAGCACAAGAGAATTGCTTTTTCCTCGTGCAATTCTCTGTGCCGAGAAATCTTCTGATTTCTCTTGCATCCCAAAGTCCCACACAAACCACGCCCCTCAAAAATCTTCTTAAGTTCAGATTTTTGACGGCCATCAAGAACTGCAGTTCTTGAGGTTTTAAGCTGTGGTAGACTCAAGGACTTTTTGATTTTCATACTTTCCTTTCTCTTTTGTTCTATATAAAGTTCTCTGCCTTAATGTATTGTTGTATCTTCGGGTGTTACAGATATCTTTTTCCCAGAAATATCTTATGGTGATTAGGCACTTTTTGGATTGAAAACTTTCGAATATTGGAAAATTTTTTCCATGTAGCAAAGGCGTAAACAGCTAAATATCAGCGTCCCTTGCCCTAATCGACAGAATTATCCATAATCTTATATAGTTTAATTAGCTTTTTGGATAATGGTCCGTATGCTCTCACCCAGCTCTGATTTTTCACGCACGTTGCTGGTTGTTTCTCTCGCGCTTGCTGTTTTGATTTTGGTGACGAGCCTGGCCTTTTTTGAATTTACATTGACTGGTCGCGCGGCAGGAGATTTTGTTATTGATAAGATTACTGCAGGAGATACTATCAAGGGCACTTTCCTTTATCGTCCTAACGAAGCTGGAGTACTGCCTATTGACAGCGATGTTGTTTTAAGTGTCAACACGCTTACCAAAAGAATGCCTCTGCGTGATGTGCTGCTTGAACCTTCTATTGCTGAAACGCTGGAAGAAGTTGAATTTTCTCCTTATCTTGAAGTTACTCTTGCGCTGTCAGATACTCCTCCTGTTTCTTCTGGCGGATCTTCTAGGATCAGCGCAACTGTTTCAGGTGTGGCTCCTGCGGGTGGTATAACTCTACCGGATGACCCTCCTCCTAACGCTCCTGCTCCCAGTATTGATTCAGCAGTCATTTCAGAAGTTATCACGGGCGAGCGTGTGTTTCGCGTTCGTGCTGGGAAAGATATTGAAGCCACACTGCCTGCGGAAAAGTTTGGACGTATAGAATCTGTTTTGCTTCGGGGCGAGAAGACTGATAAATCTTTTGTTTCTTTAACGCAGTCTGGCGTAACTGTACGTATTAGCTCTCTCTATACTGAAAAAGTTAAAGGATTTTCTGATAAGGATAATTCAGTGGCTATAGACTTGAGCAAGTTCTCTTTCACTACTCCGCGTAAATGGGCGGATTTGTATATTTCTTTTATTTATCTGACTGAATCTTTTGCTACATCCGAGAGATATATTGCTGTTGAGTCTGTGACCGAGACAGGTCCTGATAAAGAGCCGTTAGGTCCTGATGGGACAGTTCTTGAAGACGCAGACGGACTGCCTTCTGCTGATAGTGAACTTGAGTGTGGAGTAAAGATAGTGTGCGGACCATATAGTTCTTGTACAAGTCTTTCTTTTGATGGACTAGTGGCGCTTGAGGACGAAATACCTCAAGTCGTGCAGTCGCGTACATGTTATGACGAAGTTTGCGAGCGTACATTCACGGATACAAAAATATGTGTAATGCCAAGTCCACCGCTTGATGTGGTTGCTTTTAATGATGACGATTCTGATATTACGCCTGATGAGACTCTTGTTCAGGAGACCCCTCCAAGCGATGATTCTGCGCGCATTTCTGCACGGAGAGATACACGCACACGCGCGACATACGATTATCTGGAACAGGATTTATCTCTTTATGGCAGCGTGACGCGTGAATTGAAGGAGAACGCAGAGATTCTTGTTCGTGTGCAGGGAGAGGAGCATGCTGTTAGTGTGCTTCGCGTGTCTAAGAATAGCGTGCGTGTGCGTGTTGCGAGCAGTCCGCAAGAATCTGACATGATTGCTGGGGAGACGAGAGTGTTTGATTTGGACGGCGATAGGGCTTATGATATTTCAGTTAGTGTGATACGTATAGAGAGTTCGTCTGCAGTGGTGAGTGTGACTCCTTATGACGGCACTTCGGATAATCCGCTTGCTCCTGGAGAAAAGGGCGTCTCTCTCGTCAATGCGCAATTGTCTGCACCAGTCGCGCAGGTTATTTTGAATGAGAATATCCCGACGTTGCGCGTTTTGCTGATGCAGTCTGCCAAGCGTTATCCTCTTCATTGCTATAACATGGTCAAGGATATTAATGAGGCTGGGGCGGATTGTGGAGGACCTGATTGCCACGATTGCCGCGAAGAAGAGAAAGATCGCGGTGCTTTGATATGGTGGATTGCTTTTCTTGTTTCTGGGCTGATGATGTCAGGAATGTGGTTCAAACCACGCCCTTTAGGGCGCAGCATTCCTGAGCATCCAAAAGTTCACACAATGAACTCAAGAACTTTTTGATTGCACTTATCTTACGTGTGCGGAGTGCGGCTTTCGTATCACAATAAATCTGCTGCCGATTAATTCGGAGATTACTGCAGTTATTGTTAGGTTTTCATTGTCCGCTCTGAGCACTCCGTTGGAGATTGGCGTGTCTGTGGTGTTCGACCATTGTTCTATTTGTTTCTGGATATCTGATTCGGATAGCGTGACTGAACTAAGCATTGTTGCCCCTTGTTTTCTTAGCACGAGCTGTTTAGCTGGTCCCTGACACTCGATAGCATTTATACTGCTGTCTTCGAGGAGCATCTTGAGTGGTGTCGCGCTTGCTAATGGGGCGGATGGACTTTTTGGCGGGCTATGTGATGTTTGTGACATTGAAGGTTGGATAGTGGAATAAAGTTGTGGATGTGTTTGTGAGGGCAGAAATGTTTTATTTGTAATCTGTACTGGCTGAAGGATTTCTTCTGGCGCGATGATTGTTTTTTCTTGTTGCTGGGCTGCAAGCGTTTCTATGAGCGTACGCGTGAATTGAAGGAGAAATTGCTGTCTGATTTCAGAATATGGCGCATCCATGCTTATATGCGCGGCAGAGGGCGCGCGTCTGGAGCGTATTGCGGTCGTGAGCCGAGTGCATGTGTTGGCGTGCCATAGAGACGTTCACGCATCTTTTCTTCTACAAGCGTTAAGCCTTTTGCAATGGTCTTATTTTGTTCCAAGAGCTTGTCTATCTTGTCGAGGAATTCACGGTCTTTTTCTGCGCCAGGAATATTGACCTGTTTGGCGAATGCGCGGGCGGAGAGCTCGAACAAGCCTACAAGATCTGCTATTTGTTTTGAGAGTTTGTCGAATTTGTCTGCAAGGTCGGTATGGACTCTTTGTAGCTGGACGAGATTATCGATAAGTCTTTCCTCTAGCTGATGACTTGTCTGCGGAGTATGTTGCGTGTGAGCGGCGTGATGCTCGTGCTTATCCTCTTTTTTATGCATGTTTTAAATAGGAGGTTGTGACTTATAAAGGTTGCTTCAATCGCTCATTTGTTTTACTGGGCTAAACGGCGTGCTTCAAGAACAAGAAAGGATACTTTTTTAATGGGTGAAAATAAGATAGTTGTGTTATCGGACTTCGAGTTGCAGAAGATTCCAGAAATAACGGATCTGTCGTTCAATGGCTAGGATTTCTGGCTCCAGCCCAGAAGATGGGGGTTCGATTCCCTCCAGGTCCATTTATTCTTCGAAGCCCTCGCGCACGCGGAATTTTCTAATCTCTCTTGAAGCGAGTAGGTCGTACACATAGCCTGCGGCAATTCTGACAGAAGTATATGCGCCTGCAAGTCCTGCTATTCCTATAATCAATGTTCTTCCTGCATCTTGGGGATATGCGGCTATAACGGAAGCAATAATTCCTGTCGCTCCAGAAACTACTTTTCTAACGGAAGGAAATACGTTTCTTAACCGCTCTTCATATTTTGTTCTAATATCCTGTTCGTCCGATAAAATATCGCTTAAATTTCTCATGTTGTTTTGTGTTTTTGATGGTTTTTAATACTTACGCGTTTCAAAATTCTTCGGTATGTTGTTTCTTTTTAATAGTTGCAAACGGGAAGATTTAAATATCTCTGTTTTGATGCAAAAATATGATAGTTATGTCTGGACGAGAGACTCTTGTGAATGTTTTTCTTAGAGGAATCTCTAAAGGAACTGTTGCAGAACCGCCTCTCGCTAAGCCTGCCCGCAGAAAGTTAGCAGCCCTCCTTGAGGAACTTGCAAGTTTAGACCTCTCAAGCAAGGTTAGTGGGTCAATTGGTTTAACTATTGAGAAGAGCAGAAACCGAAGGCGTTCTGGTCAGATTTATGAGCATATTTTTGATATAGTTTCGCCATATACTGTGCCTGCTAATTTTTATCCAAGGTTAGGGGATGCGTTTAAGGAGCTTAGTTTAAATCCTGCTCAAGATACTTCTCTCGCCATTGAATACGGCTCGCGAATAGCCAGAATTGATGACAGCCAAGGCACTCATACGCGAGTAAACTGGGCGGCGGCGAATCATCGCCCGAGAGCGTATATTGACGCACTTGGGCGCGTAAAGATAAGACTTTGCCAACGCTAAAGTTTCTTTAATTGTTCAATCTCGTCCCAGGAGATTGACGAGCCTTTGAATTTTGAGGCGTAGAGCAAGGATTCGAGCGTGCGAGGGTCTTTGAGAATGAAGAGACCCTGTTTGTAAGCAACATAGAGAAGTTCTGATGAACGGACACATTTCATGTCCTTAAGTTCTTTTAGTCTGATGATTAGTTTGACATTTCTGTGAAGTTTTTGCGCCATGAGTTTGGCGAGACTTTCGGGTTTTTCTGCGAGCATGCGCGCGGTGCGCTCATCGACAGCCATCATGCTTTCTATTCTCTTTTCTTTTAGGATGTTGGCTAAAGCGAAACAGGACATTTCAGCTTCGCTCACTAATGGTATCCATTGCCCATCTGCTTGAAGTGAGTGGTTTGCTTTGTCAGTAAGTTCTCTGGTTTGTTGCGTGACTAATTCTGAGCTGATGCCGAGACTTTCAGGGGTTTCCAGCACGCTGCGATCGAGCAGGTCTCGCATGCGCAACGCGCCAAGTTCGAATTGTTTTATAGTGACAGGATGGTCGTAAATCTCGCGCTTGACTTCTGTCGTGATTAGGAATTTTATCTGGTTGCGCTTTTTCATTTGTTCCAGCACAGGCAGCAGACCATTGAGTGTGAAGTTGATGAGCGGACCTGAGTCAAAAATCAATGCTTTCATCTTAAGAAATCCTCTGCCATCTTGGCTCTTTTTTTGACATCAATGGTTGCGTTAAAAGGGTTGTCGAAGATGCTACGCTGTCCGATGTAATCCGCGAGTTCCCATTGGGTGATGCCGAGCAGATGTGCGGTTTGATGCAGTGAAATTCCATGCTCGTAAATGCGCGTTGCTTTGTTAACTGCTGCTTTTCTTAAGACTTCTTGTATGTCCTGTTTTGCGCTTGGAGAGAAATCTATGAGCAGGTCTTTGATGTGCTCCAAATGCCGTGCGAATTCTTCTACGTCACGCCTTTCGAGTTCTGCGAGCGACTTGTCTATCTCGTTCGAGATTTTGTTAACAAGCGAGTCCCAGCGTTTTATCTTTATTTTATCATGACGCGCGACCATTTTGTTCAGCGCGTAAATTAGGACAGCGAGGGTAATGAAATCAGTGTGCTGTTGTATAGTTGCGGAGTGTATTGTCTGGTCTGAAAGTTGTTGCAGGCTTAGTGCATCAGCTTCTTTTAGCGCACGCTTTGTCTGCCGCAGGACAGAGGCAATGTGCTGCATTTCTTTTTTATCTTCAGCAATCACCATTTTTTCTATAAGGTTGTTTGCTATATAAACGTTATTTTCGTAAGTCTTATATAGTAAGCGTGTTTCGAGTTGACATGGAAGTGATTGTAGATTCTAATTTTATTGTATCTTGTTTTAAGAAGAATATTGATTTTACGGGGCAGCTTGAAGAGCAGGGCTTTAAGGTGCTTATTCCACGCGAGGTTGTGCAGGAATTGAAGGATTTGCGCAGAGGTGATAAGTCATCACATGATGATAGGGTGGCTATTGATTTAGCTCTTGCGTTCTTTGCGCGGACTAAATTGAAGCACATCTCATTTGGTGCCGGTAAGGTGGATGATTTTCTTATTAAAAAAGGCAAGCAGGGAGCGTACATCGCAAGTCTTGACCGCGAGATTAAAAGACGAGTGCCGAACCGAGTGGTAATTTTTGATGCCCAAAAACGCGTTGGACCAGAGTCTGGTGGGTTTGAAAAGCTTTAAAAACCATCTTTTTCACTAGAAGATATGTTCTATTTGGCTCACATTGAAGATTACGTGCGGGTCGAGCCGCGCCTCTTTGGTTTGGAAACGCGCGAAGCTGTAGAAAAGCAGCTCAATGAAACTTACGTTGATAAGGTAAGCAAGGAAATTGGGTTTGTGATGAGCGTCGTGGGCGTTGATTTTGTTGGAGACGGAGTTATTATTCCTGGAGACGGCGCAACGTATTATAAGTCGCGCTTTACTGTATTGGTCTGGAGACCGGATTTGCATGAATTAACATATGGCACTATTGAAGAGATTACAAATTTTGGCGCATTTATCCGTGTTGGGCCTGCGCGCGGTATGATTCATATTTCACAAACTATGGATGATTACGTTTCTTTGAGCAAGACCGGCACTCTTGCGGGCAAGAATTCGAAACGCGTAATTTCTGTGGGAGATAAATGTTTAGCCCGAGTTGTAGCAATTAGTTACAAGATGGGAGATCCTAAAATCGGGTTGACTATGAGACAGCCGGGGCTGGGTAAAATTGAATGGTTAGATGAACAGCGCAAGAAGAGTGAACGTGTTAAGAAAGAAGGTTCGAAAGATGCTGGGAAGAAATCAAAGAAAGGGGGCAAGAAATAATGGCAATGAAAGCATGCCGGCAGTGCCGGGCGTTGTTTGAAGGTTCGAAGTGTCTTGAGTGTGGTTCGACTGAGCATCTGGATAGTTTTAAGGGGAAAATTATTGTTTTGAATCCTGAACAGTCTGAGATTTCAAAGAAGTTATCCTTGCCTAAGAAAGGACTTTTTGCAGTGAGGTTGCGATGAACATCTTAAATGAACATATGAATAAGTTGCTGAAGAGGCGTGAAATTGTTCTAAATCTTGAGCAGACATCATCTCCGGCACACGCGCACGTGCTTGAGCTGGTTGCTTCACATTTCAAGGTAGCTCCTGAGCAAGTAGCAGTAAAAAAGATTGGCAGTCATTACGGTTCGCATCATTTTACTATTGAGACGTTTGTGTACGACTCTCCTGAATTAAAGCAGCAGATTGAACCCCGCGTTAAGGCGAAGAAGGCAATATCATAATGGCAGACGAAAAGAAAGTAGTAAAGAAGGGCAAGAAGCCGCATAAGAATAAGCCAACAAGCAAGAAGTATAAGCATTACAAAGTTGATGGGACTAAAGTTACGCGAGGAGCCAGTTGCCCGCGTTGTGGGGCTGGTGTTTTCTTGGCACAGCACAAAGGTCGGTTGCATTGCGGGAAATGCAATTATACTGAATTTGAGAAGAAGTAGTGATTGTTCGTTTTTCGCTTAATTACTGTTCTGTTTCTATGAACCTATCAAATTCCTTTGCTTGAGCTGTAGGATATAATGTTACGGGTTTCTTCCTTATGAAATCTATTACTGCTCCTGCGACCCATCCAATCAAAATCCACACTATGGCTATAAGTATTAGTCCCCAGGGCCAGCGCATCCATAATATATTTGAGTAAGTTTGTTGCCTTAATAGTGTACCGAAGATAAATCTTGATAGGATTGTGGCTGGGAAAGTAAAGATGGTTGCTAGGGGCGTGATGAGAAGGGAGAGTTTTCCGGGGATTATGCGAATCAGGCTAAAACTCGTTATTATGAGCGAGAATATCAACCCTATGAGGGCGCCCCAGATTCGTGCTTTCATTTGCAGTTGTTAAAAGCGTTTTCTTTATAAATTGTTGGTTAGTAAAATAATCATCACCTCTTCCTTCGTTCGGATATGCCTTCCTGCCTCTGCGAGGACTTTCTTGGAAGGTCTTGAAGAACCCCCAACTCCTGATTTTAAACCCGAGAAGATAAAGAAAATCGTTGAAATTTCCTACCGAACCGGAGCAAGCTCCGCGGTATTCGGAAATTTCTGATTCACGATTTTCTAATTAGAATTTTCACTCCACAGCAAGCTGTGGGGTATTCAACCCAAAAATTCTAATAAAATGGTATTTATCACGATAAATGGAAAAGTTTATAAATAATGGTAATATTTAGTGTTTATGGAGAAAATAGTTTATTTTGATAAACAAGGGAGGCTGTATATTCCTGAAGAGATAAGGGAACTTTTGCAGTTCAAAACATTAATATTAAAGACTTCCGATAGAGGTCTCTCTATTGAACCTATTGAAGATGACCCTATTGAAGCCCTAGGAAAACTTGGAGGAGATAGGCTAAAGAAGAAAACTATTAGAAGGCTAAAGGAAGAAGTTAGGGAGGAGATAGAGAAGAATGCATTCAAAAAAATACGCTGATTCCGACTTTTTCTTGGCTTTGTTAAAGAATTCTGACTGGCTAAAAGAAAAAGCTAAAAAAATCTATGAAAAAAATAAAGGGGAAATCTACATAACTCCATTTACCCTTATTGAATTAATGATTGTTTGTACTAGGGAAGGCATCCCATTGAAAGAGACCCTATTTCAAATATCTAGGATTGCGGCGTTAGATTTTATCAAGTGGGAATTGTTCTTTAAAGCTACTGAATATATTGAGCAAGGGGCTAGTATTTTTGACGCATTGCTCATGGCGTTTGCTAAGGAAAATGAAATAATAAGCTCTGATAAGGTCTATGAAAAGTTTGGGTTCAAAGTTATTGATTTGAAAAAAGATTAGTGGTTTATCACCTCTTCCTTCGTTCGGATATGCCTTCCTGCCTCTGCGAGGACTTTCTTGGAAGGTCTTGAAGAACGATTTCCTTAAACTCTATAGTTGTTCAAACCCGAAGAGAGGAGGCTTCACCCTTCAAGAAGATGGATGAAACGTCCTCTCCTGGGAAAAAGAGGTGATTAATAATACGAACTTATTGAAGTATATAAATCTTTCGTTTCTGTCGTAACTTGCAAATGGGAACAGGATTTTTCTCTCTGGTGGGAAGAGGCGGCAAGGGATATAAACTTAGCATTCTGAATGCTGGCATGACTGAGACTAGTGCGATTGAACAAGTTGGTCAGGAGCAGATACACAAGCTGTTATTTGAGGATAAACTGAGCTGGCAGAGCATTATTTACGACCTTATTAATACAGAGCAGCTTGATCCGTGGAATATTGATTTGTGTTTGTTGAGCGCAAAGTTTATGGAACGTGCGCGCGCACTTGATGAGGCGAACTTTTTTGTTTCTTCTAAGGTGCTGTTGGCGGCTTCTTTGTTGCTGCGAATTAAATCTGAGATTGTATTGAATGAGGATATTCCGACGCTTGATGAGATTTTATTTGGCACTAAGGAAGAAGCCAAACCGTATGTACAAGAGCGTATTGAGCTGGATGGCGAGCCGCCTGCGCTCGTGCCCCGCACGCCACTGCCACGTTTTAGGCGTGTGACTTTGGAAGAACTTATGTCTGCTTTGGGGAAGGCGATTAAGACGGAAAATCGCCGCATCAAGCGAGAAATTCTGGTGAAGCAGCACGAGTGGGAAATTGAGGTTGCGTTGCCTAAACATAAGATGAATGTGCATGAGCGCATTAAACAGATTCATGCGAAGCTTTTAGTTTTGTTTGAAGGTCGCGATGAGCGTTTGCCGTTTTCTTCTTTTGTGACTGAAGGAACGCGGCATGAACGCATCCTTGATTTTGCTGCACTTCTGCATCTTGATATGCAGCAACGTGTTTTGCTTGAGCAGGAAGGGCATTTTGAGGAAATTTGGGTTTGGCTTAAACATTTGTATGAACGCAAGAACGTGGACGATCTGGAACGGCGTCGTTTGGAGGTTGAGGAGTTTATGCGCGATGCTGAGCAGTCACAGGATGAATCCGATAAGGTCATGAATGAACCTGCTGTTGGCGAATCGCTAGATGATGATGCGCCTGCAGGATTTAGCGTTTCGGTTAGGAAAGAAGGCGTGAACGAGGACGAAGAGTTTTAACCTTTTTGCAGTGCTCTAATTAATGATTTCTCAGTATATTCGTGCTCATCGCCGGAAAGCATGTTCTTGAGTTTGAATTTCTTTTTCTTCGCTTCTTCTGAGCCGATAAAAATAGCGTAGGGAATTTGATAGCTGTTTGCATATTCGAGTGACTTGCCAGGTTTATCCGTTGAGACGAGACAAGAGATATGCGCCTGTCTTAGGGTGCGTGATAGTTTAAGCGCTTCGGCGTGGCGGTCAATCGAAATGACGAGCGCGCGCGGACCTTGTTGGGATATGGTTGCGTGTTCAACGAGACGTTCGACACTTGCTGAAATGCCAACTGCTGGAATTTCACGATTGAGGAATTTCCCTACGCTTTTGTCGTAACGTCCCCCGCCTGCTAATGAATGTTTGCCTTCTGCGTGCTTGAGCTCGACAACCATGCCTGTGTAGTAAGAAAGACCGCGCACGAGCAGAGGGTCAAATACAAGCGTAAAACCATGTTTTTTTCCCAGCTCGCGCAATTTTATTATGTCATCTGCTCCGTCAAACATATTGCTCACGAAAAATGCCAAATCTTTTTCAAGGAGTTTGAAGAGCGTCAGAACCTGATTGGTGTCTGCGTATTTTTTTAGATTTGCTTTAACTGTATCTTCATCGAGCTTGTCTAACTTGTCTATTTCGTGCATGACTTCAGCTTTCTGGCTTATTTGCACGCTGTCTAAGATGGCATTAGCCAGTTTGCGATGATTGACATGTATTTCTGCTTTGATTCCGAGTGATTTCATGATGTCGCTCCAGAGAGCCAAACATTCTGCGTCTGCTTCAAGCGAGGCATCGCCGATGATGTCTGCGTCGCATTGGACGAATTCTCTGTAGCGGCCTGAACTCGTTGGTTCGTCGCGGAAGACCGAGCCTATCTGGTATCTCCTGAAGGGGAGCTTTATATTGGGGTGCTGCTTGAATATGCGCGCGAGCTGAAAAGTAAACTCATAGCGCAGGCCGAGGTTGCGGCCTCCACGGTCTTGCAATTTGAATCTGCTTGAAACTGCTTCGTCTTCTGGACCTTGTGTGTCGGGTCGCATGAGCTCGTCAAATTCTACAGTGGGAGTTTTAATAGGCAGAAATCCGTGAAGTTTGAATTGTTGCTCTACTGCGTGCTGAACTGCGGCGTATTTTTGCGATTGTGGGGGCAGGAATTCAGGAAAGCCTTTGACTGTGTCTGGTTCGTATGTTGTCATGTAAGAAAGATGGAATGAGGTTATAAAAGTGTTTGGATTCTGGCTAAAATTTATTGGTTCAACTAAAATTCCATTTGAATGCGCAGTTCAACGAGGGCGAGTGTAAGCTTGCTCACCATCATGAAATGTCTCATAATGCTGCGGCATTCGCCATGCATGCCGTCTTTTGTGCTAAAATGCGTTTTGTAAACCTCAATATCTTTCTGGCCCCACTTTATCGTGAGTTCTCTGTCAAACTTGTAGTAAATCCTGTAATAAAGCTCAAAATGCTCTTTAACAAGGTTTGCGATGGCAAGGCATTCTTTCACAGGCTTTTTTGAAAGTGCAAGGTGCTTAGCTATATACTTAAATTCATCTCCGACAAGCTCAAGTATAAATAAGCTTGAAAACATGAGCTGCTTTTTTTCTTCAGGGCATACTCCGACTATTTTGTTTAAAATGCGGGCGCAATAGTCCACAAATTTGTCAATGCTAAGGTCAATCGCGTGAATTTCCTTGCACAAGCTGGAATCTTTAATTTCATTGTTTTCTATTGCTTTTATTGTTCTGTCAAATAGCTCCAATATTATAAGAAAAATTCTTCGCAGCGAGTTTTCGAACTCTTTTGGAGACACTTCGCCCATCTCCCGAATGATACAATAATCCTTTCCGTTCTCAATTATCTCAATGCCCACGAATCTTCCTACAATTTCCTGAATTACGGCAATAGCGGGCTTGGGCGGAACCTTCTCTCCGAGGTGCCTGTATTCAAATTGGGTTGTGTAATAATGGAACGCATCTTCATATTTCTTTTTTTCAGGGTCAAACAGCACTTTTATTTCGTCGCAGCCGGCGCGATATACTGACTGAAAATAGCGCCATAAAAGCGGAACAGTAAAGTTGCGAATGTCAATAACGCATGATTTTTCTTTAGGATGCTGCGACGTGTTCAGGATTAGCCTGCTGCCGCTTTCTTCTATGTCAACTTCTTCGCCCGCTTTGAGGTTTAGCTTTCGCGCCCATTTGCTTGGCAGGGTGATTGTCAGCGTATTATGGCCCTGCCCGATTATCTTGCGTTTCATTTAATTATTAGCAAAGATATATTTAAGTATCTTTTGAATATATTCACTATTGAATTTAGTGAACATTATATCTCATATGTTTCTATCGGGATTTTTCACTATAGCAAACTGTGCGCAATTGGGCAGCTCATGTGAGAATATGCGTTTCTATATTGCACTTATTGAATATTGACAAGTCTTATTCCTTCTGCTTTCCTTTGGTCTTTATGAATTGTAAGGGGGCAAGCAATCATGACGAAAAAACGCCTTGTGAAAAAAGATGGAAATTGGGAAGTTGCAGTAAGATACGAGAGAGATTCTTGCGAGCATCCTTTGGAAGGGGAATCAATTTCTTCTCAGACTGATTCGCAACCATTAAGATTCGAAGAAAAACTTGTTGTTCGTGGCTGGAATTATGAGTATGCGCGCGAGAAAGTTAAGCGTGCACTGCAAAAGCGTTACGGCTCTCTGCTGCGCTTTGTCAGTTTTGACAATACGCACGAATACCGCGGCTTGCATCCACTTGAAAAGAGTCTTGTGCTTCCGTTCTTCCGTCCGAGATATTGATAAATCCCTGCCCTTGGTGCGCGCACCCAAGGGCTTTTTTGTTTTTGATGTCAAGAAGCTTGACGAAAACCACACCATTCATGGTGTGGTCGCTTCTTGAGCACAAGAGAATTGCTTGCTCTCGTAATTCTCTGTGCAGAAAATCATCTTTAGCAATGATTTTCTTGCATCCAAACACGAAGCAACCTTCGGTTCTTCGTGCACCCAAGAACCAAGTTCTTGGTGAGTCCCACACAAACCACACCCCTCAAAGATGCAAATCTTTGATGGCCATCAAGAACAATAGTTCTTGAGGCTGAGAAATTCTTTGAATTTCGAGGCGCTCAGGAATCCATGATTCCTGACGTTTTAAGGTGTGGTAAACTCAAGGACTTTTTGATAGATAAAAGCGGAAGGAGCACTCCGAACGAAACCGTTCGGCGCGGCAGCCACTATCAATCGTTTGGTTTGTTGTTGTAAACTATTTGTTGATAGTTATAAAGAATTTACTTGACTATGTTACAAGCTATTCAAATTGTCAAGAATCTTTAATTCTTTCCCCTTACATTATTATTTTAATTTGTAGGGGGAAGCGGAAGGTGGGTCCTCGCAGAACTCTGTTCCGCGGGAACGTTAACTCTTCGAGTTCACGTAGTTGAACCCTCTCTTGTTCAACTCCTTTTCTCAATGAAAGCGGAAGGTGGGAGTTGAACCCACTCTAACAGCGCCACAAGCTGGTGTGCTACCGGTACACTACAACCGCCATATTTTAAACGAGCTATTAAGGTATAAAAAGGTTATTAAATGTCTGCTGCGTTTGGAGAAAATGGGAAAGCCTGCGCTGATTTCACTGACTATTATTGTGCTGGTAATCGTAGTTGCTTTTGGGATGTATTATTGGTATAATCAGGGCGCGATGCTCGCTTGCACTGAAGAGGCGAAGTTATGCGATGATGGAAATTCTGTTGCGAGAAATGCGAGCAATGATTGCAGGTTTGATGCGTGCCCTGAGCCTTCTGCTGATGAGCTTAGCGTTATCTGTACATTTCAAGGGGGAATGTGGGGAGTTGACTTTTGCTCTAATAGTTGTGATTATAAGAGAGCAGTTTTACGGGGTGAAGAAACTGGCTGTAATGCAATGTTTGTTGAGGGCTGTTCGTGCGGAAAAAATATGTGCTGGAATGGGCGCACGTGCGAGCGTCTTTAATTAACTTTTGAAAACAGGCGATACAATTACAGAATTATCCATAAGGTTATTAATCTGTTTTTATTTATCGTTTTATGGGCTTTAAGTTTTATGCGGCGTGGCTTGCGGTAATCTGCGTCTTGGTATTTATTTTGCAAACTGTTTTTTCAGGATTTACAGAATTATTCTTGCTTAATGAATTATCTTTCAGCCAGCCATGGAGATTTTTGACAGCAATATTTTTGCACGGAGATTTTGGGCATTTGATTTATAATATGTTTGCTTTAGTTTTATTTGGAAGCATGCTTGAAAGGCTTATCGGCTCGAGGAGGTTTTTGCTCGTATTTTTTGCCGCAGGGATAGTTGCTAATTTTGCATCTGTTTTCTTTTATCCTTCATCTTTGGGTGCTAGCGGGGCAATATTTGGAATTATCGGCACTTTAATTGTCGTGAGACCGACGCTTGTTGTATTTGCGTTTGGGCTGCCGATGCCTATGTTTATCGCTGGAATTTTATGGGCTGTTGGAGATGTGATTGGCTTGTTTGTGCCGAGCAATGTCGGGAACATCGCGCATCTTTCTGGGCTTGCTATTGGACTTTTGCTTGGCGCATTTTATCGGGACTGGAAACAGCGGAGAATACTGTTAGAGCGTACGAGTTTGGATGAGGGTTTTATGCGGCAGTGGGAAGACGCGAATTTAAGAAGATGAGCTAATACTTTTTCTCTTCTTGAGATTGAAGGTAAACAGGTTTTCTTTCTTCATAAATTGGTCTGCCTATATCTCTGCTTTGCAAACCTCTGGTGATTCTCATAAAATCTCTGACTACATTTTTATTAACAGGCAAGATTCCTGTGCTGGGCAAATTTGACGGTATCTTTTGTTCTAAATCCATATTGTTTTAGGAATTTGCTTTTATTTATATCTTTCGGTGCTGTATTGTATGACGCACTATAAACAGCACAGCCCAGCTAAGATTTTATACTAAAGAAACATTTTTTAGAAATAATAATTTTATAAGAAATAATTTAAGTTAGTTTCTTTATCGCATTATTATTTTCGTCGCAAATAATTATTAGTATATAAAGTATAAAGGGTTAGCCTTTTTAGGTGCTAACCCTATGTTGTTTTTATTCACGAAACAACATATAACAATAAAAGAGAGAACAAAGAAAAACCTTTCTATTCAGTAAAACAAATCTTCCAGGAGAGCTGGGAAGATTACCTAGGGGCAAATAAGGTTAGAGAGATAGAAAGAATTGAAGTAGAGAAAATGCTTTCTTGCAAAGATGAAAGCAGAGGAGGATTTTGGTATTATTGCAAGAATTGCAACGAATATAGATTTCTCCCATTTGGCTGCAATTCAAGGCTATGCTCTTGCTGTGGCAAGAGGTATGCTGACCAATGGGCATCAATGTTAGCTGAAAAATTAGAGAAAAATATCTTCCATAGGCATCTTGTCTTTGGAATTCCAGATATGCTCTGGAAATATTTTCAAGAAGATAGAAAGCTGTACAAGATTTTGATGGATGTTGCATATAAAACAATTCGAGAAGTATTTTCTAATATGAAAAGAAGAGATTTAATTCCTGGAGTTATTGAAGTGTTTCATCCATTCGGAAAAGATTTGAAGAATCAACCCCATGTTCATACTATTGTTACTGAAGGGGGATTTGATGAACAGGGAAAATTTGTTCCGTTGGGAAATTATATTCCATATAATGCTCTGCATAAAAAATGGGAATATAATATCCTCAAAAAACTGAAGAAATATCTTCCTAAAGGAATTATTGAGGAAGCATATAGAAAATATCCTAATGGCTTTTGTGTTTATGTCAGAGAGGATAGAATATCCTCTCGCAAGGGCTTAGCCAGATATTTGGGCAGATATGTTCGGCATCCAGCAATAGCAAACTCAAGGATAATTGCCTACAATAAAGAGGCTGTTAAATTCTATTACAAAGATCATGATGAAAAGATACACTATAAAATCATGCTTGTGCATGATTTTATTTCTGCTATTATTCAGCATGTTCCAGAAAAGAATCAGAAGCTTGCAAGATATTACGGCGCTTATTCAAGGAGAAAAAAGAAATTTCTAAAGTCAAGTATAGCAAAATCAATTTCCATAAAAGCTTCTGAAGGACGAGTTTGTTATTGTCCTAAATGCTATGAAAGAATGGATTTTGTATATTATTCAAGGAAAGATGTGCCTCCCGATAAGACTAAACTTATTAGTTGGCTGGAAATGAAGAGATTGTCTTAGCGGAGTTGCCCGAAGGGCATTAACTTGTTAATTCTTAGCTATCTTAAGTTATCGTCCCTCGCACCACTCGCACATCTTCTTCGGGCACTCGCCATTTAGCATCTTAATCGCCTTGTTGAACAGCTTTTCAGCATCTTCAGGCACAACCTTCATCTTCTTCAAGTCAGTATTAAACACCACTTCCCCTGTTTCAAGGACTTCCTTTGGATGATAGAACAGCAAATAAGCAAAATCTTCCACTTTGCGTCCTAACGTCTTAAGAAGCCAAGCATAAATATTAAGCTGGTCCTGATAGTGCTCATGAGTGTCGTCTTTTAATGGAAATCCTCGTGTCTTATAATCAAGAACAATAAGCTTGCCATTTGCCTTGTTTACAAGCAGGTTATCAATTCCTCCGTGCAGCACGTTCTCCTCTTTATCTTCGAACCATAATCCCCTTCTTGAGTTTCTCCACTCTTTCAAGAGTTCTGCGTCATCAAATAGCTTTAAGTTCTTGCATTCTGAATTATTGCATAGTTCAGGTGGTAACGTGCCCTTTTCCATAAACTTGTCAAAATGCGCTTTGAGTATCCCGTCCATTCCACTTGGAAGCGAGGGGAATATGCCTGCAGGTCTCGCCCAAATCTTGTGGCTAGTGAGCCAGAAGCATCGCGGGCATTCATGCATTAAGCTTAATGTTGAGGGGGAGAGTTTGAACGGCACGATATGTATAAAGAACCGAGTTATAAAAAGGTTATTAAGCCCGAGCAAGGCTGCCCGAGAAGAAAGTTTAATTAGCAATTGTTCTTGATTTTCTGATGGAAAAGAGGTTCTATTTTGATACTTCTGTTTGGCTTGATTTCTTTGAAAACAGGGATGAGCCTAATCTTCCGAAAGGCGCATGGGCTCGGAAACTTATAAGTAAAATAATTAGCAAAAATGATAGAATTCTTTATTCTGATTTAACGATAATAGAGCTTGAGGAAGCAGGATATTCTCGTTACGAATTAGAATCGCTGATTATGCCTTTGCGTAAGATTCTTATTTTTCTAGAAGCAACAGATAAACAGATAGGAATATCAAAAGATCTTTCATTAAAGAGAAAAATTCCGCGAAAAGATGCTTTGCATGCGCTTATTGCGCGCGACAGCAGAGCAGTTCTTGTGACTCTGGATCATCATTTTAAGCAGATAACTGATATAATTGTGTCTTATAGAACTAATGAACTGCTTAGGTCCTGAATTTCTTTTCTAAAATCCTGACTGCCCTCTCTCCTGCTTCATGCAGTTGCTCATCAGTAGTCTTGTGTTTTGAAGAGCCGAACAGCTTTTCTACATTTTTTAATGTTTCTTCTTTTTCCAATTCGTTCATTTTGTCGCGCATTGCCTGACGTATGAACTCTGTTTTGGTCATATAGCGGTGTTTTTTCATAGTTCTCTCTAAAGCTTTGAGAAAATCGCTTTCAAGCTTGATAGTTACTGATTCCATAGTATTACTTAGTAAGACTTAATCTTTCATGTATTTAAGGCTTTCGGCTATGCCAATAATTTCCAAGGGCATACTTTTTCGTGATTCTGAATAGCCCAATCCATTCTATAAAGTCTTCCGCAGACAGAGCACCTAAATTTCTTTGGCTCGCTGCTTGAGCCTTTTTTATGTGGTCTTCCCATTGCTAATTGAATACCGGGAGCGCCTTTCGGCGCCCCCAAATTATCAGATGTAACCTTTACAGGATGCTGCACTTGGCATTGCATATTTTTTCCATTTTGGAGCTCAGGCACATGGCCTTTTTTGTTTGTTCGAGCGCATAATTATTGATTTGTTGGAGAGGTTTTGCTTATTTCTTCAATTCTTTCTAAGGCTCTGTCAATAGCCTCTAGCTTTTCATTTAAGGCTTCTTCTTTAGCATTTTTTCTTTCTTTTGCATTTTCGCTCTCCATATCTGTTTTTTCAATTTCTCTTTTCTTTAATCTTCTGTTTCTTTCTGTATCTTGCTGTATATCGCTCTCCCAATCGGCAAGCTCTTTTTTAAGCTGCTCGACTTTTTGCTGTTTTTGCTTTACGTCTGCCTCTAAATCTAGTTTTTCTGAGATAATATCCAGTTTCATCTGGGTTAATCTTTCAACAATACTATATCTTGATTGGCTTTCACTCATTTTAATCACTACAACTTTGAAATATAAGTCATTTATATTCGTATAACGTATGTTTATGCACCCGCAGAAACATCGTCTTTTTTCGTGAAGAAAGATATAAATACTATTTAGGATTTAATATCCAGTAAAACAAAGGTCTTTCGGCCTAAGTTTCGCTGGTGGAACACTCGGGAGTTGAACCCGACAGCCGATACTTGATAAGAGTCCGGCTGGCAAATCCGCATTCCTAAATTATGAACTTTCTTTCTCATGCTAATTCTTGTCCCTCTTTTTTCCGTCTAAGTAAATGACAATTATCTGCCTGTTTTTTTCATCTTCTGCAAGATAGCAATATAGCTCCTGGCCTTTCTCGAGGCAATTTCCTTCTGCAACAAGTTTGTTAATTGAAATACTATAAGTTACTCTTTTTAATGCAACTTTGCTTTTCCATCCGAATCCAAGAAACTTCTTTTTCACTATTTAATTAGGCGCCTCAAATATAAAAACCTTTCGGCGCCTCAAGCTTTATATAATAAAATCACTATGTCTAAAAGTGAAAGTGCAAAAAAGATTCCTGCGCAAGCACAAAAATAAGGATTATTACAAATATATGGTTAATATTCCGCCCTTAATAATAAGAGAAGCAGGCATTGAAGAAGGGGATTATCTTGATATACATGCTAAAGATGGCAAGATAATTCTTAAGAAAAAGAAGAAAAATGAGAATCAAGGACATGCCGAAGCAGAATCCTAAGATAGAGGCCTTTAAATAGCACTTAATACTATAAGATATTATATGGTTAAGATAATGACAGAAAGGGAGAATGAAATAATCGCCAAGAAACTTAGTGGGGTTAGTCTTACTCAGAATGAAGCAAATATTCTCAGCAAGAGCATAAGACCCAAGCTGCTGGAGATAGGAAAAATAAATACAGGCGAAATCCTGAATAGGATAGAATACAACCAAAAAGCAAGGGCAATTGAGAATAAAATAAAAAAGATTGTATTAGATAACGTGCCTAACTTAGATTCGATAATTATCTGCGGTTCTGCGGTGCAGAGCAATTATAAGGAATATAATGATATAGATGTGATTGTAGTGACAAAGAAAGAACTGCCAAAGAGCAAAAAGAGAGAGTTGATAGAAACGATTGAGAAAAAAGGGAAAAAAGCAGCCCTTAACCTTGATATGCAACTTTACTCGAAAGATTCAATTTTGTCCCAATACTCCCATAGCCCTTCTTTAATTTACCAGTTAAAGGATTTTAAGGCAATTCACGGCACGTTCAATCTTCTCCCAAAGGCAGATCTGTCAAAATTAGACCTTCGGATGAAGCTGGACTGGAGCGACATTGATGACGAAGATTCAGCAGGCAGGGAAATTTACCAATCGCTCAGAAATGTAATGCTTGTTAGGCTTTTATTAAGGAAAATTGTGGATAACAAAATGTTAAATGAGAGCGTCAGGAACGAACTGGGCGAGAGGCTTATGAAACAGCTGAAAAGCAACAGCGCGTCTAAATTGGAAAAAAAGCGGGCACTAATGTATATAAGAAACTTGTCTGAAAAAACAGATAAGGAGATTCTCGAGTCAAAATGGGAAAAAATAGTGCTTTAAAGACGCTTGGGAAAATCATAGGCAACGTTGTATTGCATAAGATGCTTGCTCGTTACACAAACAAGCCTGAGTCAATGAGCCATTTGCTCTATGAGGAAAGCGAGTATCGGGCTTCTGCGATTAAAAGCGCGAAGGAATTCAACTGGAATGAGGAAGATAAGCAGGATATAAAGAGGGTTGCGATTGAATTCTTCAAAAATAAGAGCATTAAAAAATATCCCGATGTTGCTTTCCAGTTAGAAGAAGCTGAATCCCTAGTCAGCCAGGAGCTTGAGGAGATGAACCTCTAATCAATCACATGAGAATCCATGATATTCTCGAGCAATAGTTAAGAACAATCTTTATATATTAATGAGTATATTTGATACTATGAATAAAAGGAGGTATTCTTCTAAAGTTGTCTTTGTTGCTACTTCTTGGAAGGCTTGAGAACCTTTAAATAAGGACATTAAGAAAGAATAATATGACAAAATCATCCCAGGAACTTGCCTATAATTATTTTATGGAAACCGATATTAGTAAATATGCCGGGGAGTGGATAGCTGTAGCTGAAAACAGAATACTTGCACACGGCAGAAACTTAAAGGAAGTTGTCGAGAGAGCAAAGACTCTATCGGGCGGGAAGAAATTTATTATTGCCCGCGTACCAAGTGAAGAAACAATGATCTTCTAAATGAGCCTTGCCTTTCGTTACAAACGTGTAAAAAGACCAAATAATATAGAAGTAAAGTCTCCTTCAATTCCCGTTACCTTATCTGGGGCAGGCGGGAAATATACTTTTGTAGCTCTGCTCGATTCTGGAGCAGATGTCTCAGCAATACCCGAAGAAGTAGCAGAATTATTAGGGGTTGATTTAAGCGGCAAAAAGGAAGATGCGGCTGGTATCGGAGGAAAAGTTCCAGCAGTGCAGTCTAAACTGTTCTTAGAAATTGGAAAGCCTCATGAAACATATAAATTTGACCTGCCTGTAAAAGTTATCTTGAACAAAGGAATTGTCCTTGACGGCCAGGAAATCCCTGTTTTGCTTGGGAGAGCAGGCTTTTTTGATAAGTTTGTCATTATCTTTGACCAAAAAGAAGAAAGGGTTACTCTTAAAAGGAATTCAAATAATTAGTTTTTCTATTCATAGCCATGAGAATCCATGACATGCCGAAGCAAAACAGGCCGAGAGAGCGTTTTTTGAAGCACGACAATAGATACATTTAGCACTATTTGTTACAAAATATGTTACTTTTTATGCCGAATAGAAAGCTTTTTAAAGTTGAAAAGAGTCTGTATTGTTATGGTCACCAAATATGACATTTTTGAATTAATCTATAAGAACAGAGCCCCAATGAAGCCTGTGGATGTTGTTAGGGGGTTTAATAAATCTGAGGGAGATTATCACGCAATACATAAACAGCTTAGAGAGTTGGTTGCACTTGGTCTCCTTAGAAAAACTGAATATGGCTTTGAAGCAGACATGAACAAAAAGGCAGAAATCTTATATGGAATAATTCAGCATTGTCTTAAAAACAATGTTAGTTACAATTATTTACTTGACAAGAATTTTGCGGCATTTTTGAGCAAAGCTTTGCAAAAAGAGGAGATTACCCCCAAAGACGCGGATACTCACCCAAGAACTTTTAAAAAGTACCTGGAAATATTAAACAGATTTGGATTGGTCCTTATTATTTCAAGAAAACCCTTGAGGGCAAAGATATTCTATAATATCCTTTTGAACAATCTTCTTATTTACTTTGGTTATAAGCATGAAGTTATAACAGAAAGCACCCATGTTTACAGCAAAGAGATAGAAAGGGAATTAAATATTTTTAAGAGATTAAGAAAAAAAGATGAGGCTGGATACAGAAAAGTTGTAAGGGATTTTGAAATTTCTTTTGTTTATCATAGCCTTTCATTAGAGGGAAATCCTATAACATTATCAGAGACTTTCAAAATACTGCAGGACAAGGTTATCCCGGGCAATCTAAAGAGCCTGGATGTTGATGAAGTAAAGAATTATCAGGAAGCAATCCTGCAAATGCTGAAAGATAGCGCGGAAAAGAAGGTTTTGAATATCGCGTCTGTTCTTAATTATCATGGAATAGCTATGAGAAATGTTCCGAAAATTGCAGGCAAAATAAGAACAGATGAAGTCTATATTAAAGGGAATCCTGATTTTAAAATCACTAAAGCAGAGAATATCAAAAGAGAATTAGATGCTTTATTTGAGAAGTATGATGAGTTTGTCAGAAAAGAAAAATCATCTATTAGGGAAATTTTAAATTTTGCCGTTTATTTCCACAATGAATTCCAGCACATTCATCCGTTTGCAGATGGAAACAGCAGAACAACGAGATTAATAACATTTCATTTATTGCAATCAAGAGGCATTCCAATTTTCGACATCCCGTTTGGATTATTGGATGAATATATGGGGTATACAAAAGGATCAAAAAAAAGAGAAGATGAAAAACTCCTGCAAACATTGCAAAAAGTTATTCTTTGGAATTTAAAGAAAATAAATGAGGGATTGAGTTAAAATTATTAACTATTTTTTCTATTCATAGCCATGAGAATCCATGACATGCCGAAGCAGAACAGGCCGAGAGAGCGTTTCCTAAAACATGGTCCGCAAGCGCTAAGCGATGCCGAGCTTTTCGCTATAATCTTGAGGACAGGAAGTAAAGGCGAGAACGTTATTGATATGTCAAATCGACTTATTGCAGAACATGGCATAGATAAGTTATTCGAATGTTCTTTAGTTGAACTTCAAAGCATCAAAGGTATCGGTCCCAGCAAAGCTATGCAATTGCTTGCCATGGCCGAATTAGGCAAGAGGCGCTCACAAGCCAAACACCCAGTTAAAAAGATAACTTGTGCCAAGGATGTCTTTGATTTGTTTCATGATAGATTGAAGGATGAGAAGCAAGAGCATTTTATTGTTTTAATGCTTAATACAAAGAATCACATTATCGGCGAGCAGTTGATTTCTAAGGGAACTATGGATTCAACTATTTTTGATGCCAAGACGATATTCAAGCCCGTGCTGAAGAATTCAGCTTCTAAAATAGTCTTGATTCATAATCATCCTTCCGGAGACCCAACTCCTTCAAGGGAAGACTTAGATATTACAAAAAGAATAATCAATGCAGGCAACTCTCTTGACATAAATGTTGTCGATCATGTGGTTATAGGGAAAGAAGAGTATTGGAGTTGGCGGGATAAGCAGAAGAGACTTTAACTTCTGATAAAAAGGTTATTAAGTTAGAGTTTTCTGTTTTATCTATGGCTCATCTAGGCAACATAGTAAAATCAGTAAGAGACATCATGCGTAAAGATGCAGGAGTAGATGGAGATGCTCAACGTATCTCTCAAATGGTTTGGATGATCTTCTTGAAAGTTTTTGACTCTATGGAAAAAGAGAGGGAAGCAGAAGATGAAAACTACAAAAGTCCTTTACCAGAAAAAATTAGGTGGAGAAAGTGGGCGGAGAATCCCGAAGGAATAACAGGAGACGAACTGCTTGATTTTATCAATGATGATCTATTCAAAACCCTAAAAAATCTGAAGCTTGATGAAAAGACAGACCAAAGGGGATATATTGTAAAACAAGTCTTTGAAGACGCCTACAATTATATGAAAAAAGGCATCCTTATTCGCCAAGTCATTAACAAAATAAATGAAATTGATTTTACAAGCGCTGAAGATAGACACTTATTCAACGATATTTATGAAACAATCTTAAAAGAGTTGCAAAGTGCGGGAAGCGCAGGAGAATTTTACACTCCAAGACCTGTTACCCAATTCATCGTTGACATGGTTAACCCTCAATTAGGAGACATCGTACTGGACCCTGCCTGTGGAACGGGTGGCTTTCTTATATCGGTTATTAACCATCTTAAGAAAGATGTAAAGAGTGTAGAAGAACAAAAAATTCTAGAGAAGACTATAAGGGGAATAGAGAAGAAACCCTTGCCTCATTTGTTGGGTATGACTAACATGATTTTACATGATATTGAAGTACCTAACATTCGCCATGATAACTCGTTATCAAGACCTATAATAGATTACACCTCAAAAGATATGGTCGATATTGTGGTCACTAATCCTCCGTTTGGTGGAGCTGAAGAAACCGGTATCGAAAACAACTTCCCTGCCGAGTTTAAAACAAGAGAGACAGCCGATTTGTTTCTCGTTCTTATTATGAAGCTCTTGCGTGATGGAGGGAAGTGCGGTCTAGTTTTGCCTGACGGCTTCTTGTTTGGGGAGGGTGTAAAGACGCGAATAAAGGAAAAGTTGCTAAGTGAATTTAATCTTCATACTATAGTACGTCTGCCCAATGGAGTATTCAGCCCCTACACCGGTATTCGTACCAACCTCTTGTTCTTCGAAAAAGACTCACGAGGAACAAAAGACGTGTGGTACTTTGAGCATCCATTGCCCCAAGACGCCGTAACTTATAATAAAACAAAACCAATTCGTCATGAAGAGTTTCAATTAGAGAAAGAATGGTGGACAAACCGCGAAAATGAAAAATTTAAACATTTATGCTGGAAGGTTTCAAAAGATGAAATCATCAAAAGAAATTATAATTTGGACATAAACAACCCCACAAAACCAGAAGCAGAAAGGGAGCTTTCTAAAGAAGAGATTATTGAAAGAATACAAGCAAATATCAAAAGAACTCAAGAAATTATTAGTCAAATTCAAGGAGAAAAATAAGAATGGGTGAAACATGTAAAACCTGCAAAAAGCAAGCAAACGAAGGCATCTGGCTATCGCCTCAATTCTCGGATGAAAAAGCATTGTTATTTTGTTCAAATCAATGTAAACTAGAACACATTAAAGATAAACTAAACAGGATAAAAGTGAATTATCCTAGTTTCTATGATAAAATAATAAAGTCGATAAAAGAAAATAAAAAAGACAAAACAATAGATGATAATCTCTGGAAGATGTTAGGAGAAATAAAACATGGATGACAAAAATATTTCTAAGCTACTAAATAAAGCAGGATATTATCATAATTATTCAGAAAATGAGAATAAAGCCATAGAATTATGCAATGAAATTCTTAAAAAAGACGTTGAAAACATAGATGCTCTTCTGATTAAAGCAGGAGCACTTTCACATGTTAATAAAGAAAAAGAAGATTTTCAGTTAACGGAGAAGATTATCAAAAAATGGTCAAACCATTGGGAAGCCTATTATCTAATGGGTCTACTTTTATTTAATACTAATGAAAAGATGGCAATGCAAAACTTTAACAACTCTATTACTATTAAGAAAACATTTGATAATACTATTTCTGCAGCACAGATCTCATATTTTTTACAGCAAAGAGACTATAAAAAATATTTAAATTACGCAAAAGAACTTGACCTATTTAGATATACTAGATATATGGAGGATTATTGGGAATGGGAAATTATTTAGGAGGTAAAAATGAGCCGATATAAAATTAGTCTTCAGAGAGCAAGAAGTTTACAAAGATGGGCATTAAAAGAGAGTAGGGCAGAAGAATTATTAAAAAATGTGCCTAAACTACCCAATACAAAAAAGATAAAACAAAGATTATATGTCTGTTATAGCATTGATAAAAGCGAACTTGATGACTGTATTGACTGGCCCGCACCGGCAATCGCTACTATTTATGCCGTATTAAATAGTAATAAAATAATTTATATTGGAGAAATCAGAGCCTATAATTTTGAAACCTATTGGCTTTCTACAAGGGAAGATGAACAAGTAGACACTGCAGAAAACTGGTGGGATTTAATAAATGAAGAATATAGAAGGCTACTAAAATTGGATAAGGTGATTAAATGAAACTATCCAATGAAGAAGTTAAGTTATTTTATAAGTTACGTGACGGATTATATCATTTCATAAATAAAAAGTTCCATATAATAAAGAATCTTACAACTCCAGATTTTAATGGGCAATATGCTGAAGAGGTAGCCAGACTTGATGATAAATTATCTAGTTACCCGCACATGGTTGATGAATTTGTTAAAGAAAATCCGTTAAGATTTAATCAAACCGAGTTAAACATAGTGAGTCAATGGAAAAAACTGGTTAAAGGAGATTTTTACATCTTGCATGAAAAAGAGAAATCTGTTTTCTTAGGCGACGAATCAAAAGCATATCATGTTTATGGGTTGCAAGACGAAATAAGGGATATTTTGCCATTTGAACCGTATATGGCAAAAACAATTCTTTTTCCATTCTGTGGAAAAATCGTTTATTCAAGTATTTTAAACGGGTATAACATGACATTTGGAAGGGGAATGGTAGATGCTTTATCTAGAGATTATATTAAAGCAAAAAGCAAGTTTGGATTAATTGAATCTTTAGATGAACCACTAAATGAGAAAGAAGAATCTAGCGAAGAACTGCTAAGATTTTATTTAAAGAATGAGAATAATCGCATGAGAAATTGGGATGAAATACATAGACTATTAAAAAAAGAACCTAATCTAACGGGCGTTTATCATCAAGAGTTAAGCAAGTCAAATGCAAGAAAAATAAGAAAAAGGCTTTTAGAATTAAAAGTAAACACAGGTTATTTTGCAGTTTTTAATGATATAATTATTACTTCTGGAGAAACAGAGTCAAGGGTTAGAGAACAATTGAAATTATTAATTGGTGAAAATGCCAAGTTTGCCCATATCTTCAAATATGAGGGGAAAATTGACCACGGATAATTATAAAATACCTTCAAATTTCAACAAAAATGACTACTAACATGAACAATAAAGAAAATAAAGAAAGAGACGCATTCAAACCAGCAAAAAGGGAAATTGAAATGGCTTTTGAAGAATATCTTAAAAATAATAAAGAAGCACAAACATCAGTAGAAATAGAAAAGCAAATGAACGACTTCATGAATTGGTACAATAATGAACGAAAGCAAACAGACACAAACAAGACCCCTGCCGAGATGCATAAAGAAATCTACGGCGAGGATACAGAAGAAGAAATTTCAAAATTAGACGATGAGTTATTTTCCATAGCTAGAGAGATATTTGATAACAAAATATGGAATGATGTTAAGAAAGAAGTTAAAAATTTAAGTAAAAAAGAGACTGCAGATTACTTATTTGGCTTAGGATTTGTAATGCACCAAAAAATAATGGACGAACATATTAAGGGAATTGAAGAAGAAATCAAAAAAAATCCTAAATTTGGAAAGATGGCTTTAGATAAATTTTATAAGGATAAAAATGAGTAATGACAATGGTTTAGTTGATGAATATGAAAAGCTCCAATCTTTAAAGAAAGAAATAGAAGCAAAAGAAGAAGAGCTAAAAACTAAAATTATTGAACTCGCAAAACAAAAGAACACAAGTCTTTTGTTTGGCTCAAAGATGAAATGTTCAATTAAAGAATATGATAAAGTAGTTTATCCAGAAGACAAAACAGATCTAATTGATTTAATGAAACAAAAAGACATTTACAACAAGTATTCAATGATAAACTACATGGGATTTAATTCTGCAATAATTAAAGGCATAGTTGATAAAGAAATCACAGACTTAATTAAAATGGAAAAAACTCAAAGATTATCTTTGAAGGAAATCTGAAGATGAAAATATTATTTAATATTTTTAATAATGGAGTTTTTTGACAATGTTCAATTGGAAGAAAATTAAAATTTCCTCATTCTTAAAAGAAAGAGAAAGTAGAATAAAACCCTTAGAAGCAAATAGAATGAATTTGAGAAGGTTAAACAAAATTGATTTCTCAGGAGAAATACACTTAACAGATAAGCCAACAAACACTGATATGATATTGATAAAGAAAGGAGATTTGGTAATTTCTGGTATTAATGTTGAGAAAGGGGCAGTTTCAGTTTATCAAGGTAAAGAAGACATTTTGGCCACAATACATTATTCAGCTTATTTGTTTGATGAATCTAGAATAGACATCGAATACTTCAAGACTTTCTTAAAAAGTAAAAATTTCAAAGAGGCAATAAATAGCCAGATTAAAGGCGGAATTAAAACAGAGCTAAAACCTAATAAATTTCTTCCGTTAGAGATAAAATTGCCTGATTTAGAGATGCAAGTAAAAATCAGAAATAAAATAAATTCTATTTCTGAAAAAGTAACCAAATTAGACGAGATTGATAACTTAAACGAATCTTATATCTCCAAACTCCGTCAGCGCATCCTCCAAGACGCCGTGCAAGGCAAGCTTGTTCAGCAAGACCCGCAAGACGAGCCAGCGTCAGAGTTGTTAAAGAAAATTAAGACAGAAAAAGACAGACTCATCAAAGATGGTAAGATCAGAAATGATAAGCCACTTGCTCCAATCTCTGATGAGGAAAAGCCTTATGGGTTGCCGAAGGGATGGGAATGGACGAAACTAGGGGAGGTTTGCCAAAGAATTCATTACGGCTATACTGCTTCCGCAGTCCACAATACAAAGGGCATAAGGCTGTTGAGAATAACAGATATTCAAAATGATAAAGTTAACTGGTTAGAAGTTCCAAGTTGTCAAATAGATAATTCAGAATCTGAAAAATACTTATTAAACGAAAACGATATTTTAATTGCCCGAACCGGAGGAACAATTGGAAAGTCCTATATGGTCAAGAATGTCAACGTTAAAGCTGTTTTCGCTTCGTACTTGATTAGAGCAATTCCGAATAAGACAATAAATCCCGCGTACGTTAAGTTATTTCTCGGTTCTAGTTTGTATTGGCAACAATTATTTGAAGAATCTATGGGCACGGGACAACCAAACGTTAATGGAGTTGCACTAAGCAATCTAAAAGTTCCGCTTCCGCCCCTTGCCGAGCAAAAACGTATCGTTGAAAAAGTCGACACGCTAATGGCTTTGTGCGATGAACTTGAAAAACAAGTTAAAGAAAACCAAGAAAATTCGGAAAGGCTGGTGGAGTCAGTTTTACAAGAGAGTTTTAGTAATTAACGGTTAATATTCTGTATCATCCTAATTATAAAATAACCAACTGTCCCTAAGAAAATTAACCAAGATATGGGTGTGACCCACGGAATAAACAAATTTCCTACCTTATGCAAGATGACTATTATTAAAGAGACTAAAAATATTGTTGACTCTAATCCAATAACTATCTTATTGTTTACATCCCCAGGCATTTCATTTCTCCAATAACTCTTTTCCTTGTTTAACTATTCTGAATTTTCCCAAATCTTTCAAATCGTTCTTTAGTTTCTCAATATCTTCATTAGATAAACGATTATTCTCTTTGCGATTAATTGTAAATTTAACCAAAACACTTGAATCACCTCTATTATTTATGCTTAATCCAGCGTTTGGAATTTCTAAATCAAAATAAATTTTCCACTTGTTTCGGTCATCTATAAGCTCCTCTGCTTTTCTCTCTTCTATCATTTAAAGCAACCTCCTTAGAATGCCTAAAACACCTAACCCTCCAAAGATTAACGCTAACATGATTCCCCCAAATATGGCAAATTCCCCTAAACCCTCTGAAGCAAATTGGGTGACCAGTATTCCGCCCACTATCAATATTGCGGCTGTTCCTGTTGCTCCTAAACCTAATCCAAATAATTTTTGAACCATTATCTAACAAGCCTCCGATTCTGTCTGACCCTCGCAACTACCCTATTATATGACCTGCCAACAGGTTGCAACGTTACAACCTTGCCTTGAATTTGTCGCTTTAGTCTATCTCTGGCTTGTCTGCCTCCAAACTGATGCAACTCAGGAGCATTTACTCCCGGAAGTCTAACATAGTTGCTTCCATTTACTTTCCTGTATGTTTGAAAGGTGTCTCCATCGATGACGCGCTTAACTTTACGAGATATTGTCATTTTATTTTTTTAGCCTTTTTTGAAAGCCTTGGTTCTGAACAATAAAGGGTATTTAAACTTTGTTGTTCAAGGATTGTTAAGTATATCGCCTACCTTAGTAAGTTTTATAAACAAAGAAAGGGTTAAATAGCTATGAAAAGGGGTGATTTCTTGTGACAATTAGAAAAACATCCAGCCAGATAAAAAAAGAAATTTTGGATTTCCTATTTGAAGGACCTAAGGGAATTAACGAGATCGCAAATAAAGTTGGTTCTAACTGGCCAACAACAAATAGTTATTTAGAAAAACTAAAAGAAGACGGTGCGGTGAATGAAATTTTAAGTACCGATAAAATGAAAGTTTATAGAAGGACTGATGATCCCGTATATTATAGTATTCCATTTAGTAAAGAAATAAGGACAAAAACTCTTTATATTTTAAGTGAAATTGAAAAAGAATGGAAAAAAGAAAAGGGGACAGACTTATCAAAAACGGCTCTGCAAAAAATAGCCGTAGACGTGATAAAATCTTGCAAACTTAATCTTCCTATTTTAAACTTTCATTATGGCATGACTACCTGTGCCAGTTTTGATTCAAGTAATCAAAACATCTTGAGTATGATTGAAGAACCTAAAGAAAAATTAGATATTATTAAGTGTATTAAAGAAATATTGAAAGATAAAAAACATACAGGTATTGCTTACCAAGAGAGAGAATATCAATATCAAAAATATGACATGAAGTTTTATTCGGCTAAGGAAAATTTAGCAAGATTATTCTTACTGCACAAAATAAATAAGGACACAAATAAAGATATAAACGCAGACATTCAAAGAGCATTGTTAGATTTATCATTGAACTATCCATTAAAATTAGAAAAGTTTTATTTCGATTTTGAAAATTTCATTAGCAATTCTCAAATAGCTCTATTAAACAAAAAAAATGAAATTCAGAATTTAGAGATAATTAAGGGTACATTGAATCAGCTTTGGGATACTCTTACAACCTTTACTTCATTTAAAGATTCGGAAGAATTTATTGATAAAGATAATAAACAATTGTTTCAACAAATAAGAGAATTGAATCTCAATTTTAAGGAAATGAATTATAAGTCCTATATCGAAGAATTAGAATCTGTTGCGCAAGAAACAAATCCATTCGAAATAAAGATTTCGAAAGATAACTCTTCAGAGAATATCCAAAAGGTAATTCTTGAAGGATTGGAGAATGAGTAATGAAATATTTTTTAGATATGAATCTTCCGATTTATTTTTGTATGCCGTTTGGACATCCTTTAGAAGAAAGAGCAAAATTATTCGTAGATAACAAAAAAGATTCTTTTCTGTTATGCGACTACATAGTAAGTGTAAATCTTCCAAAATGGCTGAAAAGACAAAAAGCAATACTCTTTGAATTTAACCAAAAAATTCAAGATAGTAATTACGATTTGTTTTCTAGTGAACAGTCTAAAATACTTTTCCCGCAGGATAAGTTAATTGTTACGAGGTTAATTTTTGGGTATGAAAGTAGCCAAGATAAAAAGAAATTTATAGAAGATGTTAATAATATCTTTAATCTATTGCAAGCTAGAATAAACTATTTTATTAAAAATTATATTGATACAGTGGTAATTCCGGTTAGTCAAATAGATTTTAATCTTAAAAGCTGTTTGTTTACTTGGCTTAGTCCTAATGACTCTGACGCCCAAACTCTTGCTTCTGCAGTTCAGGAACATAATAATAACAGATTAACGATCATCACTGCAGATAAAAAACACTGGACAGATGATCTATTGAAAGAGGTTCATAATGATTCTACCTTGCTAAAAAAATATCCTTTTTTACCTAAGATAGAATATCTACAAAACTATAAACCTTGATTACTGTTTATACAACCTGCTCTCAATCTCTTCAATCATCTTTCTATAACCTTCTTTGCCACCGAAGAGTTTCATGATTTCAAGGGGGCGACCGAGTTTGTTGAGGGGGTTGACTCTTAGGACTTCGGGATTTTCTAGGTTTTCTATGCCCTCATCGCCGTATTTCTCAAGAAGGGCGTCGATAACCTTGCGCGCTTTGTCGCCATATTTGCTGAAGTAGGCATCTTTCTGGACCTTTCTTGCTCGCTCTTTTCGTGTGAGGGGCTTTTGACCGTAGGCAATATGAAGGATTAAGTCAAAGGCATCATAGTCTTTTCCTTGTGGAATTTCCTCTCTCAGAGCGTCAATAAGCAGACCTTCACGTTCAAGCTCTTCTATAAGTGTTCGTTTTTGATCAACAATGTTCCATTGCTGAATAAAGTCGTTTAAACTTCTAAACCGTTCTTTAACGTTCTTTTTGGTGAAGTCATTAAGCGATTCGGTTATGAGTTTACCGTCGGGACCAAGATACTGCACCTGTTCGTTTATGATCTCAACTTCAGCTTCCTTTACGTAATACTTTTTGATTGTTTCAGGTTCTTCGCTATACTCGATACTTGGGCTTACGAGGATGCGCTCTCCCTGCTGAACGGATTGTTCTTTAGTCTGTTGTTCTTTTAGTTCTTGGTCTTGTTTGATGGTGTAGATTTGTACAGGCTCGCCATCAAAGTTAGGGTCAGAAAACTGATTAGTAACGTTTCTGAAGTCCATAATGGTGAAATAATACTTGCCATAATCTTCGCGTATACGCGTTCCTCTACCGATAATTTGTTTGAATTCAGTCATGGATTGTATCGGGGCATCAAGAACTATTAATTTACAGGTTTGTGCGTCAACTCCGGTATTCATTAGTTTAGAGGTTGTGACAATTACAGGATATTTCTCAGCAGGGTCAATAAAATTGCTTATTTGTCTCTTGCCAATATTGTCATCTCCAGTTATTCTCATAATGTACTTGGAGTTTTGCTTATAGAGGTCAGAATTTTCGTTAATCAGGGCTTTTCGCATGCGTTCAGCGTGTTCTATGTCTGCACAGAACACGATGGTTTTGGCAAATCGATCGGTATTTCTAAGAAACTCTGTTATTTTTTGAGCAACTACTTGTGTTCGTTCGTCTATAACAATCGTCTTGTCGAATTCGCGGTTAGTATACACAAAGTCAGGGATTTCATAGCCGAATTTATCAGTTTCTCCCTGCTTTGGTCTGTATCCGTGCACGTCTTTGTCAATTGCGACCTTTATAACTTTGTACGGCGCTAAAAATCCGTCTTCTATGCCTTGTTTAAGTGAATAAGTATACAGCGGCTTTCCAAAATAATCCATATTGGATATTTTGTTTGTTTCTTTAGGTGTAGCAGTCATGCCTAATTGAACAGCCGGCGCAAAATACTCCAAAATCTCACGCCATTGTGATTCGGCTTTTGCGCTGCCTCTATGACACTCATCCACAATTATCAAGTCAAAGAAGCTCGGCGAAAATTGTTTGTAAATGTTCTTTATATCTTCCTCGCCTGAAACTGCTTGATATAGTGCTAGGTAAACTTCATAAGATGTGTCTGCTTTACGATTTTCAATTTTGGTTATGACTTTGGAAAGTGGCTTCAGGTCGTTATTTTTTGGCTGGTCTATAAGGATGTTTCTATCTGCAAGATAGAGCACACGTTTTGCGAGTCCTGCTTTTCTAAGCCTCCATATAGTTTGAAACGCAACATAAGTTTTGCCTGTTCCTGTTGCTAAGACTAGAAGGGCGCGTTTTTGGCCTCTGGCTACGGCATCAACAGCTCGATCAATAGCAATTCTTTGATAATAACGTGGCTGCTTGAAACCGGGCTCGTAAAAATAGTCTGTCGTTATAATCTCTTCAATTTTTTCGGTTATTCCTCTGTATTTTTTGTATTTTTCCCATAATTCTTGAGGGGAAGGAAATTGGCTCAAGGAAAGGTTGATTTCTTTTCCTGATTCCCTATCGTGAAATACGAAGCCATCGCCATTTGAAGTAAAGACAAAGGGTAAATCGAGTTTTTCAGCATATTCTAGGGCTTGTTGCATGCCCTCTCCTACAGAGTGATTGTTATCTTTGGCTTCTATAACTGCAAGGGGTTTATTAGATTTATATTGCAAGATATAATCTGCAAAGTTTCTTTTTCCACGTTTAACAGTCTTCCCCGCAATCATAATCTTGCCGTCCGTGAAGTACACGTTCATTCTGACTTGTTCTTTGCTCCACTTACCTTTTTCAAGCAAGGCAGGCGTTACGAACCTGAGTTTTATGTCCTCTTCAGACATTTGTTTCTTATCCATGTATAATAGGGCTCAAATTAGTATATAAAACTCTTTCTCTTTATGGCGGGTAGTCTCGTCCAGCAAATTATAAATAGTTTATCTGGCATTTGTTTATATGTATAAATCCCCAAAGTTTAAATGCGAAAATTGTGGTAAGATACTAGACGAACTTGACATTCACATAATTCCTGGAGATTCTTATTATCAAGAAGACTATGGGCCGGTTCATCCCCAAAAGCGTTATTGCGGGGAGTGTTTTTCAAATGTGTTTAAATTAATTGACAAGAAAGATTCTCCTGAAAAATAGTTTTCCGTAAGGCGGGCTTCAAGGAAGGCGACGCTCTCAAGGTCGAGGCAAAGAAGGGCGAGATAAGACTGACGAAAGCATAAAACCCTTTTCCTTGCCTTATTGGGCGACTACAAAACCTCAATGTGTGGTCACCTAAGTATCTTTCTTGTACGACCTTGAAAATCGAAAGGCTTATATAATCGATTGATACTAGTATCAATAGATACTATGGCTGAACAAGAGACAAGGAAAATGCATTTTAACATATCCAATATTATAACGAGAAGCCCGCGGTTAGACACGGTTACGATGGTTGAAAATTTTATCAGAGAACACAGCGGAGAATACAGAAAAACAGAATTGCTTAATCAATTGCCTAAAAAGATGATGTGGGGCACGTTTAGCGTAATATTGCAGTATTTATGGGATAATAATAAAATAGGCATTGACAAGAACGATTATGTTGTTTATATCTGGAATCCAGAACTAGCCAAGAAATTTATAAATCGCACTAGATATTAATTTCAGTGAGGTTGCAAAAGAGGGCAGATGGTGTTGTTTTTGCAGATGATAACTTAGAACGCACTTTCAATGCTCTTCCTGAAGATGACTGGCTCAAGAAAGCCTTACGAAGAGCTATTTTTGATTTAAAAGAAAATGTTTTTGCAGGCGAAAGAATTCCCAAGAACTTAATGCCTAAGGAGTACAAGCAAAAATACGCAGTAGATAATATCTGGTGGTTTCCGCTTCCAAACGCTTGGAGATTAATTTATTCAGTTATAACTCCAAGCAATACCGAAATTCTTGCAGTTATTTTAGAATACTTCGATCATAAGAATTATGCTAGACGATTTGGGTACAGGACGTGATAATCTGATTGGGCAGAAATTTTGACCATTTTGGCAGTAAGAATAAGGCAGTTTATTCTATATAAACGCTATAAACTTTACCATTTTGGCAGTAAAATATGCTTAATTATTAGTAGATAAAGTATAATCACTTTTCTTCTTTTTTAGCCAATTTATCCATGA